>JACVJD010000013.1 GCA_015711825.1 Candidatus Solincola daggyaiensis
TCCCCGCCTGCGCATGAGAGCCACGCAATAAGACCTAGGTCAGACGCAGTCCTGGGAAGACGCTTTGCCCAGCCGCACCATGGCCTCTCGCAGCGTCTCCTTGCCCTTATCGGTCATGCCCGCCAAGGGGAGGCGTACTCCCCCCACCGGCACCCCCATCCAGTTCAGCGCCTGCTTGATGGCGGTGGGGTTGGGCTCACAGAAGAGGGCGCGCACCAAGGGAAGAACGCTAAAATGTATCTCCCGCGCCTCCTCCGTCTTCCCCTCCCATACCAGCCTGCACATGCGCCCGAATTCCTTGCCGAGGACGTGTCCCACCGCCGCTATGCATCCCTGACCGCCCAGGCAGAGCACCAGGAAGGTGACGGCATCCTCCCCGGAATATACATAGAAATCGCGCCCCGCCTCGCGGGCGCCCTCGATCACCGCGCTGACCTGCAGGATGTCCCCCGAAGCCTCCTTTACGCCCACGATGTTTTCGATCTCGGAGAGGCGGAGCATGGTCTCTACCTCTATATTCCTGCCGGTCCTGAAGGGGATGTTGTAAAGGATGATGGGGAGGGAGGTGCTTTCCGCGATGGCCTTGAAATGCTCGTATATACCCTCCTGGCTGGGGCGGTTGTAGTAGGGGCTGACCTGTAGGCTGCCGTCCACGCCCAGCTTTTCCGCCGCCACGGTCATGGCGATGGCCTCCGCGGTGCTGTTGCTGCCGGTGCCTGCGATGACCGGTACCCTTCCCGCGGTTTCCTCGCAGACCACCTCGATCACCCGCATGTGCTCCTCGTGGCTGAGGGTGGGCGACTCCCCGGTGGTGCCGCAGGGGATGAGGGCGTCGGCCGCTTGTTCGTCGATGAGGTAGTTCACCAGGTTGCGGAGGGCCTGCTCATCTACCCTGCCCTGAGCGTCGAAGGGCGTCACCAGGGGCACGAGGCATCCCTTGACCTTCCAAGCCGTCATCCTTACCTCCTCGCTAGTTCCTATCCGTGTTCATACATCATAGCAGACATGATGGCTTCGGCTGCAGGCTGGAAGCAGTCCCGGGAGCGCACGGTCAAGGCTTAATATGGCAATATATGGTTTGTTTACGATCTCCCCGCATTTTTTACCCCCCACCCTATTGACACCTACGTCGATGGTGATATTATTTAACCGTTCCGGCTGGACTCGGGGGAAAACCTGAATTGGAGCGCTTTTCAGGCTTGCGCGTCCGGAACGTAGGTAGGAACCCAGGATGCCGAGTAGAAAACGTCGCGCCGCGTGCTCGACGGCCCCAAAGGTATCTTGGGTTTCTACTTTTTTTCAAAGTCTTGCGCTTAACCGGGGATGAAGTGACTTAATCGGGGTACCAAAAGCGTCTTGGGTTTCTACTCCTTTCGAGGACGCGGGCCGTGCGGGGGAGCGCCCCGAGCGTGGTAATCGCGGTTTAGCCTGCATGAGAAGGGCGGGGAAAGGCAACGTTTCCCGGCGCTACAGGAGGTGCGAAATGGCGGGAGGCCTAAAGGGCAGGAAGGTGCTGGTGATAGGCACGGGCATAGGCGGCTCCGCGGTGTCCGCATTGCTGGCCAAGGAGGGCGCCGATGTCACGGTGCTCGAGCGCAACAGCTATGCGGGCGGCAAGGCCGCGAGCTTCGAGCGTGAAGGGTTCGTCTACGATACGGGCGTGCACTGGCTGGCCCGGGGAGATAAGGGGCCCATGGGCGAGATCGCGAACATCGTGGGTGCGGATATTCGATTTCGCAGGCTGGAGCCGGCGATGCAGTTCACCACCGGGGGACGTACTGCCATATTATCCCAGGACATGGACGATGAGGAGGCGTTGAACAGCCTCTTCGAGCAGGTAGGAGTCCTGCCGGAGAACCGCGAAGGCGCCCGCGCCCTCTTTAAGGACATGGCCAGGGAACGCTCTCCCCAGGAGTTGGAGGAGCTGGACGAGGTGTCCTTCTCCGATTATATCGCCGGATTCGTCGACGACGAGCAGCTCAACCGGGTGCTGGACGGCTTTACCGGCATGTATATGTGCATATCGCGCAGGGCCGCCTCGGCGGGCGAGTTCATCCTCTGCTTTTCCAGCCAGGCAAAGGAAAAGAACCTGTGCTACCCCTTGGGGGGCATGCGGGCGGTGCCCATGGCCTATCTCGAGGCGCTGGAAGCGCTTGGCGGCGAGGTGCGTTTCTCCACGCCGGTGGAGGGCATCGTGGTGGAAGGCGGCAAGGTCAGGGGCGTGGAGGCGGGCGGCTTCATCCCCGCGGACGTGGTGATCAGCAACAACGGTATAAAGGAGACGGTGGCCATGGCGGGACGGCATAACTTCCCCGACCGTTACCTGGCCATGGTGGATTCGCTGCGTCTCTCCTTCGGGGCCGTGAGCGTCAAGTACGCCCTGGACGCCGAGGTGGTGAAGCCCCACCTCTTCTGCTATTTCCCCGATTTCCGCGATGCGGAGCTGGTGGAGCGCCAGGCGGCCATCTTCGTCCCCGTGCCCTCCGCCGCGGATCCCTCCCTGGCGCCCCCCGGCTGCCAGATGGTGCTGGCGGGCTCCCTGGCGCCCCCCGGCCTTGAGGACCGCGACCAGGTCAAGGCGATATGCGAGGAGATGCTGGACAGGATAGAGAACACCATGCGCGACCTCTTCCCGGGGATAGAGGATCACGTGGTTTGGAAGATACGCACCGATACCCGCTATATCTCCGAGATTTCCGGCAGATGGACAGGAGAGGTGATCGGCGTCGCTCAGAACCGCCACCAGGTGGGAAGGAAGCGACCGGGCAACATCACTCCCATCGAGGGCCTTTACCTCGTGGGCGCCGATGCGGGGGCGCGGGGCGTGGGTACCGAGATGGCCGCGGAAAGCGCCCTTAACCTCTGGAGGCAATTGCGCGGCGCTTAAGCCGGGTCCCCCGCTTGCGGAAAGGCAAAGGGGACTCCTCAGCGGGGCGCGGGCGCACGGCGGCCGGGCATCGGCTCAAGCGCGGAAGCGCACGCAGTTGCGGCCGGCCTCTTTGGCTTCGTAGAGGGCGGCATCGGCCTTGGCCACGATGTCGGAGCGCTCCTTGATGTCCGGGGCCGGGAAAGAGGTGACCCCCTGGCTCACGGTGACCGTGACCCTCTTTCCCCTTGAGAGGGGGAAGTCATGGTTGGAGACCGCCATGCGTATGCGCTCGGCGGTGAGCACCGCGTCCTCGAGGTCGGTCTCCGGCAGCAGGATGGCGAATTCCTCCCCTCCGTATCGCGCCAGGACGTCCATGGTCCTGAGGCATCCCCTCACCAAGGCGGCCATCTCGCGCAGGATCTCGTCGCCGTAGAGGTGTCCGTGGGTGTCGTTGAGGCGCTTGAAGAAATCTATGTCCATCATGATGAGGGAAAAGGTGGTATTGTAGCGCACGGCGCGTTTGTATTCCTTCTCGAACAGCTCCTGGAAGAAGCGGTGGTTGTATATCCTGGTCAGCCCATCGGTGATGGCCATGCGCTTGGCCTCCTCATAAAGCCTGGCGTTGTCCACGATCATGGTCAGCTCGTTCCTCACCAGGTTGAGTATGGAGGGGGCGTCGCGGCGAAAGGCGGGGGTCGCCGGTCCGGCCACCAGGAGCACTCCTATGACCTTATTATGCGAGGTCAAGGGGATGTGCACGAAAGCGAGCTCGGGCCGGCTTTCCTCTTCCCGCTCCTCCACCGCTCCCTCTTTGATGACCGTGCGCTCCACGAGGGAAGAATCCTCCCCGCTCCAGGCGTATCCCGTGGCCGTGCGCAGCGTCTCCTCGGCCGTCTCGTCGAGAAGATCGCTGCTTATGGACCTGTTGACGTATAGGTAAAGCTCTTTCTCCTCCAGCAGAAAGAGGCCGCCCGCCAGGTAGTCGAAGATCCGGTCCAGGTTTTCGAACACCGAGGCCAGCGTCTCCGTGAAATCCTGCATCGATCCCGACAGGGAGGCGAAATCGTTCAATATGGTGGTCTCGAACAACTTGCGGTCCAGCAGGTCGGTTATCTTGTCGATGATATAGGCATCGGTGATGTCCTTGCGGCGGCGTTTACGGGAAAGCTCCTTCTGCTCGCGGTATTCGCCCTCCTTGGAGAGCAGCTCCTCCACTTTCTCCAGCAGGTGCTCGGGCCGGAAGCCCTTGGTGATGTAGGCGTCGGCGCCGGTCTTGATCCCCCAGAACATGTCGCTCTGGTGTTCGCGCCCTGTGAGCATGATTATGGGCAGCCAGGAAGTGAGAGGATCCTCCTTAAGCAGCCGGCAGACCTGGTATCCCTTGATCTTAGGCATCTCTATGTCCAGGATGAGGAGGTCGGGCATGAGGGAGAAGGCCTTGACGGCGGCCTCCAGGCCGTCCCAGGCCACGTCCACCTTGTGCCCCGCCTGCTCCAGGATGGAGCTGGTCACCTTGACCACGAGCTTGTTGTCATCCGCCAGGAGCACGTGCCTCTTTCCGGCCATATCCTCGATCCCTCCCCTGGTCGTGGTTTTCGCCTATGAATTATCGGCCCGTGAAGGCATGGAGTTGAATGGCGCGGCGATTGGGCGGAGGTGGATCTGCTCGCAAAGCCCTGCGCATAGCAGGCGTGAAGACATGGCCTTTAAAGTCGAGATGTACGGACTCAATCGGGGCGCAACAGCATCTCCACCTCCCCCCGGTCACGCGCGGCCGCCATGCGGCAGGCCTCCTCCGGCGTCAGCTTCAGGAGTATGCAGGGAGAAGAGGTGGACGGAGACCCCATGTATTCCTCCGTGGCCGTGACGCGCCCGCCGTAAACGCATATGACCTCCACGTTCTCGAGCAGCAATTCCGCCGAGTCGCCTGCAAGCGCGAGGATATCCACGCGGCTTCCTTCCCGCAATTCGCTCGCGGGGAAGGCCACCGCCGCGGCGGGAAGCGGATAGGCTCGAAAATCCCTTCCCAGGGTTGAAGGCGCCAGGCCGTTATCTCCCGGTAAGAGCAGGGAGCTTGCCAGCAGCGGCTCCCCCTCGCCCACCGGCCCGCGCAGGGCGGCGCCCGCAACCTCCCTGGGGTCCATGAAGGCGCCGGGGAAGAGATAGTTCTCGGGAAAATCGGCCAGGCGCAAAGAGGAGGGGTCGAGCACCTCACCCGCCGCCATGTCTCTGGCCGCCACCACCATGGGCACCAGCCTCCCTCCCTGGGCCATGTGCGTCCGCATGTCGCGCAGGTAGAGGAAGAGGCTGAGGGCGGCCAGGAAAGCGGCGGCCACGGAGGCGCCGAGATAAAGCCGCGAGTTGCGATAGGCAAGCTTTTTCATACATCTCTTCCTTTTCTCCCCAGCCGGCTCTGCGCCGGCTGGTCAAACCGCTCTTGTGCGGGAGGGAATGGGGCTGGGCGGCGGAAGCGAGGGCTTCAGCGCCGGGAAACCCGCCGCAAACGGGACCGCGCGCCCCGGCAGAGGGCATGACCGAGCGCAGGCAAAGGAGCGGTCAGGCTATGCCAGGGGTATGAACTCGAAGGCGTTCGCGGCGGTGTCGAGCAGCAGGAACCCGTGGCGGATGGTCTCCCCCCCGCAGAGGACCTTTACCACCTCCTGTGCCTGCAGCGAGGCCACCAGGGCGGGAGTGGTGGGAGGGTTGCCCTCCGTCACCTCCACGCCGCGGTCTTCTCCGGGGGGGTAGAGGGCTTTGAGGCCCGGGTCTCCCGGATATACGGTCATGACCTGGCCGGTGTTTCCCGCGATGGCCCCGTGGACTAGGGGAATGCCCAGCGCGGCGCAGCATTCCTCCAGCAGCAGGCGCGTCTGCACGTTGTCGAGCGCGTCCACCACCACTTGGCATGGCGCGAAAAAATCGGCGGCTTCCTCCATGGCGGTGATCCTGCGATGCATGGTGACGACCTCGGTGGCGCGGTTGACGGATCTTATGCGCTCGGCCGCCGCTTCCGCCTTCGGTCGTCCCAGGTCGCCCTCCGAGCATAGGAGCTGGCGGTTGAGGTTGCTTTCCTCGAAGAGGTCGCCGTCCACCAGCGCCAGAAACCCCACCCCGAAACGGGCCAGCTCCTCCGCCACGTAACCGCCCAGCCCGCCCAGCCCGCAGATCCCCACCCGGGAGAGGATCAGCCTCAGCTGTCCCTCGACACCGATGGTGCCTATGTTGCGCTGGTAGCGGATGGGAACCACCCCCGCCGCGAGGGCTTCGGACTCCACCTCGCGCAGCGAAGCCCCGGTGCGCTCGGCGATGCCTCTGAGCGATTCCATGGCGATGAGCGGATACGCCAGGCCCTCGCGTCGCACCGACTCCGCCTGAACAGCTTCACGCAGTTTATCTTGCTCGGTAGCCATGCAATAAATTGTAAAACATAATCAACTTATATACAAGGCCGCACGAAAAAAAGCCTTCCCCAGCCGTGGTTGCCGGGAACGGGCTGTTGCCCATAGCCGCCGCATTCCTTATCACGCCCTCTCCATGGTCCCATGGTCATGGTCGCCACAAAGAGGCACGCTCTATACCTGGGCCTCGGAGAGCGAACGGCGCCCGCTGGAACGGGCGCCGTTCGCTCAGGGCCTCGCTTAATGGGATGAACGTTTCGCTAGCCCGCGGTTTTCTCTCCCAGGCGTTTGATCACTTCCTCCGCCTCCCGCACCGTCCTCTCGATGACCTCTTGAACAGTGGGGACATCGTGCAGGAGCCCGGTTACCTGTCCCACGGGGAGCACGCCGTTCTCCACGTCGCCGTTTTCGGTGGCCACGCGGATCTGCTTGAAGGCGTTGGCCATGAAGGCCAGCTGCCGCGCGTTCTCCCAGCCCGAAGCCAGCACCCCGATGAAAAGCTTGTAGTAGGGCAATTTGAGCATCTTGGCGATGGCGCGAGAGTTCGGGATGGCTTTCAGTAGGTCAAGGGGGGTCAACCCGTGCTTGATGGCCTTTCGCGCCGCGGGGGTGTCGAGGACGCGGCACCACAGGCCGTCGAAGTTCTTGGAGTAAAGGGTATCGTAAACGTCCTTTTCCAGGGAGAGCTGCTTGAAGTTCTGATGAAGGGGGCTCTCCACCGTGGTCATGAGGCGGGTGCCCATGGCCACGCCTTCCGCTCCCAGGGCTAAGGCGGCCGCGAGGCCCCTGCCGTCCCCTACGCCTCCGGCGGCGATAACCGGTATGTCGAGGCCCGAGGCCAGGCTGGGAACAAGGCAAAAGGTCGTGACTTGCTCTCCGTGGGCCGCCGCCTCGTTGCCGGTGGCGATGACGCCGTCGCATCCGTAATCCTGGGCGCGCTTGGCGTGGCGAAGGTTGGTGACCGTGGCCAGTACCTTGCCCCCGTACTCGTGGGCGGCCTGGACGATCCAGTCCCCTTTGCCCAAGGAGAAGTTGATAACCGGCACCTTTTCCTCGAGGAGCACCGCGGCGTTTTGCGCCGCCCCCGGAAAGAGCAGGGACACGTTGGCGCCGAAGGGTTTGTCGGTCAGGCTCCTGATTTCCCTCACCGCCGCGCGCGTCTCGTCCGCGTCCAGGACCCCGGTGGCGAGAAGCCCCAGTCCCCCGGCGTTGGACACCGCGGCGACCATCTTGGGGACGCTTATCCAGCTCATGCCGGAGAGCAGTATGGGGTGCTCTATCCCCAGGATCTCGGTGACCTTCGTCTTCATCGCGATGCTCCTTCCTCTCGATTGATGCGATCGAACCGTCCCTCCCTGAAAGCACGGAGGAAAGAAGGCATCTCCGCCTTCAGGACGCCGCCGCCACGCGGGATGGTCCTAAGCCGGTCCCGGTAGCGCGGCCACGCCTAATTATAGCCCAACCCTCCCTCATTATCATTTTCCGGCGGTCGAAAGCTTGACCGGCATAGGGGTTGAGGAAAGCAGCGGCATGAAGGGCCTCGCAAGGGGGTGATTCATCGGGCCCGGTCGCGATCCGCTACCCGCCGGATATCCTCTTTGAGCAGGATGCCCGCAAGTCTTCCCCCCTCCGTCACCCACAGGAAATCCCTGCCCACGCGCTCCATCAACAACAGGGCGTCGAACAGCGGCGATTCCGCGCCTATCGCTTCCCCCTCTTTTAACGGCCTGGCCACGGCGGAAACGGGGGTTTCCTCCCAGTATTCCGGCCTCACCGGTCGCATCTGCGGCATGCCCACGCTCGCTGTGAGCTTTCCCTGCCTCAACACCGGCACCACGGTGGCGGGAGCGCGCTGGAGGTACAACCGATAAACCTCCTCCAGGGTAGAGGAGGAATCGACCGCCGCCACCCCTTGTCTCAGCAGGTCGCCGGCGCGAAGACCGGCGAGGGAGAGGCGCAGGCGCACCTGGCGGTAGCTGCTGGAGGCCGCCTGCACCAGGAAGAAGCCGATGAGCGTGAACCACACGCTGGCGAAGAGGTAATCGTTCCCCCCGCGGAAGATATCCACCAGGAAGAGGGATAACCCGCCCCCCACCAGCAGAGCCCCCACCCCCTCGCCTAGGCGGCTGGCGGCGCGAGTGCTCCGCTCCAAGTCGTCCCAATGGTGCCAGAGGAGAGAGCGCAGTATCCGCCCTCCGTCCAGGGGGAACCCGGGCACGAGGTTGAAGGTTCCGAGGCCGAAGTTCACCGCGGCGAGAAGCATAAAACCGTATGATAAGGTGCCCGCTCCTCCCAGGCCGGTGAGATAAGCGGCGGCGCCGAACAACAGGCACAGGAGATATGAACACAGAGGTCCTGCCACCGCCATCTTGAATTCCACTCCCGGAGAGCTGACGTCCCTTCCCATCTGGGCCACGCCCCCGAAGACGAAGAGGGTGATGCGAAGGATGGGGATGCCGTTGCGAAGGGCCACCATGGAATGCGAGAACTCGTGCGTCAGGACGGAGGCGAAAAAGAGGATGGTGGTGACGAAGGACACGGGAAGGTAAGCGGCGGGTGAGGATTCCGTGTTGAGCTGAAAATATTGCGCCACCACCCACAACAGGAGGGCGAAGACTATGAACCAGCTCCAGTGAAGGTAAACGTCCACCCCCCGAAACCTCGCGATGCGGAAGCCTTTGCGGGGGATCACCGCTCGCCGCTCACTTCAGAAATGTTCCACGATCTCGATGGGGCTGATGGTGGCCTCCTCGAGCATGGAGGGGCAGTCGCAGTCAAGGTCGTCCGAGATGGCAGGCAGCAGCTCCTCGAGGAGCACCAGCAGCCTCTCGTTGTTCTGCTTGAAAACGCGCCCCACCTCCTCGGCGGTCACCGTTTTGACTCCCTCTTCGTCGGCGATCCAGACATCCCAGTCGGTGACCAGGGAGATGTTGAGGTAACACATGCCCAGCTCTCGCGCCAGCACCACTTCCGGGTACTGGGTCATGTTGATGACTTCCCAACCCTGGGAATGGTACCATTTGCTCTCCGCGCGGGTGCTGAAGCGCGGGCCGTCGATGATCACCGCGGTCCCTCCGTTACGGCACGGTATGCCGAGGCGCTCGGCGGTTTCCGCGCATGCCTTGCGCATGGCCGGGCAGTAGGGCTCCGAGCAACTGATGTGAACAGCCGCCGGTCCGTCGTAAAAGGTGCTGCCCTGGCGGGAAGTGCGGTCCACGAACTGGTCGCAGAGGACGAAGGTGCCCGGGGGTATCTCCCGCTGTAGTGAGCCGCACGCGCCGGGCGATACGATGCGCTCCACCCCGAACTCCTTCATGCCCCAGATGTTGGCGCGGTAATTGATGCGGTGGGGGGGATATTGGTGATGGCGCCCGTGGCGGGGAAGGAAAGCCACCTCCACCCCGTTGAGCTCTCCCACCACGAAGCGGTCGCTGGGAGGCCCGTAGGGCGTGTGCACGGCGTAGCTGCTGGCTTTCTTCAGAAGCGAGTAGAAGCCCGAGCCTCCGAAGATGCCGATCCTTACCTTTGGAAGCTGCATCGAAATCCCCTCCGCGATCGAAAAACCGCTTCACGGTCACCCGGCCGCTCAGTGACGGAAGCTCCCCTCAGCGTGCCTCGCGCGGGCTTTAGGATTTGGCGCAGGCGCTTCCCCACCGTACGTCAACGAGCCGGCCCTAATCCTCGCATGCCTTTGCCGCCGACTTTTCGGGCTCCCGGGCTCCCTTATCGTCCCCCGTCTTCTCGCCGCCGTTGTCGGGCGCCTTGCGCGAGTCCGTCTTATAAAAGCCCGATCCCTTGAAGATGATCCCCACGGGGTGGAACACGCGACGCACCCTGCCCCCGCACTTGGGGCAGCTTTCCACCTCCTCGTCCACCGCGTGTACGACCTCGAAGACATCGCTGCACTCGGCGCATTTGTAGTCGTAAGTAGGCATCTTCATCACCTCTGACAGCGTTATTTTCAGCAGAACAAAATATACATGTTGGACAAATCCTTTTCAATATTAAGGGTAGCACTGCGGCGGGAAACTGCCCCTGACGCCGCTCATCCACGCCTTATGGACGCTCGGGGCAGGGGGTCGACCCCGGATTCGGGTGATAAGATGGAGGTGTTCCCGCCTCCGCCCGAACGGATGCCGGATGAGGGGGCGGGCGGCTATGCTGGAGGCTGGGAGGGGAGAAGGTGCGAGAGGAAAGCGATTCCCTTTCCGCCACGCTGCGCTCGAGAGGCGACGGCGTTGCGAGGGGAGGGGTGGAGGCGGCCCGCTCGCGGGGAGGCTGGCGCCTGCTCGCAAACCTCATGGTTATGTTGTGGCTGGGGGTGGGCCTTTATTACCTGGTCCCCAAGTTCATCGGCGACCGCGAGATGCTGGCGGTGGTACGGAACGCCAACTTCCTCCTCATCCCCGCGGCCCTCGCGGTGGAGACCGCCTCCATGCTCTTCATCTGCCGTCTTTACTATGAAGTGCTGAGGATAGGGGGCGGAAGGCTCTCTTTCGGGCGCGTCTCCCTCATCTATATGAGCGCCTATGCCTTCGGGCACGTGGTGCCGGGAGGAAACGCCGGCACCGTTTACCTCAACTACCGGGAACTGAGGAGGGAAGGAGTGGGAAGGGCGCTTACGGTAAAGGCGCTCGGGGCCGCCTATGTGATCTATTCCGCGGCGCTTATCGCGCTTGTGGCCATGGGCCTGCTCCTCTCCCTGCTCACCGGCCGCCTGCCCCTCGCCTTCAACCTCACCGCCCTCTCCATCGCCGGCGGATCTCTGCTCTTCATGGCCGCATGCGTTTATCTCGTGCGCAGGCCCCGCGTCCTCAAGCGCCTGGCGGGTAGGCTTCTCCTTGCCGCCCAACGGGCGCGGCTGTTGCGAGGCGTTGACGCAGGGGAGGTCGAGGAGAGGGTGGAGGAGACCCTCGATTACCTCATGGCCATATTCACGCGGCGCGACAACGCCGTGCGCGCCGGGGCCTGGGGCCTGGGATTCTGGCTTTTCGACCTGGCCTGCCTTTACACCGTGTTCGTGGCCATCGGCCACCCCGTCAACCCGGGCATACTCATGGTCTGCTACACCGTCGCGGACATCATGGGGAGCCTTCCCCTCACTCCCGCGGGCCTGGGCGTGTTCGAGGTCAGCCTGGGGGCGACCCTCTACGCCTTCGGCTACCCTAAGGAGGTCCTGGCCACGGCGGTGCTGGGGTTCCGCTTCTTCAGCTTCTGGCTCTGCACCCTGGCGGGCGGGATCTGCTACCTCGTCCTCCGGCTGCGGAGGCGGTCGGAGGAGAAGGAGCACATGGGATGATGCGGGGGTCGCGTGCCGGGGTTGGCGGCCGGTATTCGTCGCACCCCCGCTCCATGACCTTGTGGGCACGATGTACCGACGCCCTCCGCATGTGGAGGAGATGAGCGGCGACCGGCCTTATGTTCCGAAGCCCCACCGACGCTCTCCGCCCGTGGAGGAGATGGAAGGGGAGGCACTTCCCGCCTTCGCGGGACTCCGCAGGCGGCGCCCGGGGGCCCGGATACATGTTAGAATAGCGGGAAAACGGAGGTGGTCATGAGCATACTCGTAGTGGGGTCGGTGGCGCTCGATTCCATTCGCACTCCCTTTGGAGAGGTCGAGGAGATACTGGGAGGGTCCGCCACCTACTTCAGCGTGGCGGCCTCGTTTTTCGGGGACGTACGGCTGGTGGCGGTGGTAGGAGAGGATTTCCCCTCCGAACACGTGGACTTCCTGCGCTCGCGCGGCGTCGACACGCGTGGCTTGCGCTGCCTCCCGGGCAGGACCTTCCGCTGGAAGGGATACTATACCTACGACCTCAACGAAGCCCATACCCTTGATACCCAGCTCAACGTCTTCGAGGATTTCGACCCCGAGATACCCGAGGAGTACAAGGACTCCGAGTTCGTCTTCCTGGCCAACATAGATCCCCGGCTGCAGCTGAAGGTGCTGGAGCAGGTGCGCTCGCCCCGCCTGGTGGTCTGCGACACCATGAACTTCTGGATCGAGAACAAGCGAGAGGACCTGCTGGAGACGGTATCCCGGGTGGACTGGCTGCTGTTGAACGACGCCGAGGCGAGGCAACTGGCGCAGGACCCCAACCTCGTCGCGGCGGGGAGGAAGCTGCTCGGGATGGGCCCCGAGAGGGTGATAATCAAGAAAGGGGAGCACGGGGTGATCATGCTCGCCGGGGAGGGCTTCTTCTCGCTCCCCGCCTATCCGCTGGAGACGGTCTTCGATCCCACGGGAGCGGGCGACACCTTCGGTGGGGGCTTCCTGGGCGCGCTTTCGCGTCTTGGAAAGGAGGGCGAGGGGGAGATCCGCAAGGCGGTGGTTTACGGCAGCGTCATGGCTTCCTTCACCGTGGAGGATTTCTCCTGCCGCCGCCTCAGCGCCTTGAGCATGGAGGAGATAGAGGAGAGGTATCGGGCTTTCTCGGCCATCACCTGTTTTTAACGGGGTAGCAAAAGGGCCCTGGAGGCACGGCGAGGTCGATGCAAGGAGGGGGATGATGGCGGCGCAATACCACCACAAGGTGATCGAGGGGCAAGAGACGGTCATCTTCGATAAGAGGCATTCGCTCTGGGAGATATGGAGAAACTTCCTCATAGGCATAGGGGCGGTGGTGGCCCTGGTGTTGCTCCTCACCAAGTTCAGCCCCGGCCCCTCCCATCCCGACTCTCCCTCCACCAACTGGGGATACATCGTGCTGATCAGCGCGTTTGCGCTCTTTATGGCCCTGTTTTATGGAGCTTGGCCGGCTTTCAAACGGCGCGACCTGCCGGAGAAGAGTTACTTTCTCCCCGTGGGCGCCGCTGTCCTGTCCGCAGCGGGCTGGGGGGCGCTGATGTGGTTCCGCAACAGCAGCGGGTTTGCCGACATATGGTCCATCATCGTGTGGGTCTCCTTCGCGGTGGTGATCGTGGGCTGGCTGCTTTATCCCGTACTCTCCTGGTATTTCTCTCATTTCATCCTCACCGACCGTCGCATCATACTGGTGACCGGCATCCTCACCAAAAAGACCAAAGCCATCCCGCTGGACCAGCTCAACGACATAAGTGGAAGCCAGAACGCATGGGAGAGGATGTTCAATTACGGCGACCTGGTCATAGAGTCCGCGGGCGAGTTCGGACAGCAGCCCTTCACCAACATCTCGGATCCCGTGGGGGTAAAGAGGCTCATCTTCGAGCAGCGGCGCTTGTTCGAGGAACGCCAGGAGCGCAAGTACGGCGAGGAGATGGCCAAGCAGCTCTCGGGGGTCATGCAGGCCGCGCAGCCCCACGCGTCTCCGGCACGGGAGGAAGCCCGGCGCCGGGATGGCACCGTGGACGAACTCGAGGTGGTGGAAGGCCTGAGGAAACTGGATGAGCTACGCCGGAGCGGCGCGTTGACGGATGAGGAGTTCCAGGAGGCCAAGCGCGACTTGCTGGAGCGCATGCGCGAGGGTAAGGATAGGGAATGACCGGGCCTGGGTGCAGCCCTCGCCCTGCCCGTCTGAAGAGAGGATCAAGGGCGGGATCCCAGCCGGGGTGGTTTTATGCGCAGCCGGTCTCGTGCCGGCACCATGCATAGCGTTCTTTGCGGTCTTTTCTCGGCGAGGATCGCCCAGATGCTCGCCACGCGGTCGGAAAAGGCGCCCTTGAAGGCGCCCTTTTCGCCCCGCGATCTCCCGCGCTCGTCCTGAATGCCTTAAAGGAAAAGAGGGTGCCGGAGGCGCTTATTTTTCCAGCTTCCTCTCGAGCTTTTCCACCTTTTTCTGTGCCTTGGCACCTGATTTCTCGAGCTTGCCGAGCTTTTTCTCCAGCCTGGCCTTGCCCTTCTCCGCCTTTTCCAGCGTCTTCTGAGCCTTCTTGAGCTTCCTCTCCTTGCCCATTGCCCTTCCTCCTTTCGTGTAGGACCTTCGGATGTCGGCTGCCGCGAGCACTATATATATACCCGACAAAGGGTCGGCCTCTCAAGTACTCATAGTAAAGCAGCCGTGCCGTGCCGCGAGAACCCCTATATCTTACTTCGAGCAGCCGTTTTTTGCTATCCTCCATAGGAGGATGCATGCATTCATCGATCACCACCTGCACACCAGCCGGTGCGGACACGCAGAGGGCCGGCCGGAGGACTACGCCCGCGCCGCGGAGGAAAAGGGCCTTGCGGGCATAGGTTTCTCCGACCATTTCCCCCTCCTGCACATGCGTGACGCTACCTTGACCATGGGGATAGAGGAGCTTCCCTCCTACGTGCGGGAGGTGCGAGAGCTGGGCGACGCTTTCCCGGGGCTATGCGTGAGGCTGGGTATAGAGGTGGACTACCTTCCGGAGACCGTGGACCGGCTCGCCGAGCATCTCGGCGCTCACCCCTTCGATTACGTCATGGGATCCGTGCATTTCATCGACGGCTGGGGGTTCGACGATCCCCGCAACCTCCCGGGTTACGAGGGGCGCGACCTTTTCTACCTGTGGGAGCGTTATTTCGAGCTGCTGGGCGACGCCGCGGAGAGCGGCCTCTTCGACCTCTTGGCACACCCCGACCTGATAAAGAAATTCGGCTTCCGGCCCCGGTCGGACGTGACGCCGCTTTACGAGAGGTGCCTGGACCGCGTGGCGGCGGCGGGGGTTGCGGTGGAGGTGAGCACGGCGGGGTTGCGCAAGCCGGTGGGGGAGATCTATCCCGGCGAGGATTTCCTGCGCATGTGCCTGGAAAGAGGCATCCGGGTCGCGCTGGGCTCCGACGCCCATAGTCCGGACGAGGTGGGCTACAGGTTCCACGAGGCGCTGGAACTCCTGCGAAGGGTGGGGTACCAGGAGACCGTCGCCTTCGAGTCCCGCGAGGGTTTCATGGTGCCGCTGTAGTTCCTTCCCGGCATGCGGCATACGCGGCGACGACCGACCTTATGTCTACCGTTCCGAAGCCAGGGCTTCCCTGGCTATTCTCTCCACCTGGTCCTTGGTGAAGGGCTTCTCCAGGTAGTCGTCCACTCCCTCTCGCCTGGCCTGGGCGATGGTCTGGGGAGAGGAATAGGCGGTCATGAGGACTATCTTCACTTTGGGGTGTTCAGCTTTCACTATGCGCGCCAGCTCGATGCCGTCCAGCTTGGGCATGCGGATGTCGGCGAGGACGATATCCGGGACCTCTCTGCGGATCATCTCCACCGCTTCCTCGCCGTCTCCGGCCTCCCGCACCGCGAACCCGGCGCGTTCCAGCCAGCGCGCCACCAGGTGGCGCACCCCCTCGTTGTCGTCCACGATGAGCAGCTTGGCTTCAGGAGACCGGTTCATGGCTTGCTCCTCTGGTCGGTAGCTTCAGTATGAACGTGGTGCCCATTCCTTTTTGTGAGCGTACCTCGATATCGCCTCCCATATCCAGCAGTATCTTCTGCACGATGGAAAGGCCCAGCCCGGTCCCCCCCTCTTTGGTGGTGAAGAAGGGATCGAAGACGGAGGGGAGGATATCCGGGTCTATCCCCGTGCCGGTGTCCTCCACGCGCATTTCCAAAAACCCGTTCCCGGTGTCGTGGGCCCTCACGGTGATCACCCCCCCGGAGGGCATGGCTTGCACCGCGTTTTCCAGCAGGTTGAAGATGATGTGACGCATGTTGTCGCGGCTGAGCATGACGGGGGGGAGGTCATCCCCGAAGTCCTTCACGATCTTGATCTCCCCTACCTGGTGGGAGCGGGCGAAATCGGCCAGCAGCTCGGGGAGGGTGACCTGCGGGGATACCGCCGTGCCCTCCGTTACCGGGAAGGGCGACCGGCTGAAAGTGAGCATGCCCGAAATCCACTGGTTGCCGAGGGTGGCCTCGCGCTTTATGGTGGCGAGCAGTTGCTTGCGCTCCGGATCCTGCTCATCCTCCTCCAGCTCTTCCGCCAGGCCTATGATCGCGAAGAGAGGGTTTTTTACCTCGTGCGCGATCTTGGCCGCCATCTGTCCCAGGATGGAGAGATGATCCTGTTGCCGCAGGCGGGCTTCCATCTCCTTCATGGGAGAGATGTCCATGAAGACCACCGCCGCCCCCATGCGCTCCCCCCTGGCGCGGTGGAGGGGAAAGGCGTTGAAGCTGATGGTCATCCTCCTGCCTCCCGGGCCCTCTATGGCCAGCTCGTGGCGGCGGAAAACGCGGTCTTCCTCCAGGCATAGGCGGAAGATGGGCTTCAGGAAGGCGAGGGGCTTGAACTTCTCCCGCTCCTCGGTGAAGTCGGCGTAGTTGACGCCGATTACCTCCTTGGGCTCTATGGCCAGGAGGTCGGCCGCCTCGCGGTTGAAGTAGATGACGTCACCGTCGTCGTTGACCACCGCCACCGCCGCCAGCATCTCCTGGATGAAGTGCTCGGTGTATTCCTGGGAGTCCTTCAGCCATTGCAGGGTCTTCTGACTCTGCTGGTAGAGATCCACGTTGATCATGGCTACCGCGAGCTCGTGGCAAAGGCTGGAGAGGAGGGAGACCTCGTCCGGGTTGTACTCGTGCTCCTCGCAGGAGGCGGTGACCGCTATGCCTACCATCTGCCCCTTGGCCTTTAGGGGCATGATGATCTGCGACCTGGGGCTGCGACCGTCGAGGTATGTTTCCGCGGCCTTGGGATCCTGGGGTAGATTCCCGCGGATGACCGCCTTCCCGTCCTGGAAAGCCTTTCCCACCGCCCCCTTCCCCACCGCGATCTTGAGGCCTCGCACCGCTTTTTCCTGGAATCCGCGGTGCGAGAGCACCTGTAGGTAGGCGTTGCTCTCGTCCGGGACCAGCACCACCCCTATGGACGAGTTGGTAAGGGTGAGCATCACCCCGAGAATATTGGCCACCAGCTCCTCCAGGTCCAGGGTGGAGCTCACCGCGCTCACCGCGTCGGCCAGGATCCCGAAGCGCAGGTTCAAGTCGGTTATCTCGTCTATGTAGCCCTTGTTCTGCTCTCGGTAACGATGCCACTCGTAACTGAGGTAAGAGGAGAGGGCGATTATGCAGGCGCAGAGCACCCCCGCGGCCACGTAATTCAAGGGAGGAGAAGCGGTGGCGCATACCGCCACTATCCCTCCCGCCAGGATGGCGTTGACGACCACCAGCGCGGGCAAGAGATAGCCGGACGGCGTTCGCCTTGTTCTCAACGAGGATTCGCTTGTAAGCCTTTGCTTATTTTCCATGGCCTTCCTCTGGTCCTCACTCCATCATTATCGGCAGGAATTCGCGTATATAAAGGGGAGCCCTCTTCTCACGCGGAAATTACCTGTGGGCCCTGGTCCGAGGTGCTCTGCATGCCCGGGGCTCATTGTGACCACGTCTGCAACCGCGTGAAAACCGGGGACACGCGGGATGGCGGCGGCTTGAGCTCACCTTAGCCCGACCAACAGGGCGCTCGCTGACGATCCCGTCTTCTCGCTATCGTCGATGCACGAATGAGGTTTACCGCGCCCGACCTCCGTGACACTCACGTGCTCTGGCGGGAAAGGTAACGCCGGGGATATCCCGGCGGCGTTCGGGGCATCCTCGGGGGGATCATAGCAGCCGTTTAAGCTCATCCACCATCACCTGCGGCTGCGGGTTGGCAAGTCGATGGTAATCCGCCCCCATGGCGTCGGCGATACGGCGTGCATGGGATACGAAAGGCCTGCCTTCGCGGAAACGCGCGGGAAAGGCGGAGGTGTCGAAGACCACACACGCAAGGCCCTCCTCCCGGATCCTGGCCGCCAGCTCCAGGCTTTCCCGTAACGGGTTGTCGGAAAGGTAGCCCACGTTCCCCTGGCCGTCGGTGATCAGCACCAGCAGAGGCATCACGTCCGGTTCGCGCCGCATCTCCCTCTTGGCCACCTGCAAGGCCATGGCCAGGCCGTGGTTCAGCGGAGTGGCCCCGCCGGTGGCGATCTCCTTCACGCGCAGGTTGGCCAGCTGTACGCTGGAAGTGGGGCTGAGCACGAGCTGCGCGCCCTGGTCCCGGAAGGAGATGAGACCCACGCGGTCCCTTTTACGGTAGGCGTCGGTGAGCAGCATCCCCACCGCTTTCTTCGTCGCCTCTATGCGCTCGTTGCACCCCATGCTGGCGCTGGCGTCCAGCACGAAGAGCACCAGGTTCGCGACCTTGCGCTTTCTCACCGCATAGCGGAAATCCTCCCGGCGCACCGAGAAGGGCTGCTCGCTTGCCGCCGCTCTTCCCGCCGCCGCCCGCAGGGTGGCGTCGATGGCCAAGTCGCCCGGAGAGCCCTCCTCGTCGGCATGCGGCATGCGGTGACCGATGCGCCTTCCGTTACCGGAATCGGTCACCGCGCTCGAGCGTTTGCCGGTGAGCGGTCGTGCGGCCCGGGCCGTTATACCCGACAGCGAAGGCACCTCCACCTCGCGGCATGAGGCCGCGGCGCCACGTTCCGCGCCCGCTGAGCGATCCGTCTCTTCGCTCCCCCCAAACGACGCGTCGATTTGGGCGTCCCCGTACACGGGCGCGGAGCAGGGGTCCTGCAGGGAGAGGCACGATGACCTGCCCCCGCGTTCGATGATGCGGTCCAATCGCTCCATATCCTTGAGGCCCTCGTCGAAGGGGGTTTTCCTGAGACGGTGCAGCAACGCCATCTCGGCGGCCTCGCGCACGTGGCCGGTACCTACTCTATCGCATCCATCCAGGGCGGCGAGGGCGCTGGAAGCCTGGTAGATCGCGATATCGGCGCGGTGCCCGCATACGCCCATCTCCAACGCGATGAGGGCGATCAGTTTCATCATCTCCTCCGGCATTTCGACGGAGGAGACGAGCTCGCGCGCCCTGGCCACGACTCCTCGCAGTTCCTCCTGGGCCTGCTGGTAGCAGGCGCGCATGAGCTGAGGGTCGTGGAGGAAAAGGCGCCGCCGCCGCATGATCTCGACGCGCTCCCGTGGGTCGTTTTCCCCGCTCACCTCCACGCAGAGCCCGAAGCGGTCCTCGAGCTGGGGCCTCAGTTCCCCTTCCTCCGGGTTCATGGTCCCGATGATGATAAAACGCGAAGGGTGGGAAAAGGACACCCCCTCCCGCTCCACGACGTTCACTCCCATAGCCGCCGCGTCCAGCAGCAGGTCCACGATGTGGTCGTCAAGCAGGTTCACCTCGTCCACGTAGAGGATGGAGCGGTTCGCCTCCGCCAGCACGCCGGGCTCGAAATCCTTTACCCCCTCGCGCACGGCGCGCTCCAGGTCGAGGGTCCCGACCACGCGGTCCTCGCTGGCGTTGAGGGGGAGGGTCACCAATCGCGTCGGTCTGGTGGCTATGGCGAGGGGCTCTCCCCGCCGCCATCGCTCCAGGCATCCGGAACACATCCCCTCCTCGTTATGGGGATCGCAGGAGAAGGGACAGTCGGCCACCACCTCTATATCGGGAAGGAGCTCCGCCAGGGCGCGGGCGGCGGTGGATTTGGCCGTGCCCCGTTGGCCCTTTATGAGCAGGCCGCCGACGCGGGGATCGACGGCGTTGATGAGCAGGGCGCGCTTCATCTTGTCCTGCCCCACGATGGCGGAAAAGGGATATAGGACGGAGCCTTGCCTCATCTCACCTTCCTCTCGCCGTTTAGTACAATATATAGTAAATCTTTCGATGCATCAACACGATATATAGTTATTATGGCGTAGAACGGCTATGGTGGGGCGCTGAGGGTCGGCGAGGCCGCCCAAACCCGTCAGACCCTTAGTGGGGCTCGAGGACGCGGTAGGGCTTCCCATTCAAACCGCGAGGGGGTTATGCCGATATCTTCATTGTCGTCCCGGTATGGCAATGGAGAGGAGGCGTGCTTATGGAGGTATCGGTTTCCAGGGCCGGTGACATGGGCGAGATCGCCGTGGTGCGCGTTTCGGGGGTGGTTGATTCCGAAACGGTGGAGCGGTTCGGTGAGTCGCTTGAGGGGGTTTTCCAGGACGGATGCTACAATGTCGTCCTCGACATCGAGGGCCTTTCCTACATCAATACCGCCGGCCTGAGCGTCATCGCCGACGCCTACAAGAAATGCAGCCAGAATAAGGGGGCGTTGAAGATACTCAGGGCGGGGGAAGCCATCCGGGAGCTTCTGGACGTGGTCCGCTTCACCAAGATCATCGAGATCTACGAGAGCGAAGAGGAGGCCGTGGGCAGCTTCAGGTGATATGGTAGATGCTGGAAGAAAACGTGGACAAGGACGAAGGCGGAGGGAGCGTCGATCCGAGCAAGGGCGGAAGCTTCTACCGCGTCGGCATGCTGATAACCTCCTCCATGGAGTTGTCAACTCGCTTGGAGCGAGTGCTGGACCAGGCCATGGAGCTGCTGGGCGCCGAGCGCGGCAGCATCATGCTCGTGGACGATGAGGGGTACCTGGCGGTGAGGGCGTCGCGGGGCCTGGAGTCCTCGCGCGCCTTCAAGGTCCGAGTGGGGGAGGGCATAGCCGGATGGGTGGCCGCCCGAGGCGAGCCCCTGGTGCTGCAGGACGTGGTCGCCGACCGCCGTTTCCGCGGCACCGACCCCAGCCTCAAAAGCGCACTCGCCGTCCCCCTTAACGTGGACGGGAGGATCATCGGAGTGCTCAACGTCTCCACGGCGGTAAGGCAACGCCGTTTCGATCGCCGGGACCTCGAACACCTGACATCCTTCGCGGACATGGCGGCGGTGGCCATCGACAACGCCCGCCTTTACGAGGCCCTGCGCTGGGATCACGAGCGCATGGCCAGGGAACTACGCATGGCCAGCCGCATCCAGCGCTCCATCCTATCCACCCACGTGCCCTGCGCCTCCATCCGCATGGTCTCCCGGCTCATGCCCGCCTCTGCGGTGGGAGGCGACTTCTTCAGCGTCATACCTCTGGACCGCGACTCGCGCTTCTGCTTTTATTGCTCCTCGGAGGTGCAGGACCGCTGCCAGAGGCTGCGCACGGAGTTCTGCCCCAACAAGTTCGGACTTACCATCGGGGACGTCGCCAACAAGGGTATGCCGGCGGCCCTGATCATGTCCGTGCTCACCACCAACCTTTACGAAATAGGGCGGCGGCAGGCGTCGCCCCGCGCCATACTTGACGAGGCCAACACCGCCTTCCGACGCTTTTTCAACGAGTCCCAGTACGGCTTCGCGACCCTTTTCTACGCTTTTTACGACAATACCGACAACACCCTCACCTACTGCAGAGCCGGGCATGAGCCTCCGCTCCTTCTGCGCGCGGGAGGAAGGGAAATGGAATACCTCGAGGGGGAGGGTTTCCCCGTTGGGCTTATGGCCGACGGCGATTACCAGGAAAAAAAGGTGAAGCTGGAGAAAGGGGACCGCGTTCTCCTCTATACCGACGGCCTTACCGGGGCCCTCAACGCGCGGGGCGAGGTGCTGGGCAGGAAGCGCCTGGTGGAGCTGGTGAAGGCGCATGCGGGACAAGACATAGAGGGTTTCCTGGACGCGCTGGCGGACGAGATCATGCTTTTTACCGGGGACGCCCCTCAGCCCGACGACATCGCGGTGATGGTCATGGAGCTGGAGGATCTCTATGACCTGACCATGACGGTGGGTACGGACGTCCGCCAAATACGCTACGTGATCGACAGCGTGCTGGACACCCTGCAGAGCTTCGAGGGCTTGAAAGACCCCGTCACCTTGCGCCTGTGCCTGGAGGAGCTGCTCCACAACGCCATGGAACACGGCAACCGCTGCGATGCCGCAAAGAAAGTGTATATCACCGTAAAGGCGGAGCCGCGACGCGCTACCATCCGCGTGCGCGACGAAGGAGAGGGCTTCGATTTCCAGCGGCGGCTGGCGGAGGCGAGGGAGCGGGAGAATCTGCTCTCGGAGCGCGGCCGCGGCCTGCTCATCGTGCGCCATTACGCCGACGAGCTGCGCTTCAACCGTGAGGGCAACGAGGCCACGCTGGTGTTCACCGCCTGAGCCCGGGGTGCTGTTTCGGGGATATGGCGATCAGGAATAGAAAGCTGCGGAGAACACCCCCTTGATTGCGAGGGCTTTCCCGCCGACTGCTTGCCGGTAACCGGGCTGTACTTTTTGGGACGGCGGGGGAGGGTATGCTATCATTTAGCGTGAATTATCCCTTAAGGGGTGAGGGAACCTCCCCCGCGAGGGTAGTGGGAAGCCCTTCGCCGAACTGCGGCGGGGGAGAACGGAGAGGAGCATGATGCGCAGACAGGCAGCGGCGGCATTGCTCAGCCTGCTGCTGGCGGCGATGATGCTGTTGGCGGCGAGCGGCGCGTCCACCGCCGATCCCGTGCAGGATAAGAAGAGAGAGCTGGAGCGGATCAAAAGCGAGGTGCAGAGCATCGACGCGCGGCTCGAGTCGGTCACGGAGCAGTACAATCTCACCAGTCTCAGGGTGGAGCAGACGCGCGCCAGGATCGCCCAAAAAGAAAGGGAGATCGAGATGCTCACCGCGGAGCTGGAGAATCGCAAGGACATCCTCGGACAACGCCTGCGCGAGATCTACAAGTCGGGCAACGCCGATATCCTCGAGGTCATAACCGAATGCAAGACGGTGGACGACCTCTACACCAACCTCGACCGCGCGCAGCGTATCGGAGGCGGGGACGTGGAGATCATCGCCTCGTTGCTGGCCTCCCGGGGGCAGGTGGAGGCGGCGCGAGCCGAGCTGGACGCCCAGCGCGCGCAGCTGGATGCGGCGGTGGCGCAACTGTCGGCCCAGAAAAGGAGCATAGAGTCGGAGCTGCAACGCAGGAAGGAACTCATGTCCGGGGTGGAGGCGGAGGTGAACCAGCTCATCGCCCAGGAGGAGGCCAACCGCGCGGTGGCGAGCAATCCGCGCCGGACGGTTTCGCGGCCCATCCCTCCCCCGCCCCCGGCCCCTCCCTATGCCCCCCGCGTGGTCCAGGTAGCCTACCAGCAGCTGGGGAAGCCCTACAGGTACGCTGGGTCGGGTCCAGACGTATTCGACTGCTCGGGGTTGGTGATGTACTGCTACGCCCAGGTGGGTATAAGCCTTCCCCACAGCTCCTATATGCAGGCGCGATGCGGGGTCCCGGTTTCATATTCCGACCTACAGCCCGGCGACCTGGTGTTTTTCCACGGCTACGGGCACGTGGGGATGTATATCGGAAACGGACAGTACATCCACGCGCCCCGTACCGGGGACGTGGTGCGTATCGCGGATCTGGGCAGGCGCAGCGATTTCTGCGGCGCGGTGCGGATAATCTAGACGGATGCCGGGAAGGGGGCGCCCCGAGGGGGCGTGCGGCTCTCCGGCGCGAAACTCTCCGGGGGGTTAGGAGAAATGGGCTCGACGGCGGTTTTTTACGATCCCATCTACCTCGAGCATGATACCGGTTTCGGGCATCCCGAGCGCGCCGAACGCCTGGAAGCCGCCATGGGGATGCTGCGCGAAAGCGGTCTCGCGGAAAGGGTCAGCCTGCTATCGCCGCGTGACGCCACGGTGGAGGAGATAAACCTCGTCCATCCCTTGGGCTACATCGAGATGGTGAAAAAAACCGCGGAGTCGGGGGGAGGATGGCTGGATGCCGATACCCACGTGGGGCCGCGTTCATATGCCGCGGCGCTGAGATCCACGGGGGCCCTGCTGGACGGCCTGGAGCGCGTTTTCTCGGGGGAGATAGGCAACGCTTTCTGTCTCGTGCGGCCCCCGGGGCATCACGCCACCGCGGGGCGCGCCATGGGCTTCTGTCTCTTCAACAACAATGCCGTGGCCGCCAGGTTCGCCCTGCGGGAGCTCGGCATCTCGCGCGTCTTCATCCTCGACTGGGACGCGCATCACGGCAACGGCATCCAGGACATCTTCTACCACGACGACCAGGTCCTCTACGCATCCCTGCACCAGTACCCGCATTACCCGGGAAGCGGTTCCTCGGGAGAGGTAGGCTCCGGCAAAGGCAGGGGTTTCACGGTCAACTTCCCCCTACCCGCCCGCAGCGGGGAAGACGTCTATCTCGCCGCCTTCGACCAGGTGATATTGCCGGTGGCGGAGCAGTTCCAGCCGGAGTTGGTGCTCATCTCCGCCGGTTACGACGGGCATTTCAGCGACCTCCTCTGCTCCATGCTGCTGCGCGGCAGCTCTTACGCCGAGATGACCAGGCGCCTCAAGGACCTGGCGGAGAGGCACTGCGGCGGGAAGATACTCGCAGCCCTCGAGGGCGGATATAACCTGGACGGGATCGCCGTTTCCATAACCAACACCATCGCGGTCATGGCGGGCGAGGATATCGTGGTTGAGGAGGACCTGGGGGGGAGGTCGCTTCCCGAGCCGTCCGGCAGGGGAATGGAGGTAGTGGAGGCCACGCGCCGCGAGCTTTCCGCCTTCTGGAAGCTCTGAGGGCCCGAGGCCTTTCACCTCGCGGCGGCCGCGATATAAGCAGCGTGCCGGGTCATGTGGGGAGCCGTTGCCCATGCCCGCCACGCGCAGGCCTTTCACCATTTGCGACAGGGCCGACACCGGCGCATACCGCGCTTCCGTGCGGCGAAGAAATCGTCGCGGTCGTTTTGATATCCATGGAGCAAGCAGGTCGTATGTCGCATGTCCCCATGGGTGGCGACGAAGGCGTCGACCATCTACCCGGACGGCTTGAGAGCGAGGAAGGCCTACGACCTGAGGGGTTGTTGCGTCAGCCGTTCTCTCGCGCGGCTCATAGGTCCCTGTTGTTTTTACCGGCCTTCAAACCGTCGCCACGCGCATGCAGGGAGACGCAACGCAAGCACGGACTCTGTGCTATATTGAACCTGGTGGGTAAACTTGAGGAAGGTGGTTAGGGGGCAGGATGGATATCCAGAATCTGCTGCAATACATGGTCGACAAGCAGGCCTCGGATCTGCACATCAAGGCGGGCGGGCCGCCTTATTTCCGTATAGACGGACGCCTGGTGAAGCCGGATTTCCCTCGCCTATCGCCCACCGATACGGTAGAGGCGGCCTATGCCCTTATGAACGAGAAACAGGCCAAGAAGTTCGCGGAGCGCAACGAGGTCGATTTCGCCTACAGTATAGCCGGACTGGGGAGGTTCCGGGCCAACATCTTCAAGCAGAGGGGCACGGTGGGGATAGCCATCCGCAGGGTGCTCACCACCTCCGTGCCTTCCTTCGAGGAGCTGGGGCTGCCGCCGGTGTTGAGGCGCCTGGCCATGGAGCGGCGCGGCTTGATCCTGGTGACGGGGCCCGCCGGGGCGGGCAAGACCACCACCCTGGCGGCGATAATCGATTTCATCAACACCAACGACCAGGTGAACATCATAACCATCGAGGACCCCATCGAGGTCCTGCACGTGGACAAGAAGAGCATCATCCACCAGAGGGAGATCGGCACGGATACCGAGAGCTATGCCGACGCCCTCAAGTACATCACCCGCCAGGATCCCGACGTGATCCTCATCGGCGAGATGAGGGACCCGGAGACGGTGACGGCGGCCATGAGCGTGGCCATGACCGGCCATTTGGTGCTCTCGACCTTCCATACCATAGACACCACCGAGACCGTGAACCGCATCATAGACTTCTTCCCGCCTCAGCAGCAGAAGCAGATCAGGCTCACCCTGGCCAGTGTGCTCAGGGGCATCGTCTCCCAGCGGCTCCTGCCCCTCAAGGACCACAGCGGGAGGGTGCCGGCGGTGGAGGTTTTGGTCATGACGGGCCGCATGGCGGAGGCGCTCATCAACGAGGAGCCCACCACGGTGATGCGGGAGATAATCGCCGAGGGAGAGTTCTACGGCATGCAGACCTTCGACCAGTCGTTGGTGGACCTCTACCGCTACGGATTGGTTGATTACAAGGTGGCGGTATCGGCCTCCACCAGCCCCCACGATTTCAGCCTGGCGGTGAAGCAGCTCGGCCTGGAAGTGGAAGAAGACCTGCTCTCGAGATGACCTACGGCATGGGAGCCGAGCTCCTTTCCCGATGGGGAAAAAGAAGGCTCTTTCCCGGCGGCGTGGGCAGAAAGATGACGGCAATGGGATGGCGATCCGCGGCAAAGCCGACGTTTTAGGCTTGGGCAACGCCTTCGCGCGCCCGTTCTGGCCCTAAGAAGCATTACAGCGGAGGGTCAAGCTGGGGCAGGCAGGCCTTGCGATCCCTTAACCGTTTGCGGGCAAGCGAGTAAAGGGGGTCATCCCGGGCCCCGCCCGCAATCCCGGTCCGGTCACCCCCTCAATCGTCTCCCCGTCGATTGATATATAATCGTGCCATGTCTTTTCGCAAGTTGCGCCCGGCCGCGGCGGCCGCTCTGGCGGGTCTGGTGCTCGCCGCCGTTTTGCTGGCCATAAGGGAGATAAAAACAGCGCCACAGGGAACCCCGGGTTCGGAACTGGTGTGGAGAACGGCAGCCCCTGGGGATCTTTTCCGGGGGGCGCAATGAGGGTTCTCATCCTTGGGGCCGCGGGCAGGACGGGGCGGATGGTCGCCGCTAGCTTGAGTAGAGCAAGCTGCACGACCCGCCTTTATCTCGCGGACCGCGACGCGGAGGCCTTGTGCAAGATAACCTCCGAGCGGTCGGGAATTCCCGCCAGCCCACGCTACCTCGACGTCGAGGATGAGGACTGCCTGCTGGAAAGGGTCTCCGAGTCCGACCTGGTGGTGGGTTGCGCGGGTCCCTCGCACCTCCACGAGGCGCGCATGGCGAGGGCCGCCCTGGAGGCGGGGCGCGATTACGTCTCCCTGTGCGACGACCCGGAGGCGGCGGTCGCATTGCGGGAACTCGGCCCCGCGGCGGAGAGAAAAGGGGTTAGGATCCTGTGCGGCACGGGATTGACCCCGGGTATATCGAGCCTGCTTGCGTGCAGGGCGGCCGCCTGTCTGGACGAGGTCCGATCCGTGTCCGTGGCGTGGCACCTACGCCTTTCCTCGGGACTGGGCCCCGCCACCCTGGCGCACCTCCTGCGCGCTTGCGGAGGCAGGGCACCGATCTGGCGGGCAGGGAGGGCGGGGAGGGAACGCTCCGGGAGCGGCCCTGAAACGGTGCATTTCCCGCCCCCGCTGGGGTGGCGCCAGGTCTCGATCATCGCTCACCCCGAGCCCATTTCGCTTGCGGAGGCTCTGCCCGGCCTCATGGAGGTGGACTTCAGGGCGGGTTTCGGTGAGCGCGGCCTTGACCTGGCCCTACAGGCCCTTGCCTGGCTGCACGACGGCTTGGACGATTCCTGGGCGTGGCGTGAAGCCCTGCGCATCATGACCTCGACGCTTGCGGGGAGATTCGGCGGCGGCCCTTTGTCCGCGGTGATGGCCAAGGCGGAGGGAAGGGCGAAGGGATCGCCGGCCGTCAGGGCACTCGCGGTGGTGGGTGACTATTACGGGCTGTCCGCCGCCATGGTGGCGGCGTCCCTGGAACATATGAGGCTGGAGGAGATGGAGCCGGGCTTTCATTTCCCCGAACAGGCTCTGGATCGGCCCTCCTTTTTCGCCCGCCTGAAGGCCATGGGGGTGCGCTTTTTGGTGGGAGAGGCGAGGGGAGATGAGTCGGTGACGGGGCAAGCCGCACGCCATGTTTCCCCCCGAGCTCCTTGCGCGTGCGGATGGGCCGGGGCTGAAAAGGGGTAGGAAGGCAAACGATCATGGCAGGCCAAGGGAAGGCATGTAAGCTAGCGGAAAAACCCCTTTGGGGGTTCAGGATATGGGCGGGGGAGACGAAAAGAGCGAGAGAAGGCGAGACGGCGCGAAGAAGTCGGGCGGATCGTCCGCACCCGACTTCCCTTGCCGGGGCTTGCGTGACAGGGTAAGGAGGTAGAGAAGCCTTGAGGATTCTGGTTACGGGCGGGGCGGGGTTCATAGGGTCCCATCTCTGCGAGCGGCTGGTAGAGGAGGGGCACGAGGTGATGTGCCTCGACAACCTGTGCACTGGGGATCCGCGCAATCTGGAGACATTGCAAGGCCATCCGCGTTTCCGTTTCATCCTCGCCGATGCCGTTTCGCCCATCAACCTCACCGTTGACCGCGTGGCCCACCTTGCCAGCCCGGCCAGCCCGGTCGATTACGGACGTCTGTCGGTGGAGACCATGATGGTGAACTCCCTCGGCACTTACCAGGCACTCGAGCTGGCGCGCAAGAACGGCGCGCGCTTCCTTCTCGCCTCCACCTCGGAGGTATACGGCGATCCCCTCGAGACGCCCCAGGGCGAGGAGTACCATGGCAACGTCAACCCCGTGGGCCCACGTGCTTGCTACGACGAATCCAAGCGTTTCGCTGAGGCCATGACCTCCACCTATCGCAGGCTGTACGGGCTGGAGACGGTGATCCTCAGGATCTTCAACACCTTTGGCCCGCGTATGCGACGTGAGGACGGCAGGGTGGTGCCCAATTTCATCTTGCAGGCGGTGGCGGGGGAGCCCATCACCGTCTACGGCGACGGCACCCAGACGCGCAGCTTCTGCTACGTGGACGACCTGGTGGAGGGGATCCGGCGCGCGCTTTTCACCGACGCCGCGGTGGGAGAGGTGATAAACCTGGGCAATGACGGGGAGATGACCATTCTCGAGCTGGCGGAGCGGGTAAGGCATCTCACCGGCTCTGCCTCGGAGATAAGCTTTCGCCCCCTTCCCGAGGACGACCCCCAGCGGCGCAGGCCGAGGCTGGAGAAGGCGCGCGAGATCCTGAGCTGGGAACCGCGGGTATCGCTTGAGGAAGGCCTGAGCAAGGTGGTGGAGTGGTTCAAGGAGCATCCCGTCTGATGGGAGGTCTTGCGGTGGAGGATATCGAGGCCAGGTACCGGGAGATAAGGCGCTCGCGCTCGGACCCCGGCACTTTCTACGGCTTGCTGGGCATGGAGCTGGAGGAGCTGGGCGAGGGCAGGGCGCTTTTCACCCTGGAGGTGGGCGAGAGGTTTTTCAACGCCGGCGGGGTGGTGCACGGAGGCGTATTCGCCTCCCTCGCCGATGCCGCCCTGGCCGCCGCCCTTGCCACCATGGTCGATCACGAAAAGGAATCCATTGCCACGGTGGAGATGAAGATAAATTATATGGCCCCGGCGCGCGGCGGAAAACTGGCGGCGGAGGGAAGGATAATCCAGCGGGGCAGGTCCGTCGCGGTGGGCGAATGCGCGGTCAGCGACGGCGAGGGCCGCATGATGGCCAAGGCCATGGCCACTTTCCTGATCCGTACACGCTTAAAGGAGGGCGGATGAAAGACCTGGCGTCCCGGCCCTGCCCCTTCAGGCCATGATGCCGTTAGGCCATGACGCCGAGCCTCCACACGCGTCGGAGCGACCAGGAGTCGGCGCCCTCGTCATATCCTAGTAGGTAAAGATCGCCATCATCGGCCCGTACGCGGAAGCAGGCATGCCTGGCCCGGCTTACCTCGTCTTCCTCAAACCAGCTGCCCTCGATGTCCATGACCATGAACTCGCGCTCGTCGAGGAAAAAACTGAGAGGCCTCTGGTTGAGCTTGAAGCCCGAATAGCATTTGACCGCGAGGGGAAGGTCGGTCCGCTCGCAAATCACGGCGGGGATGTGCATCGCTTCCGGCAATTCTCTATCTCCTGAACATATAGAGGGACACCGTACGCTAGAGTAATATATCACAACACGCCGTGAAATCAAGCGCCTTGCGATTCCCAGGGCCCGTTTCGAGGGCGCGCTCTAAACCCCTTTGGGCAACCGCGGGGGAGGTCGATCGCCGTGCGAGCATTTATTCCCGCTGCGAGACGGGAGGGGACTGGGCCATTTCCTCCGAGATCTCGAGGTCTTTTCCGTTGCCGAAGTCCGCGGTGGTCAGCATGCCGGCGGGGTTGCCGGCGATGAAATCCTCCACCATACGCCGCGCTTCCTCGTCCGAGTACTGCACCGGGGGAGATTTCATGAAGTAGGCGGAGGGTCCGATGAGCGCACCGCTCATGCCGCGGTCCATGGCCAGGCGGCAGCAGCGGATGGCGTCGATCACTATTCCGGCGGAATTCGGGGAATCCCAGACCTCCAGCTTGAACTCGAGGGACATGGGGACGTCCCCGAACTCCCTTCCCTCGAGGCGAATATAGGCCCATTTGCGGTCGTTGAGCCAGGCCACGTAATCGCTTGGCCCGATATGCACGTTGTCTTTGTCTATGTTGTGGTTGAGCTGGGAAACCACGGCGTCGGTCTTGGATATCTTCTTGGACTCCAGGCGCTCTCTTTCCAGCATGTTCATGAAGTCCATGTTGCCGCCGATGTTGAGCTGAGCGGTGCGGTCGAGGATGACGCCGCGGTCGTTGAAGAGCTTCGCCAGCACGCGGTGAACGATGGTCGCTCCCACCTGCGACTTTATGTCGTCACCCACGATGGGCAGGCCGTACCTACGGAACTTGCCCTGCCACATCTCCTCCCTGGCCACGAAAACAGGGATGCAGTTGACGATGCCGCACCCGGCCTTGAGCGCCTCCTCCACGTAAAAATGAGTGGCCTTTTCGCTCCCCACCGGCAGGTAGTTGACCAGCACATCCACTTCGTGCCTGGCCAGGGTTTCCGCCACGTTGACCGGCTCGCCAGGGTCTTCTTCCGCCACCGTGCGGTAGTACTTGCCGAAGCCGTCCAGGGTATGGCCGCGGTATACGGGGGCGCCGAGCCGCGGGACGTCGCAGATCTTTATGGTGTTGTTGCGGCCGCTCAATATCGCCTCGGAGACGTCTTTGCCGACCTTGTCCGCGTCCACGTCGAAAGCGCACACCACCTCGATGTCGCGGATATGGTAATGGTCCACCTTGACGTGCATAAGACCCGGTATGAGGTCGCCTTCCCGCGCCTCCCGGTAATATTCGATACCCTGCACCAGAGATGAGGCGCAGTTGCCCACGCCCACTATGGCCACGCGTATCCTCTTCATCTTCAGACCTCCTGTCAAACCCCTATATCCATGCCGCCGGGGCTTCAAAACCGGCATCGCTACCAATATCAAGCCTGTAACGGCGTAGCTTTCTCCAACGGGTTTTCCTCGATGACGATCTTCCCACCCCCCTTCTCCTCCTTCGAGACCGCCTCACGCTCTTTCCTGCTCTCCTGGATGTGCGTTCTCTCCTGCGCGATGAGCTCCTCCAGCCAGGCGATATCGCTCTCAAGCTGCTCCTGGCGGTGACGGTAAAGCCCTTGCCGGTAGCTATCCGGTTCCTTTTCGCGCGGCTTGCCGGCCCCGCTCATCTCCTTCAGCCTCTCCTCAAGATAGTTCCTGCGCCTTTCCAGGAGCCAAAGCCTGAGCTCCGGCTCCATGTACTGGAAGAAGGCCAGGCGCAGGCTGAACTTGTCGCCGTCCGTTATCTCCGACTTCTTGCGCGTGTCCACCAGAAGCCTCTGGAAGGTCTCCTCACCCTCGGGAGTTATGCGGTAGACGTACCGGTTGCGCGTCTTCTCTTTCACCGTGTACGCTTTTTCCACCGCGTTCTTGGCCTCCAACCTCTTGAGGGCGGGATAGAGCGAGCCGTAGCTTATCTTCCACAGGTGGCCCAGGAGATAGGACAGCCTCTTTTTCAACTCGTAGCCGTGCATGGGCTTTTCCTTCAACGCCCCGAGGATGGCCAGTTCCAGCACTTTACAACCTCCTCGTCCGCCCCTACAATCTTGCGCAGGGCCGGACAATACATATCACCTCGATATATCTCCACGATATATCTATTCGATATATTAATTCACCCCTCCTCCCATAACAAGCCCCAAGATGTAGTGTTTTAGTGTATTGCGAGACATCATATCCGTTTCAGCGCCCCGAGGCATGGTCCAGGCCGACGGGGAACCTTCATATCCGGGGGCGAAAGAATACGGCAAAAGGTTTCGTCGCCATGCGGGGCAGGGAACGCGCTGGGCGTTCCGGACCACGGTACTCCGGTCTGGCGCGCCGCCGGGCTTAGAGCCGACCGTAATTGCGCAGGTAACCCTGGATATACTCGCGCACCTCGGAGGCCGGTCGATAGATGCCGAAGTGACCCTCGCAGAGGATGTCTGCCTCCAGAGCTAAGAGCTTGCGCATGGATTCGCTCCAGGCGTCCAGGTCGGAGCCGAAGGAGGCGTAGAAGGGGCCATGGATGTCCTGGCCGAAGAGCACGCGATAGAGGCCGTTGTCCGCCAACAAGGATATGGATCCCGGCGTATGACCCGGGGTATGGATCCAGCGCAGAGGAGAAGCCCCTCCCTCGATAACGCCCCCCTCGCCCACCAGGCGTCTTTTCACCACCAGGGGAGCCAGTTGGACGCCGTACCAGCTGGCGGCGGTACGACGCTCGTCTGCATTCTCCACCGCGGGGGCGTCCAAGTCGTGGATGGCCAGCGGTATCCCGAACCTCTCAGAGAGGAAGGAAGCTCCTCCCACGTGGTCTATGTGGCAGTGGGTGAGGACTACCAGCCTCAGGTCACGCGGGGAATAACCCAACCGCTCCAGGTTGGCGATGAGCTTGCGCGTCGCTTTGCCCGCCCCCGCGTCGATAAGTATGGGGTATCCAAGGTCCACCAGGTACACGCAGCAATCCTCCGGGGAGGTCATGTCCGGGCCTCCCACCTGGAAGACGCCCTCACATATCTTGAAGGGATCCAACCGCATCACCCCAGGTGAGATTATAGACCAAGCGCGTCCGGGAGGATACGGCTTAAGGAGAAGGGTGTGGGCGATGCATTCGATGGCCGTTTTACCGCCGGAGCAAGTCCCGCACATGTCGCGGCCATGTCGCGTCGCTCCTCGGACGAGCCGATGCCGAAAACCGTTTCCCGTATCTGCCCGCGCATGTCGCGGCGATGTCGCTTCGCCCCTTGCCGGAGGCGATATCCCGATCCCGTGAGGGCCTGTCCATGGTTTCTTTCCGGGGCTGCCGATCACGGTTGCTCGTTCCTCCCGCTATCCCAAACACGTGTGGGCAATGCCCAAGCGATGCGAAGGCCCAAGCGATGCGCTACCTATTGCGCGCACGGCAGGGGTTGTCGCTAAACTAAGAAGGATATAGGAGCGGTGCCTCTCCTGCTGTTACTATATGAATTGCGCGGTTAATTGCGCGGACGCGGAAAGGAAGGGTCATGGCGGTGCTACACAGGCGGCTGGAGTTCGAGACCGAGGGCAACGCCCACATCGTGGAGATAACGGGGGAGATAAGGGAGTTGCTCGTCGGCGCGGGCTTGCGCAGCGGCATCATCAACATCTTCGTGCCGGGGGCGACGGGTGCGGTTACCACCCTCGAGCACGAGCCGGGGGTATGCCGGGATTTCCGCGAGCTCTTCGATTTTCTTGCCCCCGCCGACCGCGACTATCACCACAACCGCAGGGGTGTGGATTCCAACGGCCACTCGCACGTGAGGGCCGGGTTGCTGGGACCATCCCTCACCGTGCCTTTCGAGGAGGGTGAGCCGGTTCTGGGGACATGGCAGCAGGTGGTATTCATCGATTTCGACGAGGTGCCGAGGTCGCGCACCCTGGTGGTAACCTTTGTTGGGGAGTAAGCCGAAGATCTGGATAGCGAGATGCATGCCTTCGAGTTCAAAGACGGGCAGCTTCATTGCGAGGAAGTCCCGCTGCGGCGCATCGCCGAGGAAGTGGGGACGCCGGTTTACGTGTACAGCCGCCGCACCCTGAGAGAGCATTACCGGCGCCTCGATGAGGCGTTCTCGTCCCTTCCCCACATCATCTGCTACTCCGTGAAGGCGAACTCCAACCTGGCGGTGCTTGCTACCCTCGCGGGTGAAGGCGCGGGGGCGGACATAGTATCCGGGGGAGAGCTGTATCGAGCCCTTAAGGCCGGCATAAAGCCGGAAAAGGTGGTTTACGCGGGGATAGGCAAAACGCGGGAGGAGATGGCCTATGCCCTAGGCGCCGGGATACTGATGTTCAACGTGGAGTCGGAGCTGGAGTTGGAAGCGCTGGACGGGGTTGCGGGCGAGCTCGGGATGAAGGCGTCGGTGGCCTTGCGCGTCAACCCCGACGTGGATGCGGAAACCCATCCCTACATCGCCACCGGGCTGAGGGAGGCGAAGTTCGGCATAGGCATGGAGGACGCCGTGGAAGCCTACAGGCGGGCGGCGTCGCTGAAAAACCTGGAAGTGACGGGAGTCCACCAGCACATAGGTTCCCAGATAACGCAGGTGGAGCCCTTCCGGGAGAGCCTTTCCCGGGTGGGAGAGCTGGTGGAGCGCTTGCAGTCCATGGGCATGGGCATCAGGTACATCAACATCGGCGGCGGCTTCGGGATCCCCTATCGGGGAGAAGAGGTCCCCTACCCACGCGACTACGCCCAAGCCCTCGAGCCCATACTGCGCGGGTCGGGATGCACCGTCATCCTGGAGATCGGGCGTATGATCGTCGGCAACGCGGGGGTGCTGCTGGCCAGGGCTCTCTACCGCAAGCGCACGGGGGAAAAGCGCTTCCTGGTGGTGGACGCGGCCATGAACGACCTCATACGCCCCAGCCTTTACGGCTCCTTCCACGATATCCTGCCCGTGGAGGAGCGGGAACGCCCGGTGGAAAAGGTGGACGTGGTAGGGCCGGTGTGCGAGTCGGGCGATTTCCTGGCCCGCGATCGGGAGCTGCCGGCCTTCGAGCCGGGCGATTTGCTGGCGGTCATGAGCGCGGGCGCCTACTCCTTCGCCATGTCCTCCAATTACAACTCACGTCGGCGCGCCGCGGAGGTGCTGGTGGACGGCGGGCGCTTCGAGGTGGTAAGGCAGAGGGAGAGCTACGACGACCTGGTGCGCGGCGAGCGTATAATGGGCTGAGACGCTTCCTGCGCCGGCCGCCGGCAAAAGGTATTCTCTTACGGCGCGGATGGGCGTACGGCAGGGCGTATGGAGGTGAAAAGCCATCGGGGAACAGGCATTCAGCGTAGGCATAGCGCATAACGGTGAGAGAAGGAACCCGCCCGATGCGCCGTTCTTCTTCCTCGATATCGCCTCCGGCGAGCCTCCCGAGGCCCTCGTTTTCGCGGCGGGGGTATGCTCCGAGGGCGGGGACGAAGTCGAGTTGGAGGCGCGGCGGTACGCCGTCTCACTTGCGTGCGAGTTCTTCCGCGTCAAGGGAGGGGAGGTCCGTGTCTCCGATTATCGCCGCGTGCTCAAAGGCGTATGCCTTCACATCCACCGACACCTCGCAAAGGAACGGCAGGGCATGGGCCTCGATTTCCTCCTGGTGGCTGCCGACCCGGCGCGGGTTTATTGCGCGCGAAGCGGTGGAGGCGCCCTTTTTCTTTTTCACGAGGGAGAGGGCAAGGCGGTGACTGCGCCTGGGGAAGGCGGAGCGCTGCTGGGCATGCCGGGCGGGGAAGAGGTCGATACGGGAGTGGCGCCCCTCCAGCCGGGCGATATGGTGGTCCTGTGCAGTCCCTCGGCGGCCGCGGTGATGGGGGAGAGGGATATAACCCTCATACTGCGCCGTGCCGCCGATCCCGCCAAGGCCGCCCTTTTTCTCTCCGCCATCGCGGAGCGCAAGGGAGCGAAAAGCCCCTTCACCGCCCTCGTATGGGAGGTGCCGAACTACCGGGGCGCCGCTATGCTCACCGGCGAGGAAAGCGAGGTGCCCCAGGTCTCGGAAGGCGCGGCTCCACCTGAAAGCGGGGGGGAAGCGCCGGCGGCGGGAGAGGACGCGTCCCACGCCGATCAAGCGAAAAAGCAGTGGCTCAGCAAATGGAGAAAACGCAAGGAATGAGCTACTTCTTCTCCCATTTCTCCAGGTAGGCGACCTGCGACAAGGTGGATCCGGCCTCGATCTCGGCACGGAGGCGGTTCTCCTTCTCCAGCACGTCCATGGCGCGGTTGGCTATCTCCACCACCTTGTCGCGGGGTATCACCATCACCCCGTCGTCGTCTCCCACCATCCAGTCGCCGGGGAAAACCCGCCTCCCACCCACCTTTATGGGCACGTTTATCTCCCCGAACCCCTTGGGCTCCCCCGCGGTGGGGGTGATGAGGCGCGAGAAAGCCGGGAATCCCAAGGCCCTGATCTCCACCGTGTCCCGGATGGCGCCGTCGATCACCACGCCGGCCACCTTCCTCTGCAGGCAACTGTGGGTGGCCAGTTCCCCCCACAGCGCCGGCCCGAGTCCCCCGGCGTCGATGACGATGACGTCTCCTTCCTCGGCCAGGTCGATGGCCTCCACCGGCTTGGCCCAGTCCCCGGGATAAGAGCGCACGGTGAGCGCGGGCCCCACCATCTTTAGGCCGGGACTGATGGGCATGATGCCTTCCAACTCCCCCGAGCGGTGCATGGCGTCGGAGATATTGGGCGTGGATACCCGTTGCAGGATCTCCCGCACGTTGGCCAGGTCAACGCGCTTGTAGAGATCGGTGCGCACCGCCTCCCCGCTCAACATGGCCTGCTTTATCTCCGCTGCGGCACGGCGGGCGTCGCCGCTTTTGATGATCGCCCCGCCCACGATAACGATATCCGCGCCGCACTGCACCGCGGTGGCGGCGGTCTCCGAGTTCACGCCTCCCGCTACCGCCACGGGGATATCCACGGAGTTGGCCACCACCTTGAGCCTCTCGAAGGGGTCACCTCCGCGCATCTGTACGTCGATGGCGGTGTGCACGGCGATGTAATGGGCGCCGGTGGCCTCGGCGGCGCGTGCCCGCTCCACCGGATCGCCGACCTCTATGAGGTCCACGATGATCTCGGCGCCGTAATTGTTCGCCGCCTCCACGCACTCCTTCACCGTGGCGTCGGAGGCGGCTCCCAGGACGTCGATGATGTTGGCGCCCGCCTTGGCGGCAGCCTCGACCTCCGCCCTTCCCGCGTCCATGGTCTTCATGTCCGCGATGATGGTGCGGTTGGGGAAGCGGCGGCGCAGCTCGCGCACGGCGTTGAGCCCCTCGCTCTTTATAAGCGGCGTGCCGGCCTCGATCCAGTCCGCGCCCCCCTCAACGGCCTCCTCGGCCACCTTGAGGGCGCGCTCGAGATCCACGAAATCCAGGGCCACCTGCAGTACGGGTTGTTTGAGTTTCATGGCGCTATCGATTATAACACGCAAGGGCGGCGTGAGAAGAAAGTAGGCCGAATCCGTTCGGTCCTTTTGGCCCGGAACCTGGCGGTGCGACCTCGTCACCTCACCGGCTGCCCCCTTTTTCATCGCCTTTGCGGTGAGCCCTGGGCCGCCGGTCCAGATGCGCCGTCTTCTCGACGCCCTTATTGCCGCATCGCCCGTTTCGGCCGGCCCCGCTGCCGCAACGTCTCCAGTTCCAGCGGCGATCGACCTGTCGGAGGGTTGCGCCGTCTTCTCGGCGCGTCGCCAACCAGAGGCGACGATGTGGTGCCGTTCCGCAGGGCACTTTGCGGATCGAAAAAACAAGGGATCGCCCCATCATCCAGTCATTAGCGGTAAGGATCCATGGGGATATGAAATCCGGGCTTCTCGAAAGGCAGCCCGGGACGTTGCACCTAACCCCGAGTCTTTCCCTGCTGGTAGAATAGTCATAATCGGTACTGTGGCGGCATCGCCGGCGGGGCGAGGAAGGGATGAACGGCCTTCCCGGTAAGCATGCCGGCGGGGAGCGGCAGGCGCCTTGGCGCCGAGCCCGGAGGCGGAGGGGAGGATGAAAGACAACCGCAAGAGCATAAAGGTGGGACTTATCGGGTGCGGCACCGTGGGGTCCGGCGTTTACCGCATCCTGGAAGAGAACGCGGAGGTGATATCCAGGCGCACCGGATGCGATATCAAGGTCAGGCGCGTGGCGGTGAGGGACCTCTCGGATCCCCGTTACGTGGAAGTCCCCGCAGAGCAGCTGACCACGGAGGCCATGGAGGTCGTTCGCGATCCCGAGGTGGATATCGTGGCGGAGGTGATCGGGGGCGTGGAGCCGGCGCGTACCTTCATCCTGGAGGCCATGGCCTGCGGCAAGCACGTGGTGTCCGCCAATAAGGAGCTCATGAGCACGCACGGCGGGGAGATCCTCTCCGCCGCCGAGGAGGCGGGTGTGGACGTGGCCTACGAAGCCAGCGTGGGCGGGGCCATCCCCATACTCCTGCCCTTGAAATACAGCCTGGCGGGGAACGCCGTGGGCAGCATACTGGGGATAGTGAACGGCACCACCAACTACATCCTCACACGCATGAGCGAGGAGGGGCTGGCCTTTTCCGAGGCCTTGCGCAAAGCCCAGGAAAGGGGTTACGCGGAGGCCGACCCCGGCGCCGACGTAGAGGGAAGGGACGCGGCGGCCAAGTTGGCGATACTCGCCTCCATGGCCTTCAATTCCCGCGTGACCTTGGAGGACGTCTATTGCGAGGGGATCGCCGCCATTACCCCCGACGACATCAGGTTCGGGCGCGACCTCGGTTACGTCATCAAACTCCTGGCGGTGGCCAAGGAAGAGCCGGACGGCATCAGCGTGCGCGTCCACCCCACCATGATCCCCATGGACCACCCGCTGGCGGCGGTGAAGGACGAGAACAACGCCATCTTCGTAAGCGGCGACGCCGCCGGGGAGCTGATGTTCTACGGCAAGGGAGCGGGTTCCCTGCCGGCGGCGAGCGCGGTGGTGGGGGACATAATCACCATCTCCCGCAACATCCTCTCGGGTGGGCGCATGGTGGGATGCACCTGCTTTTACCGCAAACCCGTCAAGGATATGGCCGACGTGGTCTGCCGTTATTTCATGATCTTCGACGCCCCGGACCGGCCCGGCGTGCTGGCGAGGATCGCGGGGGTGTTCGGGGAAAACGGGGTCAGCATCAAGTCGGTGATCCAGCACGGCACGGGCAGCGAGGCGCGCATCGTGCTCATCACCCACGCGGTGCCGGAGAAAAGCATACGCCGCACCGTGAAAGGCCTGGAGGAGCTGGGGGCCGTCAACCGCATTGCCAGCGTCATCCGGGTGGAGGACCGGGAGCGGGACTGAGGCGGCGAGGGGCGAGAAAGGGAAGGCGCGCTAAAGGGAGACGGTAGGACAAAGGGAACGGGTTCCGCTCAAGGGCGCCGAGCGCGGAGGTATGCACGTCAACCTGGCGTCGACGGGTCTATCGGCTTTCTCTCCACGGTCGGTCCGCTTTCCGGAATCGCCGCGGCCGCTTTGCGGGCTGTAGGCCCGGGCGGCGCCGGGCCCTGGAACCGCCCGGGCTTTGACGGTATTTTAGGTCGGGAGAGCCGCCTGGCGGCATGGCGCTTTAAAGGGAGGTAGGAATTGGTTACCGAATGGCGGGGGATAATAGAGGCCTACAGGGATTTTCTCCCTGTCGGGGAGGACACCCCTGTGATCACCCTGCGGGAGGGGAACACGCCCTTGGTGGAGGCCGGCTACATAAGCGGGCAGTTGGGATTGGAGGTGCTTCTCAAGTGCGAAGGCCTCAACCCCACGGGATCCTTCAAGGACCGGGGCATGACCGTGGCGGTTAGCAAGGCGCTGGAGGAAGGGGCCAAGACGGTGATCTGTGCCTCCACCGGCAACACCAGCGCCTCGGCGGCGGCTTACGCCGCGCGCGCGGGTATTGGGTGCGCGGTGCTCATCCCGGAAGGGGCCATCGCCCTTGGCAAACTCGCCCAGGCCCTCATCCACGGCGCCACGGTCATAGCGGTGCAGGGGAACTTCGACCAAGCCTTGAAGCTGGTGAGGGAGATAAGCGAGGAATACCCGGTGGTGTTGGTGAATTCCCTCAACCCGCATCGCATCGAGGGTCAGAAGACGGGTGCCTTTGAGATATGCGACGCGCTGGGACAGGCGCCCGATTATCATTTCATCCCGGTAGGCAACGCGGGCAATATCACCGCTTACTGGAAAGGATACCGCGAATACCGGGAAAGCGGGCGTGTCTCTTCCCTACCGCGCATGATGGGCTGGCAAGCGGAAGGCGCAGCCCCAATCGTCAGGGGGCACGTGGTGGAGGAGCCTCGCACCGTGGCCACGGCGATAAGGATCGGAAACCCCGCGAGCTGGGAACGCGCGGTTGCGGCGGCGCGGGAGTCGGGAGGCCTTATCGACATGGTCTCCGACCAGGAGATCCTGGACGCCTACCGCCTCCTTGCCGATCGCGAGGGGGTTTTCGTGGAACCGGCATCGGCGGCCTCGGTGGCCGGGCTGTACAAGGCTCGTGCCCGGGGGGATGTTCCGGACGGCTCGAAGGTGGTGTGCGTGCTTACCGGTCACGGGCTCAAAGACCCAGGGCTGGCGGTGGAATGCGTTCGCGAACCGAGGGCGGTGCCCGCGCGCAAGGAGGATATACTGGAGATACTGGGACTATGAGCCGGCTGGCGAGAGGGGGCGTCGGATTTGAAATATGTGGTCCTGGTGCCTGACGGGGCGGCCGACCTGCCGCTGGAGGAGCGGGGAGGGGAGACGCCGCTGCAGGCGGCCCGCATCCCCAACATGGATTTCCTGGCCCGGGAGGGGATATGCGGTACTGCGGTGACGGTGCCCGAGGGCATGCCGGCGGGGAGCGACGTGGCCAATTATGCACTCATGGGTTACGACCCGCGCGAGTATTACAGCGGTAGGGGACCGCTGGAGGCCGCGAGCATGGGCATCGAGCTGGGTGCGGAGCAGGTGGCGTTCCGCTGCAATTTGGTGACCGAGAGGGGGGGATGTCTCGCCGACTACAGCGCCGGCCACATCACCACTTCCGAGTCGAGGGAACTCATCCTCGCGCTGCGCGAGTGCCTGGACGACGAGTTCACCTCCTTTCACCCCGGCGTCGGCTACCGCCATCTCCTGGTGCTCAAGGGCCTCAAGCACCTCGAGGACCGCTGCTTTCCGCCCCACGACGTGGTGGGGAAAGAGGTGGAGAGCATCCTTCCGCAAGGCCCGGGCGCGGCACGGCTCAATGCCCTCATGCGGCTCTCCCGGCGCCTGCTCGCCAAGCACCCCGTGAACAGGCGGCGCGTGGCGGAGGGGTTGCCGCCCGCCAACCTCATCTGGCCATGGGGGCAGGGAAGGACCCCTACCCTTCCCACCTTCGCGGCGAAGTACGGCTTGCGTGGAGCCATCATCACCGCCGTGGATCTTCTTAAGGGGTTGGGGAAGCTGGCGGGCCTCGAGGTGGTGGACGTCCCCGGGGCGACGGGATACTACGACACCGATTATTCCGCCAAAGCCGCCTATGCGCGTGATTGCCTTCGCCGCCTGGACCTGGTGTACATTCACGTCGAAGCGCCGGACGAAGCGGGCCACGAGGGCAACTGGGAAGAAAAGGTAAAGGCCCTCGAGCGCATCGACGAGCTCATCCTGGGGCCGCTGCTCGACGAGACGGTAAGATCCGGCGAGGACTATTCCTTCCTGCTCGTGCCCGACCACCCCACGCCCATCGCGGTGAGGACGCATGTCGCCGGCCCCGTGCCCTTCGCGATCTATTTCCCCCAGGCGAAGCCGGACGGGTGCAGGGAGTTCAGCGAGAGGGCCGCGGCGGAGGGAGCGATCAAGGCGTGCGAAGGATGGAAATTAATGGATATATTTCTGGAAAGGGCGGGAGGCATACGGGCTTCCTCGCGCGTGTGATATATTGGGAACATAGTCCTGATACGAGCATGCATCCTAACGCTGCCGGAGGCGCGGCATCCGGCGGCGACGAAAGGATACGGACGGAACTGAGGAGCGATGCCTGCAAGGATATTTCCCGTGACCAAGTCGCCGGTGGTGATAGCCCACATCTCCGATTTCCACATCGGATCCTATCACTTCGTGGCCAACCTCATGAACCGCTGCATCCTCGAGCTCAACGAGCTCCGGCCGGATATCGTGGTGGTGACCGGAGATCTGACCAATGAGGGCTTCCGGCAGGAGTACCTCACCGCCAAATCCTACCTGGACGGGCTGGAATGCGAGCGGGTGATGATCATCCCGGGCAACCACGATTCGCGCAACGTGGGATACCTTCACTTCCAGGAGCTCTTCGGGCCTCTTTTCCAGAACCTGGAGTGGGCCGGCGTTTACATCATGGGAGTGGACTCAAGCGAGCCGGACCTGGACTCGGGGCAGATCGGGAGGGAGAAGTACGTCAGGATCGTGGACTATTTTCACGGCCTCGAGGGCTTCAAGGTGTTCGCGCTGCACCACCACCTCCTGCCCGTGCCGGGAACGGGGAGGGAGAGAAACATCGTCTTCGACGCCGGCGATGTCCTGGAGCTGCTGGTGTATGCCGGCGTGGACCTGGTGCTCACCGGGCATAAACACGTTCCCTATGTGTGGAAGCTCGAGGACCTTTACGTGGTGAACGCGGGCACCATATCCTCGTTGCGCCTGCGCGGCAACACCAAGCCGTGCTACAACGTGATCGAGATAAGGGAGGATCTGGTGCGGGTCTTCCGCAAATATCCTTTCGGGGGGCGGGACGTGATCGCCCAGTTCGGGGCGGGGGTGAACGACACCCAGAAAGAGCTCTCCGGGGTGGTGCGGGAGATAATCGGCTCCGATTTCTGAGGCCTGGCAAGGCTTCCCAGGACGCGAAGCGGGTGCCGTGGTTCGGGAGCGCCGTGGCCACGGGGCGCGCACGCGAAATAAGAAGGAAAAGAAACGCAGTCATGCGCACTTTGCATTTCAACCTTTCTAAGTGGGGGCGAAAGGGTGCGTAAGCGGATGGAGAAAAAACGAGCTCTGTTTCTGGTGGACGGGGAGCATCATCCCGACACGGTGCGAGACGCGGTGCGCGAGATGGTGGCCAGGGAGAACCTGGAACCGGTGGCATTGTATTTCCTGGGCGGCGCCGAGAAGCTGCTCGACCTCTCGGAGATGTCTTGGCCTGGGTGCCCCCTGGTGGCACCCGGAGACGTGGCGGGGGAGTTCGGCGCCGTGCTCGACGAGCTCTCTCCCCATCTTGTCCTGGACCTCAGCGATCTTCCCGTGCTCGGGCCGGCTCAGCGCATGAGAATGGCCGCGACGGCGCTCGCCCACGGCGCTGCCTACCGCGGGGCCGATTTCGAGTTCAGGCCGCCGCGCCGCCGGCGTGTCCTCACCAAGCCGTCCTGCGCGGTGATAGGCACCGGCAAGCGCTGCGGAAAGACCGCGATATCGGCGGAGATGGCGCGTTACCTGACGCGCACGGGACGGGATCCGGTGGTGGTGGCCATGGGCAGGGGCGGTCCCCCCCGCCCCTACGTGGTGAAGGGCAAGGCCGTGGACGAGGATTATCTGCGGGGCGAGCTGGAAAAGGGGTTGCACGCCGCTTCCGACCACTACGAGGACGCTCTCATATCGGGAGTGACGACGGTGGGATCGCGACGCTGCGGAGGGGGGATGGCGGGGGAGCCCTTCGTCACCAACTGCGTGGAGGCGGCCGCGACGGCCAACGGCCTTCCGGAGCGCTTGGTTATCGTGGAGGGAAGCGGTTCCAGCGTGCCGCCGGTGCACACCGACGCCGCCTTGCTGGTCATCAGCGCGGCGCAGGAGCTGGAGGAGGCGCTGGGATACCTGGGCGCCTAC
>JACVJD010000014.1 GCA_015711825.1 Candidatus Solincola daggyaiensis
TTGGTGTATTCGACGTCCACCGAGGAATGGTACATGTAGGGCTCGCCCTCCCACACGCTGAACCACTCCTGCCCTCCCGAGTTGTAGCACCACCAGGCGTTGCAGATGAAGTTCTGCAGGGCCACCGCCGCCAGCTCCCTGCCCGCCTGGGAGAGGGAGGAGATGTACTGCTCGGAGAGGATGCCGTCGAAGAAGTCGCTCTTCTCCAGGATGGAGGCCCGCTCCCCCAGGGCGTAGTCCACCACCGCGTCCACGGAGTCCAGGTTGGGGCCAGCGGGGCGGTTGTAGAGGAAGCGGTAGCCCTCGTCCTCCTGCACCTCGAGGACGTTGTCGGCGGAATGACAGGCGAGGACGACGTTCAGGCCGTCGCTGCCGTAAGGCCCGAGATCGAAGGCGGCGTCGAAGCCCGAATAGCCGCGCGGCACGAAGGTATAGACGGGATGGGGTCGGGCCTGCGGATATCCCGGCGGCGAATCCCACATCCACTCACTTTCCCCGATATCGCGGTAATGCCAGTTGACGCGGCTCGGGTCCCCCACCGCCACCGCCTCCCAGAATTCGAAGTAGCGCGAGTTGTTCTCCAGGTTGACGTGGTTTTCCTGTCCATAGGTATAGCGGGAGACGAACTTATAGCCCCGGGATCCCTTGAGCTCGCGGGGCGCCTTCTTTGCGGTATTGTCGTCCTTGTGCGCCCGGGCCAGCAGCAGCTCTCCCCTCACCGGCGATTCACCCCGGTTGGAGAGGGATATGTCGAGGTAGAAGAAGGGCGCGCCGGATAGCTTGACCTCCCCGGGGTAGAAGGGCGCCCGCACGGTGACGGTGGCCGTGAAGGGCAGGCCGGGGTCCTGGCAGGTATAGGAGACTCCGGTGAGGGTGAGGTTCTGGTCGATGGCGGAGAAGACCGGGTAGCGGTCGGTGAAGGGAAGGCAGCGTATGTCCCCCTCCTGGTCCCGGAAGGCCAGCACCAGCTCCGAGAGGTCGTCGGTCCAGGTACCCAGGGGCGACTGGCGCCAGGCCAGGAGCTGGGGAGCGGGGTTGACCATGAAGCGGGAGCCGAAGCGGCCGAGGACCACCTCGAAGACCTCCTGCTCCGGCGAGGGAGTGAAACGGAGCGGGAAACGGGTCCAGTGCCGCGACTCGCCGGTGTCGATCTCCAGGTCCTTCACGCCCGGAGCGCTGAGACGTATGTGGCTCACCAGAGCGAGCCCCTTCTCCGCCTTGAAGCGGAGGTCCATGATCCCCCCCGGCGCCTCCACCGCCGGTATGGTCACCTGGTACGCAAGCTCCTTTCGCGCCCTGGCGCAAAGGTCCACCGACCTCATCCCCGGTAGGACGGCGCCGTTGCAGGAGACGGTGAACACCCTGAGGCCCGGGAAGGTGTGGACGTATTCGATGAAACTCAGCTCCAGGTCGTAAGCCGGTTGTCGAAGCCCCGCGATGAGGTAGTGGAAGTCCTCGCCCTCGCGCACGGTGCGGAATTTGTACTCGGCCATGTTGCCGTCGTCGAAACCGCGAAGCGGCCGGCCCTCCAGGGTGACGGGCCAGGAATTTCCCTGCAGCTCTATGATGATGTCGCCGCGGTATGAAAGCGGGCGCACCACCTCGTCCGCGTCGCTGCCGAATCCGCTGTTGCCGATGAAGAGCACGGGGTACAAGGCGAGCATCCCCGCCATGATGAGAACTACACCCAGCTTTCTGTATTTTTTTACAAGTTTCTCTTCTTTTCCTATCTCTCCCATGAGCCTCTGCCATTTACTTTTTTAACCAGTACCGGCAACTCCTTTAATCGTCAGCGCGCCTCCAACCCTTTAACGGACGGCCAAAACCCGGCCACCTCGGCATGAAAAGATCTACAGCATAGGGGCATCGCCGGGGCTTGGCGAAAACCGCCCTCGGGCGCAGCTTGATCAGGTGGGGGAAGGATGGACGAGCCGGTCAGCTGGAGCGGGCCGCCTCTTCCTGCATGCTCTTGATCTTCATGAGCTGGGTGCGGTAGGAGCGCTCCATCTCGTCCAGCTTCATGGTGATATAGACCACCGTCTCCTCGAGGGAGGGGATGAGCACGTACTCCAGCGCGTTCACCCGCCGGCGCGTCTTTTCGATCTCGTCCGCGAGCAGCTTCACGTTGTTCTCCAGCTCCGCCAGCTTCAAGAGCTCCGGCATCAGCTCCCGGTAGTGCTGCAGCGCGGCATCGAAGGCCATGGGGGTGGTGGAGAGGCTGTAGCAATCGTATCCCCCCTCCTGCCGCAGCTCGAAATGCGGCACCTTCACGCCCACGATGTTCTCCCTGCGCACGCCCACGTCCAAAACCGCTTCGCTTATGGCCAGGGACTCCCTGACCTCCTCGGTGGTGACCTCGGAGCGGGCGATGGAGAAGATGGTGTAGGCCTCGGCCAGCCTGGCCTCCACGCGGTCGCGCAGGGCGCCGCTCTCCTTGATCAGGGACATGAACTGCTTCATGAGCTCGTCCAGCTTATCCTTGAGCAGCTTGTGGCCGCGCTTGGCGATGACCGTGCGCTTGCGGAGCTTGAGCAGCTCCATGCGGTTGGGATTGACGTTGATGCGCGCCAATTAGCCGGCCACCTCCGCCTTCATATACCTCTCTATCTGCTCTTCCTTGACCCTCTTGAGCTCGGAGCGCGGCAGGATCCTTAAGAGATCCCAGCCTATGGAGAGGGTCTCCTCGATGGTGCGGTTCTCGTATTCTCCCTGGCGTATGAAACGGTCCTCGAACTCGTCGGAGTACTTCACGAACAGCTTGTCCTCCTCGGAGAGGGCCGCCTCGCCCAGGATGATGGAGAGCTCCCTCGCCTCCTTGCCGCGCGCGTAGGCCGAGAAGAGCTGGTTGGAGAGCCCGGAGTGGTCCTCCCTCGTCTTGCCCTCACCGATGCCTTTCTCCTTGAGGCGGGAAAGGGAGGGCAGCACGTCCACGGGCGGATAGATCCCCCGCCGGTGCAGGTCGCGGGAGAGGATGATCTGCCCCTCGGTGATGTATCCCGTGAGGTCCGGGATGGGATGGGTCTTGTCGTCGTCGGGCATGGAGAGCACCGGGATCTGGGTTATGGAGCCCTTGGCGCCCTTGATCCTTCCCGCCCGCTCGTAGATGGTCGCCAGGTCGGTGTAGAGGTATCCGGGGTACCCCCGCCTTCCCGGCACCTCCTTGCGCGCGGCGGAGATCTCGCGCAGCGCCTCGCAGTAATAGGTCATGTCGGTGAGGATCACCAGCACCTGCATGTCCAGCTCGAAGGCGAGATACTCCGCCGCGGTGAGGGCCATGCGGGGCGTGGCGATGCGCTCGATGGCGGGGTCGTCGGCCAGGTTTACGAAAAGCACCGAGCGTTCCAGCGCCGCCTGGTCCCGGAACTCGCGGATAAAGAAATCCGCCTCCTCGAAGGTGATGCCCATGGCGGCGAAGACCACCGCGAACTCCTCCCGCTCACCCAGCACCCCCGACTGGCGCGCGATCTGCGCCGCCACGCGGTTGTGCGGCAGGCCCGCCCCGGAGAAGATGGGCAGCTTCTGCCCCCTCACCAAGGGGTTGAGGCCGTCGATGGAGGAGATGCCGGTCTGGATGAAGTCGGTGGGGAAATCGCGCGCGTAGGGATTGATGGGGTTGCCGTTTATGTCCAGCCTCTTCTCGGGCATGACGCGCGGGCCCTTGTCCAGGGGACGCCCCAAGCCGTCGAAGACGCGCCCCAGGATGTCCCTGCTCACCGGAAGCTCCAGGCTCTTGCCCGTGAAGCGCACCTTGGTCTGGGCCACGTTGAGGCCGCTGGTGGACTCGAAGGACTGCAGCAGCACCACGTCCCCCTCCACCTCCAGCACGTTCCCGTAGCCCACCGAACCGTCCGGGAACTCCACCTCCACCAGCTCGTTGTACTTGGCTCCCTCCACTCCCTCCATGAGGATGAGGGGCCCCACTATCTCCCTTACCGTGAAATACTCCTTGGCCATTGCTCGGGCTCCTTCCGGTCCGCCTAGATCGCGCGCGCGCGGCGCGTCATGCCTGCTTCACCCCGGAGGCCGCGCCTGAGAGCTGCTCCTCGACCTCCTGTTGCAATTCAGCGAATCTATCCAGATCATCCTCCGGTATGAACTTGGCCCGCGCGATGCTCTCCTGCACCGGCAGGTCCATGAGCTCCGCGATGGGCCTGCCCTTCCCCAGCTCGCGCATGGCCACGGTATGGAAGCTCATGATCAACTTCAGCAGCAGGAACTGCTTGCGCAGTGAGGTGAAGGCGTCGGCGTCGTCAAAGGCGTTCTGCTGCAGGAAGTCCTCGCGCAAGGACTTCGCCGTCTCCATGAGCAGCCTCTCCTGGTCGGAAAGGGCTTCCACCCCGATGAGGCGCACGATCTCCTGCAGCTCCGCCTCCCGCTGCAGGATGGCCATGGCCTCCTCGCGCAAGCGCGCGTACTCCTCGTCCACCTCGCGGTTCCAGTATTCCTCCGACTGGTCGAGGTAGAGGCTGTAGCTGTTCAGCCAGCTTATGGCGGGGAAGTGACGCGCGAAGGCCAGGCGATCCTCCAGGGCCCAGAAGACCTTGACCACGCGCAGGGTAGCCTGGGTCACCGGCTCCGAGAGGTCCCCACCGGGGGGAGATACGGAGCCTATGGCGCAGATGGACCCCTCGCGCCCGTCGCTTCCCAGGCACACCACGCGCCCCGCCCGCTCGTAGAAGGCCGCGAGGCGGGTCCCCAGGTAGGCGGGGTAGCCCTCCTCTCCCGGCATCTCCTCCAGGCGACCGGATATCTCCCTCAGGGCCTCGGCCCAGCGCGAGGTGGAGTCGGCCTGCAGGGTCACGGCATATCCCATGTCGCGGTAATACTCCGCCAGGGTGATGCCGGTGTAAACCGAGGCCTCGCGCGCCGCCACCGGCATGTTGGAGGTATTGGCGATGAGCACGGTGCGCAGCATAAGGGGCTCCCCCGAATAGGGGTCAAGGAGCTCGGGGAACTCCAGGAGCACGTCGGTCATCTCGTTGCCGCGCTCGCCGCATCCCACGAAGATAACGATCTCCGAGTTGGCCCATTTGGCGATGGCGTGCTGCAGCACCGTCTTGCCGGAGCCGAAGGGTCCGGGGACGCAGGCGGTCCCGCCTTTGGCGATGGGGAAGAAGGTGTCCACGATACGCTGCCCGGTGACCAGGGGCTCCTCGGGGGGCCGCTTCTCGCGATAGGGTCGCGGCAGGCGCACCGGCCACCGCTGCATCATGGTCACCGGGATCTCGCCCGAGGGGGTCTCCACCGCCGCGACCGTTTCCTCCACCGTGAACTCCCCCGCCGCGATGTGGGATATCCTGCCCTGCACGCCGCGCGGCACCATCACGCGGTGCACGGCTACCTTGGTCTCCTGCACCGTGCCGATGATGTCCCCGGGGACCACCTCGTCTCCCGCCTTCACCGTGGGCTCGAAGGCCCATTTACGGTCACGCGGCAGCCCCGGCTCCTCCACGCCCCTGGCGACATAGTTGCCGTGCTTGGCCATGATTACGTCCAGGGGCCTCTGCACGCCGTCGTAGATGGAGGTGAGCAGGCCGGGGCCCAGCTCCACGCTGAGGGGCTCGCCGGTGCTCACCACCTCATCGCCGGGACCTATGCCCGACGTCTCCTCGTAAACCTGTATGGAGGCCCGGTCACCCCGCAGCTCGATGATCTCGCCCATGAGGCGGTCCTTGCCCACCTTCACCAGGTCGTACATCTTGGGATCGGGCAACCCCCTCGCCACCACCAGGGGCCCCGCTACCTTTACCACGTAGCCTTCGCTCATATCCCGCTCCTCGTCTATTCACGCGCTCCCGGCGGCCGTACCCGCCCCCTTCTCAAGGGCCGTGCGGGTACCCCGCGTCCTATTCCAGCGTGGAGCCCAGGGCCTTCACCACCCTGCTCCTTATGCCCTCCCGTGCCAGCCCCAGCGAGCCGCTGACCGCGGGCACCGCCATGATCACCGGCAGTTCTTCTCCAAGATCTGGAAACCCCGGCACCCTTTCCAGCAGCACCCGGTAAACCGGCTCGGTGATCATCACCAGGGCATAGCGCTCGCGGGGAAGCGATTCCCATATCGCCGGCGCCTCCTCGGGGACGGCGGCGATGTAGGTCTCCACCCCCACCGCCTTGAAGCCGATCACGGAGGTCAAGCCCCCGATCATCGCCACCTTCATGCCCTCTGCCTGCAAGAGCGCCACCAGCTTCTCCTCTTTTTCTCTTTTTCCCTATTCTATGTACAGCTTCCTCAGCATCTTCTCGATCGCCTCGGGCGGGACTTGGTGCAATTTCGCCACCAGGATGAGGCGCACCATCAGCACCTCGTTCTCACGCGACCGCAGGTAGGCGAAGATGGGCTCCACCCCCACCGATATCCTCTTGGTCCCCCTCACCATCTCCATGAGCTGGTCGTCGCTGCGGCGGTCGAACTCCGTCAGCCTCACGACCTCCTCCTCGTCCCCCGCCATCTCCATGAGGCGGGCGAAGTAGTTTATGCCCTCGAGCTTTTTCACCATGGCCTCCGACGCGTCGCCGTAGATATCGACCAGGGTGACGACGTCCACGAACCCGCCCCGCGCCAGCAGGGCCTGCAGGTAATCCCTTTCCTTGGAGAGGATGCGCGCCCTGAGCAGCACCTTGAGGTTCGCGAGGTCGATGGAAGCACGCGCGAAATCCACCATGAAGGGGCTTCCCTCCCGCCCGGCCAGGAAGAGGCGGTACTCGAGGTAACGGCGGTCGATGAGGGTGTCCAGCTCCTGCGGCGTACCCCAGCCCTGGGCCAGTTCCTCCACCGTCTCCTTGTACGGCCAGGGAAGGAGGAGCGGGCTCTCCAAGCCCTTGCGCAACTCCTCGATGTCCATGGTCCCCAGGCCTTCCAGCAGGCCCTCGGGCTCTCCCCCCGCCCTTTCCGCCTTGAGCAACGCCTTGAGGTTATGGAAGTCGAAGCGGCAACGGAAAAACTCCATGATGAAGGAGTCGTGCGGCAGGGCCTTGGCGAGGGTATCGTAGCTGTCGCGCAGAAAGGCGTTGAGGCCCGCGTCCACCTCTCCCGCCAGCCTGGCATGGCGCAGGTAATCGCCGATGGGCGTCTCCTCCAGGATATGGAGGGCCTCCTCGTATCCCGCCTCCACCAGCCTCTCGACGTGTTGCGAGCCGAGCGTCTGGGTCTCGAGAACCCTTATCATCCCCACGGCGTATCCGTAGCGGGTCACGTCACTGAAGGAGCGTATGCGCCGCTGGCTCACGGTGAGGAAATCGGGCAGCCTCCGCGTCTTCCCCTCGCGGAAATGCGGTAAAACCCCTTTTTTCACGGGGTTCATGTTCGCGTGCCCGGGTACGTTCACTCTCCGCTACCCCTCCTGCCGTCCTCGCCGAAGAGGATGGCCAAGACCTCCTCCTCGTACCTCTCCCTCAGCTCGCGCAGCGCCGCCTGCAGCGACAGGTTGTTGGCGTACCTCTCGCCCTTGAGGATCACCCCGCGGCCGAATCCGGCTTCCCGATCGGAGAGCGCGAGCCCCCCTCCTTTTCCGCTTTCCCTCAAGGCGCCGTTTATCTCCTCCAGCAACCCGGAGGAGAGGAGTTTCCTGTCATAGGGGGCCGCGACGACCTCCACCACGCCCTCGCCCGCGTTATCCAGGATCACCCTTTTCAGCCAGGCGCGGTACCTTTCCTCGGGCAGGGATTCGAACTCCCGCGCGGCGGCCGCAAAGACCTCCTCGAAGAGCTCCACCTGGACGGAAAGGTAGGCGGCGCGGCTCTGCGTGAGCGCCTCGCTCATGATCCTGGTGCGCTCGCGCTCACCCCGCTGGCGGAAGGAAGAGCGGATGGCCTCCGCGGAACGCAGGGCCTCTTCCTCGCCCTCCTTCAGGATCCTCGCCGCCTCCTCCTCGGCCTCCGCGAGGAGCTTTTCGCCCTCCGCCCTTGCGTCGGCAGCGATCCTCTCCAGCAGATTATCCAGGGACATCAAGCACCCCTCGGCCGCCTATCCCGGATAGGCGGGCTTTATGACCACGAAGAACATGAGGATGGTGACGATGAGCGAGAGCACCGCGTAGGTCTCCACCAGTGCCGGCAGCACCAGTGCGCGTCCCATCTCCTCGCGGCGCTTGGCCACCATGCCCGCCGCGCCGGCCGCCGTCAATCCCTGGTAGACACCCGAGCTGAAGCAGACGAAAGCCACCGGCAGGCACGCCAGGAAGATCTGGAATCCCAGCGCTCCCGTCAACGCATCCCATCCGGCTCCCGGCTTCATCACGAAAGCCACCAGCACCCCGGTGATGAACCCGTAGATACCCTGGGTGCCCGGTATGACCACCAGCGGGAGCAGGGGCCCAAAGTGATCCGGCATCTCGGTAAGGATGCCCCCCGCCACGTTGGCGATGTAGGTGATGCCCATGGCCGAGCCCGAGCCCCCGCCGATCACCGCCACCGCCGCTCCCAGCAGCGCCCACTGCAGGCCGGTCAGACCTCCGAAAGTCTCTACCATATCTACCTCCCTTTACCGGTCCTCGATCACCACTCGGTTGGTACGCAAGGAAAGAGGCGCGAAGGGCTCTCCCCCGTCCTCGTAGAACTTGCCGAAGAACTCCACGTATTGAAGCCTCAGGGGGTGCACGAAAGCGCTGAGGAAGTTGATGGCCAGGTTGAAGGCGTGGCCGCCCAGAAGGATCACCGCCAGGAACACCACCCCCAGGATGGGGATGCCCAAGGTCATGGCGGCCATGCGGTTGACCACGCTGCCGATGGCCACCGTCGCCAGCCCGAGGGCATAGAGCCTCAGGTAGGAGGCCACGTCCCCGATGGTGCTCGCCAGCAGGCCGTACATGTTGTACAGGCCGCCGAAGAACTTTCCCGCCAGGCTCCTGCTCGCCACGTTGGAGAGGAATATGACCCCGGCGACCCCGGCCAGGGCGATGAACGTGCCCGCAGACCTCAGGGCCTCCACCTTGACGCCGGCCCCCACCGCCATGACCGCGATCCCCAGCCATAGCAGCAGGGTGGTGCCCTGCTCGCAGAAGCCCAGCCACACGGAATTGTGGCGCATGTTGTCGTACATCTCGATGGCCACCCCGATGGAGATATGGATGAGCCCCAGGGCCGCGCACACCAGCATGATGGGAATGGGGTCGTTGAGGATGTCCAGGGTGCCGGGGAATTTCAAGAAGCCCGGCAGCGAATCCCCCTCGATGCCGAAGTAGCCCCGCGTGAAGATGCCCACCAGGATGGTGGCCATGCCGCAGTACATGAAGAGGCGGAAGAACCTGCGCGCGTTATCGCTCACGTCCAGCTTCTTCATGGCCAGCCAAAAGGCCAGGGTGAGGATCACGCCGTACCCCACGTCCCCGATGCACATACCGAAAAAGAGGATGAAAAAGGGCGCCACGAAGGGGGTGGGGTCGGTCTCGCTCATCCCCGGCAGCCCGAAGAGGTTGATCAGGGTCTCGGCAGGCTTGATGCGCCTGCGGTTCACCAGCAGGGTGGGCACGACCTCGCTCTCCCCCGGGGGCTCGAAATCCACCTCCAGGGGATGGCCCAGCTCCTCGAGCCCCTGCCTTATCTCCTCCCGGCGGCCTTCCTCCACCCAGCCCTGCAGGGCCACGGTGCGTGGCGTGTGCAGGAACTTGCCCTTGACCTCCTCCTTCTGCAGGAGGTTTTCCAGGTATTCCTTAAGGGCCAGCAGCTTGGGCTTGAGGGGGAAGCGCGCCTTGATGCTTTCCTCCAGCTCCCTGCGCCTCTCGCGCGCCGCCTCCAGCTTTTCCTTGCTCAGGGAGAACTCCTCCGAAACCGTCCCCTCCCTATCTCCCAGTTCCACGTGCTCCAGCTCGAACTCGGAGGCCAGGGAGGCGAACTCGGCCGCGTCGTCGCGGTGAACCGCCGCCGCCAGGAAAGCCCTTTCCGCCCGCCTCTCTATGGTCTCAAAGACGCTGAGCGGACAGCGCGACTCCATTTCCCTTTCCCAGTCCGCGAGATGCTGGTGCGGCAACACGCCGAGGTGCAGATCCACCGTTCCCAGCCCGTAGGCTAACCCCAGGGGATAATCCAGTTCCTTCCATGGATCCAGGATCTCCAGGTCTCCTTCCAGGCGGGAGATGTCCGATTCCACCTTCCTGAGCTCGATATCCAGGTCCTCCAGCTCATGGTACAGTCCCGGAAGCTCTATCTCCCCCTCCACCGCGAGGAACTCCTCCAGGGTGAGGTGCACCTTCTGCTGCAGAAAGCCGGAGATGAGCCCCGTCTTGGCCTCCTCGAAGCGCTCGAAGAGCTGGAGGATGAACTCCGTCCTCGCCAGCGCCAGCCGCAGCTGGCGGGTTTCGGGCTCGAAGGGCTTGACGCCTATATCGGCTTCGGCTCCGCCGCCGTCCAGGTCCAGCTCCACCAGGTGGACCGCCCCCATGCGGTGAAGCTTGTTCACCAGCTCCTCCCCGGCATCCAGGGGCGCCAAAACCGACATCTTCTGCATCCTGGCTATGGGCATGCCGGACTCCCTTTATCTCGCAAGCTGCTCCTACCAGCCCTGCTCGAGTCTCTCGACGATATAGCACACCGCCGCCTCGCGCTTACCGGTCACGGACTTCCGCAAATCCACCGCCTCTTTTTCGTATCTCTCCTTGAGTTCGCGGGCGCCGGCCTCGGCTTCCTCGAGTATCCTCCTCATCTCCGCCTCGCCCTCGGAGCGGGCCCTCGATTCCGCCTCTTCCTTGGCCCTTGCCGCCTTCTCGCGCGCCGCGGTTATCCTCTCCTCCGCCCTCCTGCGGTAGTCATCGAGCGTGCTCGCGGCCTCGTCCTCGGCCTTTTTTACCCTCGCCAGCTTTTCCGCCATGGAGCCCATCTCAACCGCCTTCCCGACCTGATCGGAAGCCATTACAGCTGCTCACGCCAGCGCAGACGATGCGGATTTCTCCCCTCATGCCGTCGCGCGCTCGAACTTTGTTACCCGGCGATAAATTTTTCGGAGCCTGAAAAAATATTTTAGGCCGCGCTAATTTTATATTCTCGCCCCTCTGTTTTCAAGCAATCGGGGTCAATTCTTTCGGCTCCTCTCTTGAGGGCACGGGCAAAGGAGCGCCGCGACAGCATAGCGGTCGGGATAAAGGCCGTTAAGGTATGGAGGCATGCTCGAGGTCAGGCCGTCGCTTTCCCGCATCCCGCAAAGCATATTCGCGTCCTTTGGTTGCAAGAACCCCGTTTCGCCCCTCCCGCCGACGCTCCACCCCCTCGCCTTCAGGAGGTGAGGATGCGCTTGAGCTCGCCCTCCAGCTCGGGCTCGGTGACCGCGATGACCGTGTCCCCCGGCTGCAGACGCGACCCTCCCTGGGGGATGACCACCTCGTCCCCCCTCACGATGGACACCAGCACGCACCCCGCGGGCAGCCCAAGATCCCGCAGGGGAACGCTGCAAGAAGAGCAACGGTCATGCGGCAGGTCCAGCTCCACCACCGCCAGCTTCCCCTTTTTCAAGGTGTGCAGGGTTATGATGTCCCCCACGGTAGTGCGCTCCTCGATGAGCTGCGCGATGACCGTGGTGCTGGAGATGGCGTCCACTCCCAGGAGGTTGAAGATACGCTCGTTCTTGGGGTTGTTGACCCTGGCCACCGTCCTGGGGACCTGGAAATAGGTCCTGGCGAGCTGGCACGCCACCAGGTTGTCGTCATCGTCGCCGGTGACGGCCGCGAATACCTCCGCGCCCCCCACGTCGGCCTCTTCCTGGTAGCGCAGGTCGCACCCGTCTCCCTGGATGACCACCGCGGAGGTCTCCACCGCCAGCCTTTCACAGAGCTCGCGGTCGCGCTCGATCACCGCCACCTGGTGGCCCTTTCCCCCCAGCAACTCGGCCAGAAAGGAGCCCACCTTTCCGCCGCCCATGATCACTATCCTTATGGCCCCTCACCTCCCCTTTGCGAGAGCCCCGCCGCGAGGCCACGCGCCAGCCGCGCCTTGGCCCTGGCCACCTGCGCCGCCGCCGGCCAGCCGCCGGCGGTTATCCTCCTCACCCTCCCGATCCTTCCGGACAGCACCGCGGCCACCATCAGGTCGCCTTCCTCCAATCGCGCCTCGCGCTCCGCCGGCACCATCACGCCTCCACGGCCGATAAGCCCCACCCTGAGCAGTTCCTCCTTCTCCAGCCATCCCACCTTCCTGCCTCCGAAGCGTGCGGGGCAGGTGAACTCGGTGACCAGCACGCGGTTGTTGGCGGTCCAGGCGATGATGTTGAGCCTGTCAGGCACCATGCGCTTCATAAAGCGCTCCGCCAGGATGGAGGTCCCGCAGAAATAGTTAATATCCAGCGCCTGGAAGGTCTTCTCCTTGTCGGGGTTATACAGCCTCGAGACCACCCTCTCCACTCCGAAAATCCTCCTCGCGACCTCCGCGGCCATGAGATTGGTGTTGTCGTAATTGGTCAAGGCGGCGAAAACGTCGGCCTGCTCGATGCCCGCCTGCTTAAGGGTATCCAGGTCGAAGGCAAACCCCTTTACGGCCTCTCCTTGAAAGGACTTGCTGAGGCGCGCGAAGGATTCGCGATCCCGGTCGATGACCGTCACGCGGTACCCGTCCAGGGAGAGCATCTCGGAGAGCTGAGCCCCCACCCGTCCGCATCCCGCCACCACCACCCGCCAGCTCGCATGCGCCCGGCCTGCTCGCCCCACGGTAGCAACGCTCCCCTCCGGCCCGCGACCTCCGCCCCCCGCAAGGGGCGCGATCCTCTCCGCGTAAACCTTGTCGCCCGCGTTCACCGCCATCACCAGGCGGTCTCCGGGCAGGATGAGGGTGTCGCGGGAGAAAAACACCGGCTTATCCCCCCGCACCAGGGCCATCAACCGGGCCGCGCCCGGGGCTCGAAGCCCCTCGATATCCATCCGCCTCGCCCCTTCGCCCACCTCAAGCTCCACCACCTTAGCGCCTCCGGGCCATTCCGCGTGGGTTATCATCCCTCCCGCGGTCACGAAACGGTGAAAGATATCGGCGATTATGGTGCTGCCGCAGATGTAATCGATGCCCATGGCGCGGTAGGTGAGCTCCTTGTCCGGGTTATACACACGGGCGATGACCCTCGGTACCCCGAAGATGCCCGCGGCTATCTCCGAGGCCATGAGGTTGGTGTTGTCGTAGTTGGTGACGGCGGCGAAGGCATCCGCCTCCTCGATGCCCGCCTCCCTGAGCATCTTTTCGTCGAAGGCCATCCCGGCCATGGTCTCGCCGTTGAAGGAAACGCCCAGACGCTCGAAGGACCGGGGGTCGCGGTCGATGACCACCACGTTATGGCCTTCAAGGGAAAGCGCCTGCGCGACCTGGGAACCTACCCTGCCGCAACCGGCGATTATCGCCCGCATGGGCATCACTCACTCTATATCCAGGATCTTTCTCAACTCATCCACCCTTTCGGGTTCGGAGATGAAAAGGATCTTATCTCCCGCCAACAGCGTCAAGTCACCCCTGGGGATGAGGATGCGGCGGTCCCTCAACACCGTGGCCACCAGCGTTTTAGGGGGAAGCTCGATGTCCCGTAGATTCATGCCCACCGCCCCGCTTCCCTCCTTGAGGACGATCTCCTCCACCACCAGGTTCTCGCGCCTCAGCTTAAGCAGGGTCACCATCTCGCCCAAGGTGAGCTCCTCCTGTACCAGCTGCACGATGATGGAGGCGCTGCAGACGGCCTCGTCCACCCCCCAATCAGCGGTGAACAGCCACTCGTTCTTGGGGTTGTTCACGCGGGCGAAGACCATGGGCACGCCGTATTCGAACTTGGCGAGATAGGAGATGACCAGGTTATCCTCGTCGTCGCCCGTGACCGCGGCCACCACGTCGGCTCCCGCCGTTCCCGCCGCGTCCAGGACCGAGGGCTCGCAGGCATCGCCGTGCAGGATCGACGCGCGCGGGAATTTCTCCCTCAACTCCTCCACCCTGTCCCGGCGCTTCTCCACCACCACCACCTCATGATCGTCCTTCAGCGACGACAGGAGGTGAAGGCCCACCATTCCTCCGCCCAGCACGATAATGCGCATCTTCATCCCCTCACTTCAGGCCCAAGAGGCGCTCCAGCTTGCCCTGGCTCTCCTTGGCCACCGCGATGTAGAGTACATCTCCCTGCTTGAAAATGGTGCCCGCGGTGGCGAGGATGGTGCCCGTGCCCCTGGTCACGCACACCACCTGCACCTCCATGGGGACGTTGAGGTCGGCGGCGCTGCGACCCGCGAGGTGGGCCGGGACCTCCAACCTCACCATGTCCACCTCGCCGTTGCCGAACTGGTACTCGCTGTCTAGCTCGCCGTGGGAGATGTAGCTCAGCATGCGGTGACCGGACCACGCCACGCTGGCGACGGTGGGGATGTTCAGGCGCTTGTAGATCTCCGCCCGGCGCGGGTCGTAGATGCGGGTGATGACCCTGGGGACGCGGAAGTGCTCTTTCGCCAGGCGAGCGCTGACGATGTTGCTGTTGTCGCCGCTGGTCACCGAGACGAAGGCGTCCGCCTCCTCGATGCCCGCCTCCAGCAAGGCGTCGCGGTCGAAAACCACTCCCTTGATCCTCCTGCCCGAGAAACCCTCCCAGAGGTTTTCGAAGGCCTCGGGGTCCTTGTCGATCACCGCCACGCTGTGGCCTTCGCGCTCGAGCATATAGGCCAGGTAGGAACCCACCCGACCGCACCCGCCTATGACCACGTGCATATCCTCACCCCCTATTCAAGGATCCCGCGGCCGTAAATCCCGGGCCGCCAGGCCTTCGGCACACGTGCATGGTCCGTATAAGTCGATAGTAGCACCCGCCACGGCAAAACCACAGCTCACACCAGGTCACGTTTCTCTCCCTTTCTTGCGGCGGCGCAGGTAAGCACGCAGGATCAGCTTGCGTATCTCGTCCGCGAACATGCATACGGGTATGAAGGGCACCAGGAAAAGCCAGTCCGACCAGGAGATGGGCGCGGTCTCGAAGGCCTTGTTGAGGAAGGGCACATATACGATGAGCGCCTGCAGCGACAGCTCGCTGAAGATGCCCAGGAGATAAAGGCGGTTGGTGGTGAGGCCGGCCCGGAATACCGACTCCACGGTGGTGCGGCAGGCGAAGCCGTTGCCGATCTGGGTCATCACGATCCCGGTCAGGGACATGGTGGTGGCCTTGACGTAGGTTATGGGGTCGGCCTCCTTGATCCTCCAAAGCGCGTCACCCCACTTCCACCCGAACATGTAGAGGTATCCCAGCATGCACGCCAGCGCCTCCAGCGGTCCCAGGAATCCGTATGCCCGCAGCAGCACCCGCAGGTTGAGCAGCCTCTCCTCCTTGGGCCGGGGAGGCCTTTCCATGATGCCCGGCTCCGGCCGCTCCGTGCCCAGGGCCAGGGCGGGCAGAAGGTCGGTCCCCAGGTCCACCGCCAATATCTGGATGATGGTCAGCGGCAGGGGGATCTTGAACATCACGAAGAGGATAAAGGGAACGATCTCGGGGATGTTGGAGGCCAGGATGTAGGTGATGAAGCGCCGGATGTTGTCGAAGATGGCGCGCCCTTCCTCCACCGCCGCCACGATGGAGGCGAAGTTGTCGTCCACCAGGATCATCTCCGCCGCCTCCTTGGCCACGTCGGTGCCGGTTATCCCCATGGCCACCCCGATATCCGCCGCCTTGAGGGCGGGGGCGTCGTTCACCCCGTCCCCGGTCATGGCCACCACCTCGCCCATGCTCTTCAGGGCCAGAGCGATACGCATCTTATGCTCGGGAGAGACACGGGCGAAGAGCACTTCCTCCCCGCGCAGATGCTCCACCAGCTCCTGGTCGGACATGTTGTCGAGATCGAAACCGGTGATGATGCGCGGCGGGCCCTGCACCAGCCCGATACGGCGGGCGATGGACTCGGCGGTGAGGCCGTAGTCCCCGGTGATCATGATCACCCGGATGCCGGCGGTACGGCACTTCCTTATCGCCTCCTCGACCTCGGGGCGAGGAGGATCCATCATGGCGGCCAGGCCCAGGAAGGTCAGCTCGCGCTCGGTGCTCTCGATATCGTATTGGGCCATGGCCTGGGGAAGCTCCCGCCGCGCCATGGCCAAAACCCGCAGGGCGGAGCGCGCGTAGCGGTCGTTGACGCCGACGATGCGGTCGCGATCCTCGGGCCGCATCTCGCGCACCCCTTCCTCGGTGAGGATGTGGGTGCAGCGCTCCACCACCGCTCCCGGCGCCCCCTTGCAGAAAGCCGTCTTTCCCCCTTCGCCCTCGCAGATCACCGTCATCATCTTGCGCGTGGAATCGAAGGGGAGCTCCGCGACGCGCCTCCATCTCCCCTCGCTCTCCTCGGGATCGACCCCGCCCTTCTTCCCCACCACTATCAGCGCCCCTTCGGTGGGGTCGCCGATGATGCGGTAGGCGCCCTCTTCCTCCCCCGCCACCAGGCGCGAGTTGTTGCACAACACCGCGGCCTCCAGGAGCGGGCGGAGCCTTTCCACCTGCTCCTTCGAGAGCTTCCTCTGTTTCTTGCCGTTGCCCGCCACGGTGAATTCGCCCACCGGCGCGTAGCCCACCCCCCCCACCGCCAACTCCATCCAAGGGGTCCAAAGCGACCGTACCGTCATCTCGTTCTGGGTAAGGGTGCCGGTCTTGTCGGTACAGATGACGGTGGTGGATCCCAGGGTCTCCACGCTGGAGAGCTTTTTCACCAGGGCATTGCGTTTGGCCATGCGCTGGGTGGCCATGGCCAGGGAGAGGGTGACGGTGGGAAGCAGCCCCTCGGGAACGTTGGCGACGATGATGCCGATGGCGAAGATGAGGTTGTCGGTGAAGGGGAGCTTCACCACGTATTGGCCCAGGAGGAAAAAGAGCACCCCTAGGCCCAGGGCCAGCACCGCCACGAACTTGGTGATGCGCTTCATCTGCAACTGGATGGGGGACTCCTCCTCCTCCACCGACTGGGTCATGGCCGCTATCTTCCCGAACTCGGTGTCCATGCCCGTGGCGTAGGCGATAGCCCTGCCGGTGCCGATGGCCACCGTGGTGCCCATGAACACCAGGTTGAGGATGTCGGTGCGGGAGAGGTTCTCCTCCAGCACGGGGTAGGCATTGCGACGCACCGCTTCCGACTCGCCGGTGAGGGCGGAGTTGTTGGTGCGCAGCTCGGCGCTGCTGATCAAACGCGCGTCCGCCGAGATATGATCCCCCTCGCGCAGGATCATGAGGTCGCCCGGGACCAGGTTTGCCGCCTCTATCTGTTGCTCCGTGCCGTCGCGGATCACCGTGGCCATGGGCGGCAACATCTTTTTCAGGGCCTCGGTGGCCTTCTCGGCCTTGTATTCCTGGATGAAGGTGAAGATGGCGTTGATGAAGATGACGGCGATGATGGCGTATCCCAGCGCCGCCTGGTCGGCCACGAAGGAGAGCACCCCTCCTATCCACAACAGGATGGCGAAGAAGTGGGTGAAGTGGGAGAGAAGTTTCTTCCACAACGGAACCCCGCGGACCTTGCGGATCTCGTTGGGCCCGTATTGCTCCAGGCGCCTCGCCGCCTCCTCGCCGCTGAGACCCTGAGGGGAGGTGTCCAGGGTTTTATAGACTTCCTCCGCGTTGAGCCTGTATATGTTCTCCAAGTCCTGCATGGACCCTCCTGATGCGGATGGAGCCGGCGGCAACACCTACCCCTTCGGCCGATCCGTCCCCGCGGCATTAACCACGAGATTATTCCCGCCGCCCGCGGGCGTCAAGACGCGTACGTTATTTCTTAAGGCCCTTTTTGTTCGCCCGATCTCGCAAGGACGCTCTTGAGAACTCGGAAAAGAGCGTGGAAGTCTCCCGTGCCCGTTTTGTCGTAAAGGAAGCCGGGCAGAGAGAAGGACAAAGGCGATGGCATCGCCTCCTTGACGTGTTTGAGCACCTATCTCCGAGGGGTAACCCCGCTGAGGAGACGCCGGACCTCGCCCGCCGCTTCCCGAACCTCCCGCCTGGGACCTCAGAAGGCGGGTTGCGGCGCGAGGCCGCGTTGATCAGAGCACGTGCGGCGGCGGAAACGCGCCAGGTCGGCGAAGGCCTCCAGACGCGTGGCCACCCCGGCCATGCCGGTGAGCTCGTCGATGACCAGGGAGAGAACGGGTATGCCGAGATGCTGGGAAACCTGGGGCAGGATGCTCTTGGCGATGGTCTCCGGCATGCAGGTGAAGGGCATGAGCTGCACCACCCCGTCAAAACCCAAGTGCTGGAAAAGAATGGTATCACCCACGGAGAAGACCCCCTCTCCCCCCACCTTGTGGGACAGGTAGGGCGCGGCCAAGCGCTCGGAAGCGTGCTCGTGATGGCCCAGCACCGGCCTCTCCCCGGAGGGGCGTAACCAGTCGGTGAGGTAGATGTTGCGTTCCACGTACGCGCCCAGGTCCCCCAGTTGCTCCTCCACGTTGAGGTTGAAATAGGGTTCTAGGACGAGGTAGAACTCCCCCACGATTCCTATCCTTATCTCCTCCCTCTCCACTTGCGGCACGGAACACAGCAAGGCGAAAGCCTCCTCCTCCGCGCGGGCAAGTTCCTGGTAGGATCCTGCCTCCCAGACCAGACGGTAGCAGCGCTTGAGGGCTTCGGTGGTGGCGCCCTTATCCCGGTCCAGCCAGCGCTGGTGCAGGGCTTGCTGCTCCAAGCGGTCGATAAGATGCGCCTTGTGCAGGGCGAACTTGATGGCGCGGTAGAGCGAGGCCCAGGGGCGGCCCTGCTTAAGACGCTTCAACCTCTTGATGGTGAGGGGGATGCGCGAGGGCTCGAACTCCAGGGGCACCATCTCGAACTCGTACCCCGCCTCGGACAGGATGCGGCGCTGGGTCTCGGCGTAATAGCCGAAACGGCAAGGCCCACGGCCCGCCACCATGATCAGGGTGTCCGCCCCCGCCTCCAAGGCCTCGATGAAATTGCCCAGGGTGGTCTTGAGCGGAAAGCAGGCGAACTCGGGGCCGAAGCGGGCGCCCAGCTCCAGGGTGCGCTGGGAATTGGGAGGGGGCAGCACGTAGTCCAGCCCGAGCTCCTCGAACACGCTCCCCAGCACGAACTCCAGGCTCCCCATGTGGGGCCAGGCTATCCTCATCCCGCCACCGCCTCCAGCTCCTCCGACTCCCGCCTCTTGCGCCTCCAAAGCATGTCCACGAAGGCCTCTATGCGGGTGAGGAAGCCTCCTTCCCCGGTGTGCTCGTCCATCACCAGGGTGAGCATGGGCACCCCTCCCATGCGGCGGTTCTCCTGCTCGCAGAGCACGCGCACGATGGAGTCGGGGCCGCAGGGGAAGGAGATCATGAAGATGATGCCGTCCACCAGGCGGTAGCGCGAGCAGGCGAGGATGGCTCCTGCCACCTCCTGCTCGTAGCTCCAGTAGATATCCTTCGGCAGGCGCCTCAGCTCCCGCTCCCGCAGCTTCTCCGGCACCATGTCTGCGGTCATCACGTCCACCCCCATGGATCCCAGCCGCTCCAGCAGGGACATGGTGGTGAAGGTGTCATAGACGTTGTAGTGATGGCCGATCACCCCTATACGCAGGTCCCTTCCCTCGCAGAGCAGGCGTTCCGCCTCGCCTTTAAGCGCCCCCTGGTGGTCAAGCCCCAGAGTGAGGCGCTCGAGGTAGAGGCGGTGCTCCCTCCAGGCGGTGACCCCGGCGGCGACGATGCGCCGGGGGTCGGGGGTGAAGATGCGGCCCAGGGAATAGACGGCGCGGTAGTTGTGCCACAGTCCCGACTGGAAATCTATGGTGGGAGAGATGACCGGCACCCTCTCTCCCGCGGCCGCCCTCGCCATGTCCGGCAGCCCCAGCATCTTGGGGCAGGTGTGGGTGCGCCTCTTCACGCTGACCAGGCGGGGCACGAAGAGGGCGTCCACCCGGTCCTTCAAGGCCAGGACATGCCCGTAGAAGACCTTCACCGGAAGGCAGCTCTCGTTCTCCGCCTTGCTCGCCCCGGAATTGAGGATGGAGCGCGTGGTCTCCCCCGACTCCACCACCTCCGCCCCCAGGGCTTGCAGGAAGGAGTTCCACAACCTGCCGTAACGGTAATAGAGAAGCCCGCCAGGTATTCCGACCCTCATGGTCTCAACCCGCCTTCGTCAAGCGAACACCCCGTCGCCAGGTCACGCTCCCCGCCGGGTCGGCCGCTCAAGGGGACGCCTTCGCCAGGATGAGGTCCACGGCATCGCCCACGGTGAGGATCTCCGTGGCCTCCTCGTCGCTCACCTTGAAGCCGTACCTCTTCTCCATCTCCAGCAGCAGCTCCACCAGGTCCAAGGAGTCGGCCTCCAAATCCTCCTTGAAACGAGACCACTCCGCGATATCCTCCTCGCGCAGCTCCAGCGCCTCCGCCAGCGCCGCCCGCACCACCTCGAATATTTCCGCACGATCCATGTTCTCTTCCCGTCTCCCTTTCCGGAACCCCTTACCTAACGCCCACCTAAACGGGTTTATACCCGACGCGCGGCGAGATCACAAGCTCTTTCCCTTCGGTCGGCACCAGGCCGCGGCATCGCTTCCGGCACGCCGAACCCCATAAGGGCCCCGTGCCCCCGCCGACCGCAGCGTTCCCGGCATGGGGGCGCCCATGCGCGATATGGCGGCATGCCCCGCGCCCCGGACGCGGCGAGCTCCCGTCCCTCCCCCTGGCTCGGAGGGCCGAGGGCAGAAAACCCCTTTCGCCGAGGACCGTCTGCCGCCCACGCCCCGCGAGGGCAGGCGATGCGCATTGGGCTTCCTCGCTCGCTCCCCACTCCGCCCTGTGGATGCTTTTACCGCGGAGCGGCGATTTCCTTCCCGGCCCCTTTGGGCATAGCGCAGTCTCCCCACACGCGGCGCCCCTCGCGTCCCCCGCGTGCGCCGCCATGCCGCCGGCCTCCGCCCTTCATACCCCGATGGGCACCACGCGGCGGCGTTGCACCATCTTGCCGATGGCGTAGGCGGCGACGCCCAGGAAGGGGAGGGCCGAGCAGATGGCGCCCCCGATGATCATGCCCCGTCGCGAAGCGTGCGCACTCGCCTCGCTGCCCAAGGTCAGAAGCTCGCGCGCGCCCAGGCTCTCGCACATCTCCTCCAGCCGGCGGGCGAACTCCGGCCCCGGGTCGACGGGGCGCAGGTGCTCTTTGACCATCCTCACCGTGTCCCGGTAACGGAGCCGCCCTCCCGACCCGCGCCCGTGCTTCCCGCCTTCACCGCTCATGGCCCGACCTCCTTCCCGGAAAGGCTGCGGTGCAGACTTAAAAGGGAGCGGTGGACGAGCACCTTCACCGCGCCGGTGCTCTTCCCCATGATCTCCCCTATCTCCTTGTGCCTAAGGCCCTCGGCGTAGCGCAGGATCAGCGCTTGCTGCCGCTCCTCCGGCAGTTCCAGAAGCGCGGCCTTCAAGGCCTCGACCTCCATCTCGCGCTCCAGTCTATCCTGGGGGGAAGGCGAGGGGTCGTGAAGCGGCTCCGCGCCCTCCAGGTCCACCATGCGCCGGCGCTTGGCGTTGCGGTGCCAGTTCGCGACCAGGTTGTGGGCGATGCGAAGCAGCCAGGCCGAGAAGGGGATGCCGCGGTCCTGGTAACGCTCGAGGTGCAGGAGAGCGTGCAGAAACACGCTCTCGGTGATGTCCTCGGCGTCGTCCACGTTTCCCACGCGGTAATAAACGTAGGTATAGACCCTTCTGAGGTACTTCTTGTAAAGGGCCTCGAAGGCCTCCCTCTCCTCCTTGGCCCTGCGCACCAGCTCCGAATCCTCGTGGCGGATCCTTCCATCCGCTTCCCTTTTCGTCAACTCACACCTCGTGTCTGCGAATCCTGCCGCGGTCACCGCTCTTTCCCTCACCGCTAATTATAAACACGATGGGCGGCGCTTGGTTACCCCGGGCAGGGGTTCTCGCCCCACCGCCGGAGCTCCGCTCCGTTATTCCCGCGCCGAACATGGCGGGTTCACCCTTTCGCATCCTTTACCCTCTTTGTGGGCATGCCGTTTATGACCGCCCCGGCGGGCCGGCGCGGCGGCCTCCTCCCAGGCCCCCTGGGCATGGAACGCGCAAAGCGTCGCTTGACGGTTTCCTTAACCCCTCGCTCGCGGTATGGTAGCATTCAGATAAAGGCCTTCCCGGGCGACAAGAAGGGGATGCCGCGCCGGCGCTCCCACCCGGGTCGAGGAAAAACGATGTCGCAGCGGGGGTGGAGAGGTCGGGTCTCGGCGCTCCCACCCGGGTCGAGGAAAAACCTCAGGAGGTAATGATGGGAAACGTTCCCGGCGCGTACTGCCCCTTCCGCGTCTCCTCCATCGCGGGAGCGCTCTCGCCCTGCAATGACGAGTGTGCCCTCTATATCCCCACCTCCAAAATGCCTCCCCAGAAGAGCTGCGCCGTGTCCATACTGGGCGTGTACGCCCTGCAGAGGATCATCTTCAAGCAGCAGGACGAACAGGCGCCGACACCCGAGGGCGGCGCGCCGGATAGGGAAAGTCCGGAGTCGTAGGCAGGGCGTCATGAAGAGGGGAGGCGGTGCGAATGACAGGTGAGGCGGTAAGCAGGCCGGACGGCGCGCTACCCAACCACATCGCCATCATCATGGACGGCAACGGCCGCTGGGCGGAGCGTCGCAACCTCCCGCGCATAGCCGGGCATAAGGCGGGCGAGGAATCCATCACCGATATAGTGCGGGCCGCATCGGAGTGGGAACTCGGCGCCCTTACCCTCTTCGCCTTCTCCACTGAGAACTGGAACCGCCCCCCCAGCGAGGTGCAGTTTCTCATGAGCTTCAACCGCAATCTCCTCAACAAGCGCGTGGAGGAGTTCCACGCCCGCAATATCCGCATACGCCACGCAGGTCGGCGTGACCGCATACCAGCCTCCACCCTCAAAGCCATCGACAACGCCGTGGAGATGACGCGCGGCAACACCGGCTTGGCCCTGAACATCGCCTTCAACTACGGCGGTCGGGCGGAGATCGTGGACGCCGTGCGCGGACTCTGCGAGGAAGCGGCCCGCGGCGACCTCGAGCCGGGAGAACTGGACGAGGAGAGGTTCCGCTCCTACCTCTACAACCCCGAGGTGCCGGATCCCGACCTCCTCATCCGCACCGCCGGGGAGATGCGCATCAGCAACTTTCTCATCTGGGAACTGGCCTACACGGAGATCTACGTCACCGAGGTGCTGTGGCCGGACTTCCGGCGCCGACACCTCGCCGAGGCCATAAGGGAATACCAGTCCAGGGAACGCCGCTTCGGGAGCATCAAGGAGGGATAGGGCGCCGTTGGCCACCTTCAAGGATGAGGCCATCGTCCTCAGGGCCTTCGACCTCGGCGAGGCTGACCGCATTCTTTCCCTCATCACCTCGGGCCACGGCCTGCGCCGCGCCGTGGCCAAGGGCGTCAAGCGCACCAAGAGCAAGTTCGGAGGGCGCCTTGAGCCCTTCACGCACATACGCGCCATGCTGCACGAGGGCAGGAACCTGGACACGGTGCTGCAGGCGGAGACGGTGCGTCCTCATGCCGCGCTGCGCGGCGACTACGCCAAGTTCCTGCATGGAGAGGCGATGCTGGAGCTTATCGAGAAGTCGCTGCAGGAACACCAGGAGGTGCCACGGCTTTTCGATATCCTGCGCGTCACCCTGGACGTGCTCGAAGGCGAGGTGCGCGATGCCTCCCTGCTGCTGGCCGCCTTCGCCCTCAAAGTATGCGCCCTTATAGGGTACCGCCCACACCTCGACTGCTGCCTGCACTGCGGGCATGAAGGCGGTGGCGGCAAGGTGTTTCTGGACCTCTTAGGGGGAGGTATGGTCTGCTCACGCTGTCGCCCCTCCTGCGGAGAGAGCCTTCCCCTCAGCCCGGAGGGTCTGGCTCTTATGCGCGGGCTGCTGCGCGAGGACATGGCCACCGTGGCGGGCGTGGAGCGCGGCCCGCGCGAGGCCGGGGAGGCCCTCTCCGCCTCCCTCCGCCTCGCCGAGGGTTTTCTGGAGCGCCCCCTGAGATCCCGGCAGGTGATCATGCGCCAACTGCAGGGGAACGCGGAGCGACAGCGCTGATCCGCCATGGGGGGCGCGGAGCGCCGCTCGGACCCGGGAGAAAAAAGCTATTGACGGACTAATACCACAGTGGTATATTTATATTGACCCCAAGGAGCTGGAGGTGAGGCCAGCGGGGGCGACCGGCGAGGGGAACCGGAAGGCGTAAGCCGGAAGGGGAAGCTCGAAGGGAGTTCTCGAGGAAGCGCCGAAGGTTACTTGGGGTCACCCCTTTCCCGTAAAGCATACCTCCAACCACCGGCCCCCTCAGGGCGCGCAGAGCTTTCCCGTAGCGCTATTCCTCGACGCCGTAGAGCTTTGCCGAAGGCCGGAGGCCCTCCTTGCCCCCGCCGGCCCGTCAGCTCCTGTTCCATGCGAGAAGGCGGAGATACTCGCAAAGGATCTCCGAGGCGGAGCCGGTCCCTATGCGGTTGGCTCCCGCCTGCACCATCTCCAGCACCTGGGACAGCCGCCGTATCCCCCCGCTCGCCTTCACGCCGAACCCCGGCCCCACCGTCTCGCGCAGGAAGGCGACCTCCTCCGCCTTCGCCCCCGTCGGCCCGAAACCGCTGGAGGTATTGATGGAATCGGCGCCGGCCTCCATGGCGATGAGGGCGCCCGCGCGCATGTCCTCGCGGCTCAGGTAACAGGTTTCCAGTATCACCTTGACCACGATATGCCCCTCGCCCTTGGCGGCGTCGTAGCGGCGCGCCAGCCGAACCACCTCGGAGATATCTTCCCTCACCCTTTGGTAGCGACGGGAGCGCAGGGCGGAGATGTTCACTACCATGTCCAGCTCCTTCGCTCCTTGCTGCAAGGCGAACACCGCCTCCGCCTTTTTGGCGTCCGTGGAGGCAAACCCGAAGGGATAGCCTATGGCGGCACCAGGGCTGACCGCGCTTCCCTCCAGCTCCACCCTGGCCATGGGCAGGTAATAGAGGGGCACGAAGGCGCATCTGAAACCGGCGTCGGCCGCTTCGCGCAGGAACTCCAGGTATTCGCGTTCCTCCGCCTCCGGCTTGAGCATGACGGCGTCGATGAAGTAGGTAAGCCCTCCCACCTCCGGGAAGACGCGCAGGACCTCCTCTCTCGCCGTGGGGGCGTCGTTCATATCAGCACAATCCCGATGAGGACATATACCGCGAGGCCGAGTATATCCATCAAGGTGGCCAGAAAAGGCTCCGAGGCTTTCGAGGGGTCCCTGCCCAGGGCCTTGAGCAGGAGGGGAAGGGCGCTCCCCACCAGAGTGGCGAAGACGATGGTACAGGCCATGGCCGTGCCCACCACTATCCCTATACGGGCGCTCTCGCCCACGGAACGGGCAAAAACGGAGATTATCGCCCCGCTCGCAACCGCTATCCCCACCCCGATGAGCGACTCGTGGAGAACGCTTCCCGCAAACCTCCTCCCTCCCTCACCCTCGCCGAGAACCTCCAACGCCATGCGCGTGGCGCTCTGCAACGATACCGTGCCCCCCATGGAAAGGATGGCGGGAATGAAGAAGACCAGGGCTATATGCGCCCGCATAGTCTCCGAATACGCCCTCAGGATACCCCCCGCCACCAGCAACTCCAACGCCAGGGCGATAAGCACCCAGGGGAGCCGGCCCACGATGGCGGCCAGGAAGGGGTTGCGTTCCCTGCCCTCCTCCGTTTCCCAGGTGCCCGCCAGGCTGTAAAGGTCTTCCCTGGCCTCCTCCTCTATGACGTCCATGACGTCGTCCACGGTCACGATGCCCAGCAACCTTCCCTCGCCATCGACCACGGGGACGGCCAGCAAGTCGTAGCGGTCGATGAGGGTGGCTACTCTCTCCTGGTCCTCCTCCGGCCTCACGGTGATGAGATTGCGCTGCATGATCTCCGCCACCGGCACTTCGGGGTCGGCGACGATGAGCTCGCGCAGGGAAGTGACCCCGCTCAGCCTTCCTTCCATATCATGGTAATATACATAGTAGATCATCTCGATGTTCTCGGGGGCCTCCCTCAGCTTCTCCAGCACCTCCCCTACCGTCAGCCCGTCGCTGAGGCGCATGGCGTCCGGGGTCATGAGCCCCCCCGCCGTCTCTTCCCCGTGCGCCATAAGGCGCCGCAGCTGACCCGCCCGGTCCGGGCTCATTCCCGCCAGCAACGCCTCTGCGGTCTTGGGGGGGAGATCCGCCAGGAGGTCGACGGCGTCGTCGGGAGGCATCTCCGATATGATGCGGGTTGCCAGGCCCCTGGCGAGACCCTGCATCACCTCCACCTGCCCCTCCTCGGACATCTCCAGCAAGGCCTCCGAGGACTCCTCCACGTCCCAGGCCTTGAAGATACGCAGGCGGTCTTGATAGGGAATGCCCTCCAGGACCTCGGCGGCGTCGGCGGGCTGCAGGCCCTCAAGCAGCGCCAAGGCCGCGGCCATCTTCCCCTGGGAGAGGAGGTCGCTCAGGCTCTCCCCCAACACCTTGTTCCTGTCCTCCATGCGCGAACCCCCGCTTATCGCATACGTGCCGCCCTCAGTACCCCAGACGCCTCACCATCTGCGGCCTCTTCGCCCAGTCCTTCTCCACCGCCACCTTGAGCTGGAGGAAAACCCTCTCGCCCAGCAGGGGCTCTATCTCCGCGCGCGCCCTGCTGCCGATATCCTTGAGCATCCTGCCTCCCTTGCCGATGATGATGCCCTTCTGGGACTCGCGTTCCACGTAGATGACCGCCTCTATGTACACCAGGTCCTTATCCTCCCGCCGCTCCATCTCCTCCACCGCCACCGCCACGCTGTGAGGGATCTCCTCGCGCGTGAGCTGCAGGACCTTCTCGCGGATGATCTCCGCCACGATAAAGGTCACCGGTTGGTCGGTGACCATGTCCTCGGGATAGTACTTGGGGCCCTCCGGCAACAGCTCCACCACGCGCTCGATGAGGGCGTGCACGTTTTCCCCCGTCTTCGCCGAAAGGGGTATCAGGTCGGCGAACTCGCCCAGCTTGGAGGCCACCGCCGTCTGCGCCTCGAGCTGGTCGCGGGTGAGGCGGTCGATCTTGTTGAGCACGGCCACCACCGGCGTCTCCAGTTCCGCCAGCTCGCCCGCGATGAAAAGGTCCCCCTTGCCGATGGTCTGGGTGCCGTCGAGGATGAAGACCACCGCGTCCACCTCCTCGAGGGTCTCCCGCACCGCCTTGTTGAGCCTCTCCCCCAAGGCGTTTTTGGGTTTGTGAAAACCCGGGGTGTCCACGAAGACGATCTGGGCGTCCTCGCGCGTCAGCACGCAGCGGATTTTATTGCGGGTGGTCTGCGGTTTCTCGGAGATGATGGCCAGCTTGCGGTGCATGAGGTTGTTCAGAAGCGTGGATTTCCCCACGTTCGGCCGGCCCACCAGGCCGACGAAACCGGATCGGTAAGGGCTTTCCTCCTCCAAAGAACCCCCCTTTCATCGGCCGCGCACACCTGCGCGCGACGCTTCAACGGCGCCCGCCGCGGCCCTATCTCGAGATCGACACCAAAGATATTATCTCACGAGCGGCCGTGCTTGCCCCCATGCCGCGCGTCGCGCTTTCGACCCCGTCCCCTTTCCATGTCTCATCCGGCCCTTGCGCCCCGGCGCTAGATCTGGGAGAACCTCCTCATCTGGATATTGGTCAGCAGCCCCACGCAGGCCAGGCTGACGATGAGGTTGTTGCCGCCGTAGCTTATGAAGGGCAGCGGGATACCGGTGATGGGCATGATGCCGATGGTCATGCCGATGTTCACCACCACCTGAAACGCGAACATGCAAACGATCCCGAAGGCGATCATGGTGCCGTAGAAATCGCGGGAGTTGTTGGCGATGCGCACCGCCCTCCACAGGAAGAGGCAGAAGACCCCGATCAGGAGCATGGCTCCCAGCATACCGAGCTCCTCGCCGATGACCGCGAAGATGAAGTCCGTGTGGTGCGCGGGGATGAAGTTCAGGTTGGTCTGGGTTCCCTGCATCAGCCCTTTGCCCACCAGCTGTCCCGACCCTATGGCTATCTTGGACTGCAGGAGATGGTATCCCGCTTCCTGGATATTAGAGCCCTGGCGCAGGAAAGCCGCGAAGCGCTCCACCTGGTAGGGCTTGAAGACGTGGAAAACGAAACCGAAGACGAAGCCCATGACCCCTGCTCCCACCAGCCCCAGCCAGTATCTCATACGGCATCCTACCAGGAAGAGCATGCCCAAAAGGATAGCGGCGAGGACCAGGGTGGTGCCCAGGTCGGGCTGGAGAAAGACCAGGAGCATGTAAGGCGTCGCCCAGGCCACGGGGAGCATGAAGCTGCGCAAGGAATCGGGGTCCGCCTTGTTGTCGGAGAAGAAGTTGGCGAGCACCAGGATAAGGACCAGCTTGCAGTACTCCGAGGGCTGGAAATTGATGAACCCCAGCGATATCCAGCGCGAAGAGCCCATCACGCGCTCCGTCAACAGCACCGCCATCAACAGCACCAGGAAGAAGCCGTAAACGAAAGGGCTGGCCACCTTGAGGCGACGGTAATCGAAGCTCATCAACAACCCCATGAGCACCAGTCCGATGAGCAGGTTCACGGCGGTGCGCAGTACGTAGTAAGTGGGATTGCCGGTGATGTCGTCGCGGGTGGCGCTGTACTGGATGAGCATGCCGAACCCCACCAGGAAAAGGGTGAGGGCGAGGAGGGTCCAGTCCACGTGGCGGATGGGAAGCCCGCTCAGGCGGCGGGCGACCTCGTCCGTCTGCCTCCTCTCCGTCACCTTGGGCGCGAGCACCCTGCCCAGCCTCTGCGGCAAACCCGCTTCCTCCTAGTCTCCCACCGGGGGTCCGATCTGGCCCTGGCCCGGCTCTATGTTGTAGATATACTCGAGGATGCGACGCGCCACCGGCGCCGCCATGGCGCCTCCGAAGCCGCCCTCCTCGATCATCACCACCACCACGTACTGGGGATCGTTGGCGGGGGCGTAGCAGGCGAACCACGCGCAGGGCTGCTTGCCCTGCACCTCCGCGGTCCCCGTTTTGCCGGCCACCGGCACCGCCTGGAGGGGAAAGCCCTGGAAGGCCCCCGCCGCGGTGCCCTGGCCCGAGGTCACGCCCGCGAGGGCGGAACGTATCACCGCCAGCCTTTCCTTGTCCACGTGCACTCCTAAGATGTTGTCGGCGCTGGTGATGTCGCCTATCTTCTGGGGCTGGATTACCTCCACCGTCTCCCCTTGCCAGGTGATGACCTCCTTGCCCACGTGGGGACGGAAGAAGGGGCCGTTGTTGGCGACGGCCGCGTATGCGTTTGCCAGCTGCAGGGGAGTGACCAGCACGTCGCCCTGTCCCACCGCGAGGTTGACGGTGTCCCCGGGATACCAGCGCTGGTAGTCCGGGTTGCCCTGGTTGAACTCCCACTTCCATTGCGGGGTCGGCACCCTGCCCTCGAACTCGTTGGGGAGATCCACCCCCGTCAAGCTGCCCAGTCCCGCCAAGCGGGCGTAATCCTGCAGCTTCGTCACCCAGCCCTCCTTCTCGCGGTTCTCGTAAAGCGAATACCCGAGGTCGTAGAAGACCACGTCGCAGGACTCCACGATGGCGTGGGTGAAATCGAGCGCCCCGTGCGTCCCCCAGCAGGTCTTGGGGAACTGCTGGAACTCGCCACGGTTGAAGACATGGTTGCAGTAGAAAGGCGAGTAGGCCGTCACCCCAAGATCTTGAAGCGCGGCCATGGCCGTGATCACCTTGAAGGTGGATCCGGGCGGGTACTGTCCCACGATGGCGCGGTTGTTAAGAGGATAGTTGTTGGCGGGGTCGTTGAGGATAGCCCATTCCTCCTCGTCGATGCCTCCCACGAAGTTCTCCAGGTTGAAGGTGGGCTCGCTGGCCATGGCGAGTATCTCGCCGTTGCGCGGATCCAGGACCACCGCCGCCCCGGCGGGGGCGGAGTAGTTCCTCTCCCTCTCCTTGTCGTAATAGGTGCGCGCCCTCTCCATGCCCTCGCGCAGGGCCTCCTCCACCGCCTTCTGGAGATCCTTGTCCAGGGTGAGGATGACCGTCTTCCCGGGGTTGCGCTCCGCCTCCCCGAGCACGCGCAGGGGCTTTCCCGAGGCGTCCACCTCCACGATGCGCTTGCCGTCTATGCCGCGCAGGGTGTCCTCGTAGTAGGCCTCCACGCCCGAGGTGCCCACGATGTCCCCGGCCTTGTATCCCTTGTCCTTGAGGCTTGTCAACTGCTCCTGGCTGATCTGCCCCAGGTAGCCGAGGACGTGGGCGGCCAGGGCCTCCTCGCCCTCGTGGTACTCGCGCACCGGCATCTCGTCCGCCTCCACCCAGGGAAAGTCCACCTGCCTCTCGGCGATGAAAAAATACACCTCGGGGTCGACGTCCTTTTTGATGAGCACCGGCTTATGGGGCTGCACCTCGTTTCCCTCCAGCTTTTTGAGGATGTCCTCGGGCCTCATGTCCAGCATCTCCGCCAGGCGGGCCACCTCCCCCTCCTTGTCCTCGAGCTTCTCGAACTCGGTGGGGAGCACGAATATGGAGAGGGCCTGGCGATTGATGACCATCTCCTTCCCGTTGCGATCCAGGATATTGCCGCGGTTGGCCTCCAGGGGGACCTCGCGGATACGGTTGCCCTCCGCCATCACCTTGTAATGGTCGCCCTGCACCACCTGCAGGAACCACAACCGCACCACCAGCACCGCGAACAGCGCCGCGAGGAACATCACGAAGAGGGTGAAGCGGTGGACCATGGCTCCCTGCTGCTGGGGATTAACGGGCATGGGCTCTCCACCTCCCCCGTCTCATTGGAACATGAGGGACCTCTCCTCCCCCAGGGCGAAACGTCCGATCACCGGGTATATGGCCAGGGTGAGCAGGGCGTTGTAGAGGGCCAGGCCGGCGATGATGCCGAAGCTGAAGGGAGGGCGGTCTTCCAGGCCCACCATGGCCCAGGTGGCGAACTTCACCAACTCGTGGAGGATGGAGGCGAAGAACACGATGGCCATGGGCCAGGCCACCGACTTGGAGACGATGCGCTGCCGAAGCTCGCCGCTGAAATAGCCGATGATGGTCTTGGCGAAGGCGCCGACCCCCAGCACCGCGGTGGAGAAGACGTCCTCCAGCAGGCCGCCGAAGAACCCGAAAAGAGCCCCCTGGCCCGGGCCCTCGAAGAGAGCCCAGCATACCGTGGCCACCAGCAGCACGTCGGGCCTCACCGAGCCCACGCCGATCTCCGGGGCCACCGTGAGCTGCACCAGCAAAGCCAGCACCAGCACCACGAAAAAGGTCAACCTTCGATGCATCACCGCCTCACCTTCTCCCCGCGGCCTCGATGGGAGCGGTGCGCGGCGGCGGCGATACCACCACCATCACCCGGTTCAACCGCGTCAGGCGGGCGCGCGGCTCGATGACGATCCCCACCGAGAGGTCCGCCCTGCGCTCGCTGATCTCGGTGATGTTTCCGACCGGAAGCCCCGCGGGGCAGGTTCCCCCCAGGCCGGAGGTCACCACCAGATCCCCGGTCTTCACCTCCGCGTCCTGGTTGAGCAGCTCCAGGCGCACCCCGTTCCTGCCCTCGCCCCGCAACACCCCCAGTTCCCCGTTGGTCTGCAGCTTCGCGCCCACCGAACTCTTCTCGTCGGTGATCAACTGCACCACCGAGGCCTCCGAGGTGCAGAGGATTATCCTTCCCGCCAGGCTGCCGTCCTCGCTGAGGACGGCCATATATTCCCGCAGCCCGTCGGAATACCCCGCCCCTATCTGGATGGTCTGCTCCCAGATGTCGGGGTTGGCCCCGATGACGTCCACCACCAGGAACTCGAAGCCCGGGTTGTTCTCCTTCACCGCGATCATGCTCTTGAGCTCCTCGTTTTCCAGCCTCAGGGCCTCCAGCTCGTCCACCCTCCCCTGCATGTCGCGGAACTCCTCCCGCAGGCGGTCGCGCTCCCCCCTCGCCTTTCCCAGGTCCACCACGAAGCCGATGCCGTCCTTGACCGGGCTCAAGACCTTGCTCATGCCCTTCTGAAGCGGGGAGATGATGTCCAGGGAGAGGCGCTGCAGGCGATGAAAGAGGCCGTCCTTGCTCTCGCGCGAATAAACGGTGACCAAGAGCACGCAGATGACCACCAGGGTTATGACCAACGCCCTCTGCCTGCGGTTCTGTCTTTCGATCATGATCGTCCGGCCCCGGTTCAATGCCGGGACGAGGAGATCAACACCTTCTTCATGATCTCGAACTCCTCGAGGCACTTACCCGAGCCCAGGGCCACGTCCGATAGGGGCGAGCCGGTGACCTGTACCGGCATGGCCGTCTCGTGGCGCAGCCGCTCGTCGAGCCCGGTCAGCAGGGCCCCTCCTCCCGTCAGCATTATCCCCCGGTCCATGATATCAGAGGCCAGCTCCGGGGGCGTCTTGTCCAAGGTGGTCTTTACCGCGTCCACGATGGCGGCTATCGGCTCCTCTATGGCCTCCCTGATCTCCTCCGCCAGCACCAGGATGGTCTTGGGCAGGCCGGTGACGAGGTCCCTGCCCCTTATCTCCGCGTTGATGTCGTCGTCCACCGGGAAGGCGGAGCCGATCTGTATCTTAAGCTCCTCCGCGGTCCTCTCGCCGATCATGAGATTGTACTCGCGCTTGATGTAGTTGATGACCGCCTCGTCCAACTCGTCGCCGCCGATGCGCACGGACTCGCTGGTGACGATGCCTCCCAGGGAGATCACCGCCACCTCGGTGGTGCCGCCCCCGATGTCCACCACCATGTTGCCGGTGGGCTCGTGTATGGGAAGTCCCGCCCCGATGGCGGCCGCCATGGGCTCCTCTATGATGTAGGCGGCCCTGGCCCCGGCCTGGATGCAGGCCTCCTCCACCGCGCGTTGCTCCACCCCCGTGGTTCCCGAGGGCACGCACACCACCACGCGCGGCCGCGCGAAGAGCCTCCGCTTGTGCACCTTTTGGATAAAGTAACGCAGCATCTTCTCGGTGACGTCGAAGTCGGCGATCACCCCGTCCTTAAGCGGCCTCACGGCCACGATATGGCCGGGGGTGCGCCCGATCATGCGCTTGGCCTCCGCCCCCACCGCGAGAATGGCGCCGTTGGAGGTGTTGATAGCCACCACCGAGGGCTCGTTGAGGACGATGCCCTTGCCCCGCACGTAGACGAGGGTATTGGCCGTCCCCAGGTCTATGGCCATGTCCCTTCCCAGCATCTCCCACGAAGAGAACATGAGCTTCACCCTTCCATCATATATTTGACGGCCCGAAGGCCGCCTTTCGCGTACGGGATTATTCTATCACACGCGGCGTTCTCGACCTGCCGGCAACCGCGGCCCGGGCCTCGCTTCAGAGGCCGGGGAAGAATATGCCCACCTCGCGCTCCGCGCTCTCCGGGCCGTCGGAGCCGTGCACGACGTTCTCGGTGATCCGCACCGCGAAATCTCCCCGGATGGTCCCGGGCGGAGCCTCCCTGGGGTCGGTGGGACCCATGAGCTTGCGCACCTGGGATATGGCCGCCTCTCCCTCCAGCACCATGGCCACTACCTCGCCGGAGGTGATAAAGGAGAGCAACTCGGGATAGAAGGGCTTTTCCAGGTGCTCGGCATAGTGGCGTGCCGCCAGCTCCTCGTCCACCAGGAGCATGCGCATGGCGGCGATGCGCAGCCCCTGCCTCTCGAAGCGCGAGATGACCTCGCCCACCAGCCCGCGCCTTACGCCGTCGGGCTTCACCAACACCAGCGTCCTCTCGATAGCCATGTTCTCCTCCGCGTCCCTCGGGGGTCAGGTCATCGATCCCGAGTATTCTGCCATTATCCTCCACTTAGGTAACGCCGCCGCCGGCGCTGAAACGCGTGCAGGCACCGGCTCCTATTCGGGCTTTAGGCCCAGCGCGGTCCTGGCCTCTCCCACCGTGTACAGCGAGCCGGTGACGCAGACCACATCGCTCACCGTGGCCAGGGTACGCGCGAACCTCACCGCTTCCCCCACCTGCTCCACCACCACGCAGTCCTTCCCCAGCCCCTTGACCATCTCCGCGAGGCGGTGCGCGGGGATGGCGCGCTCGTCGCCGCTCTGGGTGGCCACCACCGTATGCGCCAGGGGGAGGAGCGACGCGAGCATGGCGAGCGCGTCCTTGTCCTCGAGTATGCCCACCACCAGGATGCAGCGCTCGTAGTCCAGGTCGTTGGCCAGGACCTGCGCCAGCCGGCCCGCGCCGTCGGGGTTGTGTGCGCCGTCAAGGAGCAGGAGGGGGTCGCGTGAAACCACCTCCAGTCGCCCCGGCGACTTCACCCGCCGCAGCCCCATCTCCACCTCGGTGGAGGAGAGGGCGGCAAGGGTGCCGGCATAGCACTCGCATGCCGCCACGGCGCACGCCGCGTTGACCGCCTGGTGATCGCCCAGCAGGGGCACGAAAAGCTCCGGGTATTCGCGCAGCAGGCCTCTGACGCCCACCGCCTGCCCTATTCTTCCCGTGTCCACTCCGTAGGTGAGATTGTAGAGGAGTGAGAAGTCCCTCCCCAAAAGCTTCAGGTTGCTCCTCTTCTCCTCGCAGGCCCTTTCGATCACCTCCAGGGCCCCGGGATCGCCCACCGCGGAGATCACGTAGCTGTCCTCCTTGATGATCCCCGCCTTCTCCCAGGCTATCTTTTCCAGGGTATCGCCGAGCTCGGCCATGTGATCGAGGGCCACCCCGGTGATGATCTGCAGTCTCGAGTCCACCAGGTTGGTCGCGTCCCACCTTCCCCCGAGACCCACCTCGATCACCCCCACCTCCACCTTGCGCTGGGCGAAATAACCAAAGGCCATGGCGGTGGTGACCTCGAAGTAACTCAAGGGGTCGCCGGTCTCGGCGTCCGTCTCCTCCACCAAGGGTATTATCCTCTCCAGCGTGGCGGCGAAATCGCGCTCGGAGATGGGCCTGCCGTCCACGCACATGCGCTCGGTGATGCTCTGCATGTGCGGAGAGGTATAGCGCCCCACCTTTCTTCCCCCCACCTCGAGGATGGAGGCCACCATGCGCGCCACCGAGGTCTTGCCGTTGGTCCCGGTGATGTGGATGGAGGGGAACCGGAGTTGGGGGTCGCCCATCTTGGCGAGGAGCAGGCGTATGCGGTCGAGGCTCGGCTTGATGCCGTGCATGGCAGATTTCGCCAGGTACTCTTCGGCCGCCTTGAAATCCATCTCTCCCCCTACAGGATCAGGGATCCGGCCTTGAACATATTCTCATGTATTCCCATGGCCCTATCCGAGCTCCTCCATCCTCATCAGCGTCGACGATCCGCGATCAAAGACCTCATCCCTCTATGATCTGCAGCTGTTCGCGCAGCTTCTCCATCTTGAGCTTGGCGTCGGCGAGCTTGCGCCGCTCCTTGCGCACCACCTCCGCCGGCGCTTTGGCCAGGAACTGGTCGTTGGAGAGCTTGGCCTGAAAGCGCTCGGCCTCCTTCTCCAGCCTGTCGATCTCCCGCTTTATCCTCTCCGCCTCCTCCGAAAACCCCTCGCGGACCAGGGGTATGAACACCTCCACCCCCGCCGCCAGGCCGCGCGCGTAGGAGGCCGGGTCCTCTACGCCCTCCACCATCTCCAGCGAGGTGAGACGCGCCTGCGAGGTGAAGTATTCCATGTGCCGTTCCAGCAGCTCCCTCCGGCCTTCCTCCAGGGGCAACGCCAGGGCGGCGATGCGCAGGTTGGGACGCAGCCCCATCTCCGAGCGCAGGCGTCGTATGCAGGTGACGATCTCCCGCAGGGCGTCCATCTCCCCCTCGGCTTCCCCGTCCACCAGGTCCGGGCGCGGCCGGGGCCACGGCGCCACCACCAGCGACTCCCCCTCATGGGGAAGGCGCTGCCAGATCTCCTCGGTGATGAAGGGCATGAAGGGGTGCAGCAGTCTCAGCGCCTGCTCCAGAACCGTCCACAGCACGTACTGCGCGGTGTTTTTCTCCACCGGGTCCTCCCCGTAGAGGCGCAGCTTGGAGAGCTCCACGTACCAGTCGCAGAAGTCGCTCCAGAAGAACTCGTAGAGGGCGCGGCAGGCCTCGCTGAAGTTGTAGGCCTCGCAGTGCTCGTCCACGGTGGAGATGAGGCGGTTGAGGGCGGAGAGTATCCAGCGGTCGGCCAGGGTGAGATGCAGCCTTTTCCCCTCCATCGCCCCGGGCTCGAAACCTTGCAGGTTCATGAGGGCGAAGCGCGAGGCGTTCCATATCTTGTTGCAGAAATGGCGGCTGCCCTCGATCCTCTCCTCGGAGAGGAAGACGTCGCGCCCGGGCACGGCGATATGCCCCAGGGTGAAGCGCAGGGCGTCGGCGCCGTACCTCTCGATGACCTCCAGGGGATCGATGACGTTGCCCGAGGACTTGCTCATCTTCTTGCCCGACTCGTCGCGGATGAGGGCGGTGACGAAGACGTCCCGGAAGGGGACGTCGCCCATGAAGTGGATGCCCAGAAACATCATGCGCGCCACCCAGAAGAAGATGATGTCGAAGGCGGTGACCAGCACCGAGGTGGGGTAGAAATACCCCAGCTCGGGGACGTCGTCGGGCCAGCCCAGGGTGGAGAAGGGCCACAGCCCGGAGGAGAACCAGGTGTCCAGCACGTCCGGGTCCTGTTCCAGCTCGCCTCCGCAGGGGCACGCCGTCGGATCCTCGCGGCATACCAAGACCTCGCCGCACTTGCCGCAATACCATGCCGGGATGCGGTGGCCGAACCAGAGTTGGCGGGAGATGCACCAGTCGCGGATGTTGTACATCCAGTCGAAGTAGATCTTCTCCCAGCGTGGGGGGACGAAACGCGTCCGCCCCTCCTCCACGGCGCGAATGGCCGGCTCCGCCAGCTCCTTCATGGACACGAACCACTGCCGTGAGAGGTAGGGCTCGATGACGGTATGGCAGCGGTAGCAATGCCCCACGGCGTGGGAGTGTGTTTCCACTTTCCGGATATAATGCATGCTCTCCAGGTCCCTCACCACCGCGTTGCGCGCCTCGTAGCGGTCCAGCCCGGCGTAGGGGCCGCCGTTCTCGTTCACCACCGCCTCGGGGGTGAAGATGTTGATCTCCTCCAGCCCGTGCCGGCGGCCCATCTCGAAGTCGTTGGGATCGTGGGCGGGGGTGACCTTGACCATGCCCGTGCCGAACTCGGGGTCCACGAAATCGTCGGCGATGACCGGGATCTCCCGCCCCAGCAGGGGGAGCACCGCCGTCCTGCCCACCAGGTGACGGTAGCGGTGGTCGCGGGGGTTCACCGCCACCGCGGTGTCTCCCAGCATGGTCTCGGGGCGGGTGGTGGCCACGTAGATGGGCTCGCCCGTGTCCTTGAGGTCGTAGCGGATGTACCACAGCTTACCCTCCACGTCCTCGTGCTCCACCTCGATGTCGGAGATGGCGGTGAGGCAGCGCGGGCACCAGTTGACGATGTAGTAGCCCTGGTAGATAAGGCCCTCCTCGTAGAGGCGCACGAAGACCTCGCGCACCGCCCGCGAGCAGCCCTCGTCCATGGTGAAGCGCTCCCGTTCCCAGTCGCAGGAGCAGCCCATGCGCTTGAGCTGCCTGATGATGGTGCCGCCGTACTTCTCCACCCACTGCCACACCCGCTCCAGGAAGGCCTCCCGCCCGATCTCCCAGCGGTTGGTGCCCTCGGCGGCCAGGTTGCGCTCCACCACCGCCTGGGTGGCGATGGCGGCGTGGTCGGTGCCGGGAAGCCACAGGGTCTCGTAGCCCTGCATACGGCGGCGGCGCACGATGAAGTCCTGCAGGGAATTGTTGAGAGCGTGCCCCAGGTGTAGGGACCCGGTGACGTTGGGCGGGGGGATGACGATGGTGAAGGGCTCCCGCTCCGAGTTCACCTGGGCGTGGAAATAGCCCTTCTCCTCCCAGAAAGCGTACCACTTCTCCTCCACCTGCGCGGGGTCGTAGGCCTTGGGGATATCGCTCCCCGCCTCGCTCCGAAGGTCATCAGGCAATCTCTTTACCCTCCTCGCAATCACCTTTCGCCATCCCGCCCGCGCCGCCGACCCGCGGGGGTGGTTTGCCCGCCCGCGAGGACTCCTGCAACCCGCACGCGCGGCAGGACCGCGAGGGCATCAAGCGCCTCCCCCTTACGGCATTATGCCTTATGACGGCGACGCCATGATCGAAGGCGGTCTTTCGCATCCCGAAGGCGCCTCAATGCATGGTAAAAAGCGGCCCTGCCTTTGTCAAACCCGCTCCTTGCGACCTGGGCGGGCAAGATCGCGCGACGCCGGCGATTTGCTTGCGGGAGGGCCAACAAACCGCTCTCAAGAAGGAAACGCGACCGCAGCCGTCCCGGGTGGAAAAATGATACAATGGCACCCGGACAAAGACCTGTTCCCGGCGGTGGAGAGGAAGGAAAGGCATGGGCACGGCGGCATTGATCGTCTTCCTGGCGTCGCTCGTCCTGGGCATGGCCGCCCTGGCGGCCCTGGTCTGCGCGGCGCTGGGCGTGTGGCGAACGGCACGCTACGGCTATAAAGACTTCCGGGCCTGGTCCGTCTTTTTCGGGGAACACGCCGCGAACCTGCGCCTCGCCTTTGAGGCCATGGGGGAGCGCGCGCGCTCCATCGCCTCCCATGCCGCCGAGATCAGGGAGGGTGTGGAGGATATCCGGGACAGCGCGGAGGAAATGCGCTCCCACCCCGCCATCCGCGCCGCCCGCCTCGCGGGCCGGCTGCGCCGCTGACCGCGGCCTGCGCGGCTCTCTCCCTTTCCCCGCCCGGGCAATGAAGGGCGCGTGCCCGCAGCGCTTTGGTCCGGGCACGCGCCCGCTCGCCACCAAGCGAGCTATTCCCCTAAGGCGTATGAGCGGCGGAGTCGTGGGCCCAGGCGTCGTCGTTGCCGTACATGGCGCGCTCGCAGATGACGTCCCCTCCGTGCGAGGTCACCTTGGTGGAGACGTTCCAGTCCATGACCAGCTCGTTGAGGTCGAAGGAGTGGCGGGACTTCCCGGCTATCTCGAAGCCCTGGGGTCCGTCCACCTTGCCCTGGGTGGTCATGAAATAGATGGTAAACCTGCAATTGACGGTGGTGGAGCTCGCCGCCTTCGCATAGGTAGCCCAGATGGGGCCCTGGCCCTCTTTCGTGAGCATCACGAAGGGCGACCCCAGAATCCAGTTCCCGTCAGGGTGACGTCGATGGTGGCGCCGAGCACGCCCGAGTCGGGCTCCACGCCGGTCAGGGTGGGCGGGGGCAACGCCCCCGTGACCATGAAGCCGCCGGGCAGGGTCCCGCTGCGGCCGTCGGGGTTGGTCACCGTCACGTCCCAGGGACCCGAGTAGGCGTCGGCGGGGATAGGGAAGCTGCAGGTTATCTTGGTGCCGTTGCTGTAGATGCTGACGCCGGTGGCCACGATATCGGGCTGGCCGCTCCTGGCGAGCTTGACCGTGGCTTTATCGGCTGGGGTATCCCAGAAGCCGGTGCCGGCCAGGTCGCTGATGGCCACGGTGGATCCCCTTGGCCCGTAGTCGGGCGTTATGGAGGTGATGGTGGGATCAGGCGGCGGGTTCTCCACGATCCTGAAACCCCAGAAGGTGTCCTCGTACGCGTCGGGGCCGGGATCCCTGATATAGACTTCCCGGTAATCCAGCTCAGCTTCCGCCGGGAGCGGGAACTTGCAGCTTATGTGATAGAGGTCGTGCACCACGACGTCCGTGGCCTCTATTATCGAACTACCGTATCGCAGCTGTACCGTCGGTTTTTCCCCCGGCTTCTCCCAGAAGCCGTAGCCATGGATGTCGGCGTCCACGGTGCTCTCCCGCATGCCCCAGCTGGGGGTGACGCTCTTTATCTTGGGGAAGGGGTAGATGATCATGAACTCCGAGAGCGAGGTCGCCTGCCCGGTGATGACGTTGTTCTCCGTGTCCACGGAGGTGGTCACGTCCTCCCAGCCGCTTCCCGTGTTATGGAACAAGCGATAAGCGCTTTCGTCAAGCCCGCTATCGCCGTAGGTCAACCTCACCTCGGCCGTCCCCGTAAAGGAGGCGCTGGAGGAGATGTCCACGCACCTCTGGGGCCAGTGGTAGTCGAACTCCTCGCCGCTGGGGGGCTCCGCCGGGTATTTGACGGTGTTCCCCGCCGCGGTCACGGAGGAGAAGGTGACGGTGTCGCCGCCCCCCAGGTCCACGCTGACGCCGCTTCCCACCCGGGTGTTGGCCTGCACCAGGCACAGCACGGTGCAGTGCTCTCCCGCCGCCCAGGCGTGGGTGGCGTCCACGGCATAGACGCTTTTCAGGTGCTCGCCGGTGGGGGCGTACATGCGCTCCCAGCTCGCGCCGCCGTCGGTGGTGCGCAGGATGGTGCCGGAGCTGCCCGCCGCGAAGGCGGTGGAGGCGTCCAGGGCGCAGATGAAGTAGAGGCTTCCCGACCCCTGCGGCATGGCGTACACAGACCAGTTCTCGCCGTAGTCGCTGGTCTTGATGACTATGCCCGGGCTGCCTGGGGTATTATCGACGACCGCATATGCCGTGCTGGTGCCCGCGGTCTCGATCTGCTCCACCGTCAGCGATGAAGACGCGGGGTCAGGCGCTCTCCTCATCCTTGTAGTCGCCGGCCGAGGTGACCAGGGTGGGCTCGATGCCCTTCTCGATGGTGTCCTTGGTGACCACGCAGCGGATGATGTCGTTGCGCGAGGGGAGTTCGTACATCACCTCCAGGAGGCACTCCTCCATGATGGCGCGCAGGCCCCGCGCCCCGGTGGTGCGCTGCATGGCCTTGCGGGCCACCGCCCGCAGCGCCCCCTCGGTGAAGCGCAGCTCCACCCCGTCGAACTCGAAGAACTTCTTGTACTGCTTCACCAGGGCGTTCTTGGGCTGGGTGAGGATGGACACCAGGTCGTCCTCGCTGAGACCGTGGAAGGCGGCGATCACCGGCAGGCGCCCCACGAACTCGGGGATGAGGCCGTACTTGAGGAGGTCCTCGGGCATCACCTGCTCCAGGATCTCCCCGATCTCCTTGTCCTCGCGGCGCTTGATATCCGCCCCGAAACCCACCCCCTTCTTGCCGATGCGGTTCTCCACGATGTTCTCCAGCCCCGCGAAGGCCCCTCCGCAGATGAAGAGGATGTTGGTGGTGTCGATCTGGATGAACTCCTGGTGGGGGTGCTTGCGCCCTCCCTGGGGAGGAACGCTGGCCACCGTCCCCTCCAGGATCTTGAGCAACGCCTGTTGCACCCCCTCGCCGGAGACGTCGCGGGTGATGGAGGGGTTCTCGGACTTGCGGGCTATCTTGTCCACCTCGTCGATGTAGATGATCCCCGTCTCCGCCCGCTTGACGTCGTAGTCGGCGGCCTGGATGAGCTTGAGGAGGATGTTCTCCACGTCCTCGCCCACGTAGCCCGCCTCGGTGAGGGTGGTGGCGTCGGCGATGCAGAAGGGCACGTTGAGCACCCGCGCCAGGGTCTGCGCCAGCAGGGTCTTGCCGCAACCGGTGGGGCCGATGAGGACGATGTTGCTCTTCTGCAGCTCCACGTCGTCGTCGGAGTAGCTGCCCACCTGGATGCGCTTGTAGTGGTTGTAAACCGCCACCGAGAGGATCTTCTTCGCCTTGTCCTGCCCGATGACGTAATCGTTTAGGAAACGGTAGATCTCGGAGGGCTTAGGCAGCTCCTCGAGGCGCAGCTCAGGGGTCTCGGAGAGCTCTTCCTCGATGATCTCGTTGCACAGGTCGATGCACTCGTCGCATATGTAAACGCCCGGGCCAGCTATGAGCTTCTTGACCTGCCGCTGGCTCTTGCCGCAGAAGGAACATTTGAGAAGATCGCCGCCCTCGCCGAACTTGGCCATCTATAGCTACCTCCACCTCGATAAAGCTCCGGGCTTGCCGCAGCCCTTTCGCGATCCTTTAACGCCTTGCGGGTTTTATACCTCCGGCCCTTGAACGGTCCGACTCCGCCTGGCGCTTCGGCGCCCCGCTTTCCGTCTAAGCCGCGGTGGCCGCCGACGACAACACCACCTATCGTCCTTTTCGTCCCTTTCCTTTACCCTGGCTTCCCTGCACCTCGCCTTCGTTAATCATATCGTCCTCCCGGGACGATTTCTTGCGCCCTAAGCGACGCCTATTTCCCCGCCTGGGCTGCGCCCGCCAACCCTACTCCATCAACGCTCCCAAAAGCGCTTTCCTCGCCCAGGCACCTCAAGGCGCACGCAAGGCGTCGTTGTTCGCGCCCCGGGATTATTTCAGCTTCTCCTCCTCCTCGGCCTTGCGCTCGATAACCATGTCGATAACCCCGTACTCCTTGGCCTCCTGCGCGCTCATGATGAAGTCCCGGTCGGTGTCCGACCTTATGCGCTCCAGCGGCTGACCGGTGTGCTCCGAGAGTATCTTGTCCAGGAGGTCGCGCAGGCGCAGGATCTCGCGGGCATGGATGTCGATGTCCACCGCCTGGCCGCTCGCCCCGCCGGCGGGCTGGTGCAGCAGGACCCTTGAATGTGGTAGCGCAAAGCGCTTCCCCGGCGCCCCCGCCGCCAGCAGCAGCGCCGCCCCCGAGGCCGCCTGACCGATGCAGATGGTGGAGACGTCGGCCTTGACGTACTGCATGGTGTCGTAGATGGCCAGGGTGGAGGTGACGATGCCCCCGGGGCTGTTTATGTAGAGGTGGATGTCCTTCTCCGGATCCTCCGATTCCAGGTGCAGGAGCTGCGCCATCACCAGGTTGGCGACGTGGTCGTCGATCTCCGAGCCGAGGAAGATGATGCGGTCCTTGAGCAGGCGCGAGTAGATATCGAAGGACCTCTCACCTCGGTTGGTCTGCTCTATCACTATGGGTATCAGGCTGCTGGTCATCTCACATCATCCTTTTCCCGGCGCATGGCGCCGTCCGTACGCGTCCGTGGTCTTTTCTATACCTTTTTCCGTCCCTTCCTTCTATACAGATTATACCCGCGCGAGCCCGCTCTTCCCCAACCTGCGCGCCAGGCGCAGCGGCCGGCCTTGCCGCGGCCGCGTCCAGGACTCTCCCCCCATCGGGGTTAGCGGGAATGGCGCGCGCGAGACCGGGGTGCGCGCCGCCCCGGCACCTTGCGGGCGTTAACGGCAGCGACCGCCGCTTCTCGCCCTTCATCGGTCCACTCCTCACTCTTGTCCGCCCTCCTCCGGGGGCGCCTCCTCCGCCTTTTCCTCCGCCTTTTCCTCCGCCGCGGCGGCCTTGCCTTCCCCGCCTTCCCCGGCGAAAACGGCGTGGTCGCCCAGGAGCTTG
>JACVJD010000015.1 GCA_015711825.1 Candidatus Solincola daggyaiensis
GAGCCCTCCAACCTGCTTTGCGCCATCGGCACCCCCATCTCCGCCCTCATAGACGCCTGCGGGGGCCTGGTGGGCAACCCCGCCAAGCTGATCATGGGCGGCCCCATGACCGGCTGGGCGCAGTCGGGCACCTCCGCCTCGGTGGTCAAGGGCACCTCGGGAGTGGTGGTGCTCACCTCAGACGTGGTGGATCTGGGCGAGGAATGCGAGTGCGTGCGCTGCGGCAAGTGCGTGGAGGCCTGCCCCATGTTCCTCTCCCCCAACTACATCGTGCAGTCCGCCCGCCGCGGGCAGTGGGACAAGGCGGAGATGTGGGGGGCGCTGGACTGCTTCGAGTGCGGCTGCTGCTCCTTCTCCTGCCCCGCCTACATCCCCCACGTGCAATACGTGCGCAAGGCCAAGGCCGAGATCGCGGCCCTGAAGAAGAAGTAGAGGAGGCGATTGAGTATGGCTCTTGCAGATAATCTGGCAGTGACCGTATCGCCGCACATCAGGGGCAAGGACAAGGTCCCCAACGCCATGCGCGACGTGCTCATCGCGCTGGCGCCGGTGACCATCGTCGCCATCGTCCTTTTCCGTTGGGACGCGGTCATCAATATTTTGGTGTGCGTGGCGACAGCGGCGTTGACCGAGGTGGTGGCGCGGAGTATAGCCCGTAAAAAGATCACTCTCAACGATTACTCCGCCCTGGTAACCGGCCTTTTCCTGGCCTTGCTGCTGCCGCCGGCGACCAACTGGTGGGTGGGAATCATAGGCACGGTAATAGCGGTGGGTATAGCGAAAGAGCTGCTTGGAGGCCTGGGGCGCAACTATTTCAACCCCGCTCTCTTTGGGCGCGTAAGCCTCATCCTGCTCAGCACCTGGTACGTGTGGATAGGCGGAGGGGGTTTCAAGGGGAGCATCAACGGCGTAAGCGGCGCCACCCCACTCTTCTACCTCAAGGAAGGCGCCATGGGGGCCAAGCCCTCCTACGGAGCCCTTTTCCTGGCCAACCCCGGAGGATCGCTCTCCGAGGTCTCGGTGCTCGCCGTGCTAATCGGCGCCGCCTACCTCTTCTACCGCGGCGTGATCAGCTGGGAGATCCCGACTTCCATCATCGTGAGCGCCTTTATACTCTCGGCCATCCTGGGCGTTGACCCGCTCTACACCATCCTCGCCGGCGGCCTGATGTTCGGAGCCTTCTTCATGGCCACGGACTGGGTGACCAGCCCGGTGAGCCGCAGCGGGCAACTGTTCTTCGGCGCCTGCATCGGCATACTGGTGGTCCTGATCAGGAAGTTCACCGCCGCCCCCGAGGGCGTCGCTTATTCCATCCTGCTCATGAACGCCTTCGTGCCCCTGCTGGACAAGGCCTTCAAGCCCAAGCCCTTCGGAGCCGTAACGGCGGCCCAGAAGGCGGCATGAATGGACGGCTTACCGCTAAAAGGAGGGAATATAGATGAAGCTCGATAGAAGGACTTTCCTCAAGGCGGCCGGCGCGGGAGGACTGGGGCTGGCTTTCCCCGAGATTTTCAGGCTCTCCACCTCCGCCGCTGCCGCCACCACGGGGGACCTCTTCGATGAGGAGAAATACTTTTTCTGCGGGGTGTGCGACAACGTATGCGGCATGATCGGTCGCTACAAAGACGGTCGCATGCGGGAGATAATCGCCAACCCGGCGGATGAGCTGGGGGCCATGGGCAGCATCTGCGTCAAGGGCGAGTCGGCCATGAACACCCTCTATGACCCCGACCGCCTGAAGTACCCCATGAAGAGGACCAACCCCGAGAAGGGCATCGACGTGGATCCCGGCTGGGTGCAAATCACCTGGGACGAGGCCTTCGAGACCATCGGCAAAAAGTTCAAGGAGGCCATCGACCAGTACGGACCCCAGACCCTGCTGTACATCGGGCGCCCCAAGGAGAAGGAGAAGGCCCTGGTGCAGGCGGTGGGCACCCCCAACCAGGTCTCCCACGTGGACACCTGCTATCTCACCCATGACCTCTGCTGGAAGGTGAGCTGGGGGGCGGGCAAGTCATGGTGCATGGACCTGGACAAGGCCAAGTACATCGTCTCCTTCGGGTGGGATCAGCCCGCCAAGTCCAAGATGTACCAGCTCAAGGGGTTCCTGGCGGCCAAGGAGAACGGCGCCAAGACGGTGTTCTTCGACCCCCGCCTCTCGGTGACCGCCTCCAAGGCCGATGAGTGGATACCCATAAAGCCGGGCACCGACCTGGCGGTGGCCCTGGCCATGATCTACGTGCTCATCGAGGAGGAGCTCTACGACAAGGAGTACGTGCAGCAGATGACGGTGGGGTTCGAGCAGCTCGCCGAGCACGTGAAGAAGGAGGGCTACACCCCAGAGTGGGCGGAGAAGATCTCCGAGGTGCCGGCCCAGGACATCAGGCGCATCGCGCGGGAGTTCGGCAAGACGCGGCCGGCCATGGTCGCCCTGCACAAGCGCGACGCGGGCGGTCCCAACTACGCCAACTCCTTCCCCCTCTCCCAGGCGGAGTTCATCCTCAACGCCCTGGTGGGGGCGATAGAGAGGCCGGGCGGGCATTACATGTCCCGCATGCCCTCGCTAAAAGGGGCGGAGGAGTTCCTCATGAACCCCGAGGCCAAGTACCCCGAGATCACCGAGAAGAGGCGGGTGGACGGGCATGACAAGTACCCGCTGGCGGTGAAGATGGCCAAAGGCTTCGCCAAGGGCGATTTCAGCCACCTCGCCGACGGTATGCTCAACAATCCCCCTTACCCCGTCAAGGTGGGCATCTCCAAGGGATACGGCATCCTCGCCTTCCCCAACCAGGACACCATCATCGAGGCGCTGAAGACCCTGGATTTCTTCGTGGCCATCGATATCCTGCCCAACGAGATGTGCATGCTGGCGGACATCGTCCTGCCCGACGAGCATTTCATGGAGTCCAAGGGATACGAGGCCCGCGAATACCACGCCCTGTGGCCGCAGGTGGAGTTCCGCGACGGGACGGCGCTCTACGACAACAAGGGTTTCGGCCCCATAACCAACGGTATCCTCAAGGGCATGGGCCTGGGGGACTACGCGGTGTGGTGGGACGAGCAGAAGATGAAGCATTTCGAGGCCTTGGGGTATAAAGTCGAGTGCCCCGAGTACGAGGCTCTGCTCGGCGACCCCGACCCCGCCACCGGCGAGAGGAAGAGGGTGAAGAAACCCGACCAGGCGGCCCAGGACGCCCTCAAGGCGGCGGTGGAGGAGACGAGGAAGAAGATTATCAAGGAGAACAAAGGCGTCTGGCAGGACAAATCCAAGGCCGCATCGGACGGGAGGCCCAAGCCCAAATCGGAGTTCAACACGCCGTCCAAGAAGCTCGAGCTGTTCTCCAGCGCCCTCAACGACAAGGGCTACGAGGCCCTGCCCACCTGGCATCCCAAGGAGGCGGAGCCGGACGACGAATACCCCTATTATTTCCTCACCAACCACCTTACCTGGAACCGCATGAACAGGAACGCCAACGACCCCGCCCTGCGCGAGCTGCAGCCGGAGAACTTCATCCACATGCACCCGGACACCGCGAAGAAGATCGGGGTCAAGGACAACGACTACGCCATGGTGGAGGCCAAGGGAGTGGGCAAAGCCCTCAAGATAAGGGTGCGCACGACCAAGGGAATCCGCCCCGACTGCGTGGTCACCGAGCACGGTTTCGGGCAGTGGTCCAAGGGGTATTCCGTGGCCAACAAGGGCAACGGCACCTACGACGGCGATCTCACCCCGAACCGTAAAATCGCTGAATCGCTGGAGAAGTTCAAGAAATACGACCCGGTGCAGAGCGCCCGGCAGCTCGACGTATGCGTGAAGATCACCAAGGCTTGACGGACATGGACGAGGCGGAAAGGGGAGCGGCCTACGGGCTGCTCTCCTTCTTCTTCCTCTACCCCAAGGATAAGCACCTGGAGTACTTAGACGCGGGCGGCCTGGAGGAGCTCGCGGGGCTGTGCGCCGTCCTGGAGGTACCATGCGGCGATGCGCTGGAGGGCCTGCGCGAAAGGCTGAAGGCGGGGGAGGAGGCGAGGCCGGAGCTCCTCCTGGACCTGCAGAGGGACTACACGCGCCTTTTCATCAACGCCTTCCCCAAGATGGTGGCTCCGCCCTACAGCTCCGTCTATCTGGACGGTAAAGGAAAGGTGTGGGGGGAGAGCACCTCCTGGGTGAACAACCTCTACCACGAGGCGGGCCTGGAGATAGCGGAGGAGTTCCACAACATACCCGACCACATAGCCGCCGAGCTCAACTTCGCGGCCTTTCTGCTCTCCGGGTCGGGGAATGAGGATGGGACGAACCTGCGGCTTTACGAGAAACTGGTGGTGGAACATCTGGCCTTATGGGCGCCCCCCTTCCTGCAGCGGGTGATCGAGGGCGCCCGGCAGCCGTTCTACGCCCTCCTGGCGAAGCTTGTCCTTCGCCTGGTGGAAGAGGAGAGAGGGAGGCTCGAGGACAGCGCGGACGGCCGGTGAAAGGATCGCGATATCGTATCCATGAGATCCTTTCGGCTCCCGCCTCCGTTTTGGGTCCTTGGACTCAGCCTTCTCGAGCTTAACCTTCATTGTTACGCGAAGCCCTTTCAGCCGCCGTCTCGGCCTGGGTATTGCCTCCAGGATACCGCTTGCCTAATTGCCCCTAAGTGGCCAGTATGTCGGCTGCAAACCTCCCGACGGTCGCGCTGAGACGAATCCCGGTCAAGGAACACGAGAGAGCCGACCACGCTTAAGGACGGTCGCCATGGGGTTTAAAACGGTCGTGGGATGGAGATCAGGCGCAAGAAAAAACGCCGGAAGTTCAAGATGAGACGAATCCCGGTCATGGAACACGAGAGAACCGGCCACGCTTAAGGACGGTCGCCATGGGGTTTAAAACGGTCGTGGGATGGAGATCAGGCGCAAGAAAAAACGCCGGAAGTACAAGACCTAGGAAAGTGGGGGGATGACTCCCGACGTTTTCACTTAATTAATATATGAGAATATAATAATAAATATATAATATGTCAATGGCAGTTTGCCGCCATTTTCAAGGCTTATGGGCAATATGGGAGCTTTTCCCGCTCTTACCGGTCGTGGCGCTGATGCCGCCGCTTCTTTTCGGCCCGCGAGGGGAAAAAGCGTCTTGCTGCCAAAAGCGAAATCTTGACCCCAGGTATCCGCATGGGTTATGTTTCCCCACATGCTAATATGAAGGTGTTCTTTTCGGTGCTTTGGTGGCCCGGGAGATCATGGAGCTTATAGGCCGGTCTGAGGGTTTGAATGAGGAGAACGAGGAGAGGATTCGCTCCTTGTTTGTGATGCTCAAAGCCCTCGCCGACATCAATAGACTCAAGATTTTGATCCTGCTGTTCGACGGAGAGAGATGCGTGTGTGATATAGAAGAGGAACTCGGGATATCCCAGCCGCTGACGTCTCACCACCTGCGCATCCTCTCCAAGGCCGGCTTGATCAAGGCGAGGAAAGAGGGGACATGGTCCTATTATTCTCTCCGAAGAGAGGGCATAAATAAACTGAACACGTCTTTTTCGTTCCTGCTTGGACCGTACAAGATTAAGGAGGATTATCCTATGCGAGAGAGCTGCGACGATCACCTTGGTGAGGGGGTAAAGCCTATCCTGTGAGGGCATGAGCTTCTCGCCCCTTCGCTTTCAAGATGAAGGGCTCGTCGGCTCATCGCGCGCATCCGTGGTAGCGCATAAAGATCTGCGTCCTGATTCTCCGGGGGAACCACGGCTGGAAGCTCGCCCTCCAAACATTGGTCGACGCAGTCCGAATACGCAAAGGAGACCATGAGCAGGAGGGCGCGCGGCTGGAAGCGCGCTTTATAAACATTAGTTGATGCTAATATAAATTATAATTGATATAATGACGCAGGAGCGCATCGAGTCCAGGAAAAAAGAGGAAAGGCGTTCCGTTCGGCGTGGTCGAGACCGGGTTCGATCGGGTTTAAACCAACATGAGCACGCGAAGGGCCGGGAGGAGAAAAATGACGGAGGCGATGGTGAGGACAGCGAAAAAAGCGTCAAAGCTATTACTGGCGGCGCTGGCCGCTGTTTCCATGGTGATGCTGATAACCCTTGCCGACTGCGGGTGTGGAGAGGAGCAAAAGGTCAAGCAGGACGCGCCGGTGGAAGTGGAGCAGGAGGCGCAAAAACCAACAACCTCCTTGGCGGAGAAGAGTCCCTCGCAGCTGGCCCTTGAGAACGCCCTTGAGGACGGCAAGCCGGTGTTCCTCAACTTTCACTCCAACCAGTGCATACCGTGCATAGAGATGGAGAAGGTCATCGGACAGGTGGAGCCGGAATACGCGGGCCGCGTGGAGTTCGTGGTGGTGGACGTTTACGACCGCGCGGAGTTGCCGCTGTGCGATTACTTCCAGGTGAGGGTGATTCCCACCAGCTTCTTCATACGCCCTGACGGCACGGTCATCGACGCGTATGAGGGATTGATCCAGACCGACCAGATGAGGGCATTGCTCGACAAGCTGATCTCGGGAGGGGGCCAGGCGTCCCCGTCACCGCAATCGTGAAGATGAAGAGACTCTCCTACTGCGCAGCCGCGCTTGCGATAGCCATATTGCTTATTCTGCTGCCCGCGTTTTCCGGGAGCCGGGCGGCGGTCGCCGCGGGAGACGGCGCTGGAGACCAGGATTCTTCGGTCGAGTTGATATATTTCTACCCCCGCTTCAGGTGCGTTTCCTGCGAGTGGGTAGATTCCTACGCCGAGGAGGCGGCCTCCACCTACCACGGGCATGGCCGGGAGGGCGTGCCTTATACCAAACTGGCCATCGACGATCCCGCAAACCGGGAAAGGGTGGAGAAATACGGGGTCGTGGGTTCGTCCCTCTTTGTGGTGATAAAAGGCGACAATGGAGTAGAGAGCTTCCAGGAGCTCAAGCAGGTCTGGTTCATGTGGGAGGACCGGGAGGGCTGCGTCTCCTACATCCATTCCGAGCTGGACCGTGCCATCAGCGAGGGAGCGGCCTCGGGGGAGAGCGGCATACCGCTTGCGGGCATCCCCTTCCTGGCCGCGTTCGTCCTGGGGCTGCTCACCGCCGTTTCGCCCTGTCCCCTGGCCACCAACATCGCCGCCGTGGCCTATATCGCCAGGGACATAGACGACCGCAGGAGGACCGTGCTCTCGGGAGCGCTCTACACCGCCGGGAGGGCGGCGACCTACGTGATCCTCGGCCTGGCCCTGGTCTATTTGGGGGCGAGCGTGGTGAACATCTCGGGGTTCCTGCGCGATTCCGCCGTATATTACCTGGGCCCCCTGCTTATCCTGGTGGCCCTGGTCATGCTGGACGTGATCAACCTATCCTTCCTGAAAGGAGGATACGCGGCGCGTATGGGAGAGCGCATCGCGGGAAAGGGCGCCCTGGGGGCGTTCCTCCTGGGGGCGGTCTTCGCTCTTTCCTTCTGCCCCTACAGCGCCATCCTCTTCTTCGGGATGCTCATCCCGCTGGCGGTGGGGACGCCGGCGGGAGGCCTGTACATGCCGGCGCTCTACGCGGTGGGCACGGGGCTTCCGGTTTTCGTGGTAGCGCTCCTCATCGCCTTCGGCGCCGGGGCCTGGGCGGGGCACGTGGACAGGGTGCAGAAATGGGAGAAATATATCCGCAAGGGGGCGGGGATCATATTCCTCGGAGTCGGTGGGTATTATATGGTGCTGTTGGTAAAGACGCTGTTTTGATATTGACGCCGTTTACGGAAAGGAAGTGGTGGGCATGGCGGCGCCGAAGAGAATCGAGTTCTTCATTCCGGCGCCCTCCTGCGCCTGCTCGGGAGCCGCCTTTCTAAAGGACCAGGAGAAGCTCTCCCGCATGCTCGCTCTCATGGGGGAGCTGGAGAAGAGGTTCCCCGGCGCGGAGCTGGTGCGTCACGACATGGTGGAAGAGAGCGCTTATGCGGACAACCTCAAGGCGCTTGCCCGCTACCTGCGCGAGGCCGGCGAGGAGGAGTTCGCCTCGCGCATCGCCTTCTCGCTCAAGTTCGTCCTTCCCGCGGTGGCCGTGGAAGGCAAGCTGGTGGCCTACGGCAAGGTGCCCGATACGGACGAGGTGGTGGCCGCCACGGGCGCGGCCTAGGGGCGGGAGAGGCGCTTGGAAGAGGTCCTGGTATTCCCCTCCACCTATCACATGTTGCGCAGCGAGGAGTTACTCAAGCGCAGGGGGTACGGCTTTCGCCTCGTGCCGGCGCCCCCCCAGGCGGGTGAGCGCTGCACCACCGCCATCGCGGTGCCGTCCCGCGTCCGGGAGGAGGTCACGCGCTATCTCGAGGGGGAGAAGATCGTCATCATCGCCGTGCTTCCCTACGAGGACCGCCTCGAGCGCTCCCTGGCTGAAGCCATCGGGAAGGCGCCGGAGACGACCCCCTCGCCGTCACTGGGGCGGTTGCTCGGCGCGTTGCGCGCGGGAAAGCGGCTCGAAGCGGGCGAGATAGCGGAGCTGCTCGCCCTGGCGGAGGGCGGGGAGGGAGGCGCCGCCTTGGAGGCCGCCGAGGCGGCAGCGCGGCGGTATTTCGGCGACCGGGTGACGGCTCTGGTGGCGATGGAGCTGAAGGCTGAGAGCGGCGAGGCGCTCGGCCTCCGCGAGGTGGCGGAGGTGGCGGAGGAGATGGGACGCCTGGGGTTAGTGCATCTCCTGCTTGACCTGGGCGATATGGTAGAGGTTCGATGGAGTGTTGAGGAGCTCAAGGGAGCTCTGGGTGGGGGCATCATCGCCCTGATGTCGGCGCCGTCCCTCGCCGCGCGAGCGGGAGAGCTGGTGCGGGAGGGGGCGGTGAGGCAGTTCCTGGTCCGTCGCGGAGGCGTCTTTTCGTCCAGCCTTGCGGAGCTGGCGGAGGAGATCTCTTTCCTGAGGGATAACCGTCTCGGGCCCTTGGGGAGCGGCAACCTGGTGCCCCTTCTTAGCCGGGACACGCAAGGAGTGGAAGGCGGAGGGATACGCCGCTTGAGGGCGGTCCTCGCGGCCTGCCGCCTGGTCCTGGGCGACGCTTTCCTCCCCGCTCCGGAACCGCTGTGGCGTGAGGGCGGGCTGGCGGGGGCGAACATGCCGGTGCTGGAAGCCGGCGCAATGCCGCTATCCATGGTGGCCGCGGAGGCCGAAGGCCGCCTGCGGGAGATGGGGCTGTCTCTTGTCAGGGTAAGCCGAGGGTAAAGGCGGGGTGCCGACGCAGCCTGGGAAAAGCGAGAAAGCGGGGAATGAGGGAGATGCTACTGAAGAGGATTGATATCGAACACGTGGAGCCCTGCTTTGCCGACGAGTCGAAGATAAGGCTCATCGCCCGCATCCCCGTGGACGTGAGCGAGCTCATGCCCTATCTCAACGCCGTCTTGGCCAACGCCTCCTATGTGGGAGAACGCAGCGATGCCGGGGAGGAGCGGGGCGGAACCGCGTCAGCCGCCGTCGGCGGGGGGGACCGGCCCGCTCTCACCTTCACCAAGGGAGCTCGACTGGTCACCGTCTATCCCCGCAAGGTGACCATCGCCAAGGCGGACGATATCGCCGACGCCGAGGAGACCCTGGCCTGGCTGTGCGAGAAGATCAACCACGTGCACGAGCGGCGGAACGAGATCACGCCGGTGTACGAGGGCAAGATAAGGATAAAGCCCCTGGACATATACGGGCTGCTGCCCCAGACCAACTGCCGCGAGTGCGGCGAGCAGAGCTGCCTGGCCTTCGCTTTATTGCTCTTGCAAGAAAAGCACCCACTTGCCGACTGCGGCCCCATGGTAAGAGAGGAGAAGTACGCCGACAAACTACGGCGCCTGCGAGAGGTCCTCGACGCCCTCGGTCTCTCCTAAGGGGGCCAAAGCTAGGACCGTTGATCGAGCCGTTCCGGGCGCTGTTGACGGAGGGGAGGGAAAACCGGCCGGCGTCAAGGCCATCGGCGTTAGCGCATTTTAGGAGAGGTCGGACCCGGGCTGGGGATCGGGGGACTCGCCGAGGCTCGAGCTCCCGACCAGCTCTCGGAGATCGAAGGGGGTGTTCTGGGGCCAGGCACGGACTTAATGGTTGAGATCGGTAAAGGCACGGGGATTCAGGGCTTCTCCGGTGGCCCGGACATGAAAAGAGGCTCGACCCCTATGTCTGGAGGTGAGGATATGGAGATCGAGGTCGTAGGGCCGGGATGCCCGTTCTGCCGCAAACTCTACCAGAGAACCAGGGAGGTGGTGGAGGAGAGGGGAATAGACGCCGAGGTCAGGCACGTCACCGACCTCAAGACGGCCTTGAGATACTTCCCCATGACCCCGGTGCTCATGGTGGACGGCCGGGTGGTGCACCGCGGCAAGCGCTTGCCCAAGAAAGACAAGATCGCCGGGCTCATCGGCGGGGACGCAGGTTAGGTACGCCTACGCTGCCTTCGGGCACCGGCGATGCGGGGTGGATAACGCGGTCAAGATTGCGGGAGCCGGCCGTCGTTGCCCTGCGCCTGCAGCGTGGCCGCTGGTGTGAGGGTCCATGTGCGCACGGGGGGCGACTTCTCCCTGCGTCTTCAGCTTGGCCTGTGGAGCGCGCGTAAGAGGAACGCGACCTCTGCGGCGGTTAGCTCCAGCAGTTCTCCCGCCCGGCGCATGCTCTCATCCAGATCCATGGGGCGGTCGGCTATGCCCATGACGGCGGTGACGCCGAGTGAACGCAGCGCCTCCGCTCCCGCGGCAATCTCCCCTCCCAGGGCGAGCACCGGAATGCCCTTGCGCGCCGCGGCCCGGGCGACGCCGGTGACCGTCTTGCCCCGGGCGGTCTGGGCGTCGAGCCTTCCCTCCCCGGTGATCACCAGATCGCGGCCGGCCAGCTTTTCCTCAAAGCCCACCGCCTCCATGACCACCTCTATGCCCGGACGCACCTCCGCCCCCAGGAAGGCCATGAGCCCGAAGCCCAGGCCTCCCGCGGCCCCGGCGCCGGGCCGCTCGGCGTAGCTCGCGGCCAGCGTTTGCTCCGTGACCTCCGCCAACCGCGCCAAGCCCCTTTCGAGGCGCTCCACCGCCGCCGCGTCCGCGCCCTTCTGTGGGGCGTATATCCGCGACGCTCCTTCCTCCCCGAGGAGGGGATTGGTCACGTCGGAGGCGATGATTATCTCCGCCTCTCCGAGGCGCGGGTCAAGGCTCCCGAGCTCGATGGCGGCGAGGTCCACCAGTCCCCCCCCTCCCGGCGGAAGCCCGGCGCCCGAGGAATCCAGGAAGCGCGCTCCCAGGGCGGCGGCCATCCCGATGCCGCCGTCGTTGGTGGCGCTTCCTCCGATACCCACGATGATGCGGCGACAGCCGGCATCCAGGGCGCGACGGATGAGGTCGCCGGTGCCGGCGGTGGTAGTGACCAGGGGGTTGCGCTTGTGTCGCGGCACCAGCGCCAGGCCCGATGCGGCGGCCATCTCCACCACCGCCGTCTCCCCATCCCCCAGGATGCCCAGGGGAGCGACGTGCGGCTCGCCCAGGGGGCCCGTGACCTCGCAGTCCAGCGTTCTGCCGCCGGTGGCCTCCACCAGCAGCTCCAGGGTGCCTTCGCCGCCGTCGGCCAAGGGGCAGAGGGTCAAATGCGCATCCGGCCAGGCGCTTCCGAAGCCCGCGGCGATGGCCTCGGCGGCCGCTCGCGCGCTCAGGGAACCCTTGAACTTATCCGGTGCTATCAGTACCCGCATGTTTGATGATCGCATCGCCATCGTGAGCAAGGTCGCCGGCCTTATATCGATCGAAGATGGGCCGCCCTCCTCCTACCGCCGGCGCTCTTCAGATTAGTAACCGCCATCAAGGGCTTCGGCATGTCCGTCGCCATGGCGCTTATATGGGAAGCCGGCGAGCCACTTCTTCCTCTTCCTTATACTGGTCGAGGCGAGACAGCAACAGGTTCCAGTCCACGGCATGGCCGTCGAACTCCGGGCCGTCCACGCAGGCGAAGCGGGTCTTGCCCTCCACCTCGCAACGGCAGGTGCCGCACATGCCCGTCCCGTCCAACATGATGGAGTTCAGGCTCACCTTGGTGGGGACGTCGTATTCCGCCGTCACCGCGCTGGCGAACTTCATCATGATGGCGGGGCCGATGGCGATCACCAGATCCACCTTCTCCGCTTTCAAACGCTCCTCGAGGGCCCAGGTCACCCGACCCTTGATCCCCCGGCTGCCGTCGTCGGTGGTGAGCACCAGCTCGTCGGTCACCTCGCCCATCTCCTCCTCGAGGATGAGGAGGTCGGCGCTGCGCGCGCCGATGATGCCGGTGACGCGGTTTCCCGCCTCGCGCAGGGAGCGGCATATGGGTAGGATGGCGGCGATGCCCACGCCCCCTCCCACGCATACCACGTGTCCGTAATCGCAGATCTCCGTGGGGCGGCCCAGGGGGCCCACCAGGTCGAGGATGTCGTCACCTTCTTCCATGAGGCTGAGCTTGCGGGTGGAGCGTCCCACCACCTGCAACACCAGGCGTATCCACCCCTCGTCCGGCGACCAGTCGCAAAGGGTGAGCGGGAAGCGCTCGCCCGTCTCGTCCAGGCGCAGGATGACGAACTGACCCGCCCGCGCCCTGCGCGCCACTTCCTCCGCCTTAACCCTCACGGAGAAGACGGTATCCGCCAGTTGATCCTTGGCCAAGATAGGAAACATGCACCCTCCTTGTACAAAAGAACGGCGGCGCGAGCAGGTTCCGGATTCCTCCCTCACGCCCGACCGACATCCGCCCTCGAGCTTTGCCTCCTAATTCGCTGGAGCAGGACCTCGGTGAACGGCGACTTAGGCAACAATAAGATATCACAGGCATGGGGATTAGGGCTCGCAATATACCGGTGTGGGCTTGAGCGGCGAGGGTTAGCGAATGTGAAGGAGGCATCGCAGCCCCGCCCGGCCCTGACCCGTCCCCGCGGGCAGCAGACGGCATGATGGCGGAAAGGGGCATGACGTGGGCTAAATACCAATAAATACCAATATATACCAATAGCGGTATGATGTCGGGAAAACGCCTGTTTTCTTCCGGCAATGGCCCGATCCTCGCTCCGCCTGGCGAGCCTCGATCCCTGCCCCTGACCTCCGGTGTTTAAGGGACCGGCGACCGGCGCGGATCGTTCCGCGGCCGAGCGATCGGAAAGATCACGCGGCCGCCGCTTCCCGGTACCCTCTTTCCGGCAACGGGGGCCGCTTAGAAGCCCAGCTCCCGGAAGAGCTTTTCCTTGATGGCCTTGACCTCGGCCACGAAAGCGGGATCTGCGTCGTAGGGGCTGGTACCTTCCAGGTCGGAGAGGCGTATGTTCTGATTGTAGGATATGGAGCCGAGGTAGGGCAGGCCGTCCAGGCGGCCGCGCACCAGCTCCTCCTCTCTTGAATCCTGCACCTTGTTGAGCACCACGAACACCTTCTGGACCTTGAGGTCCGAGGCCAGACGGCGGATGGTGTTGGCGGTCTGCACGCTTCGCATCCCCGGCTCGATGACCACGATCATGGCGTCCACCGCTCCCGCGGTCCCACGTCCCAGGTGCTCCAGGCCGGCCTCCATGTCCAGGATCACCATGTCCTCGCGGGCGAGCAGGAGGTGCTGCAGCAGCGCCTTTAACATCACCGACTCGGGGCACACGCAGCCGCCGCCCCCCTCCTTGACCGTGCCCATGACCAACAAGCGCACTCCCTTGTGCATACGCGAAAGGGCCTCGGGGAGGTCGTCCACCTTGGGGTTCATCTTGAAGTATGTCCCGAAGGTCCCGGGCTGCGACCCCGTGCGCTCGGCGATGAGCTCCTTCATGTCCGCTATGGGCACCACCCCCGCCATCTCCTCCTCGGAGATGCCCAGGCTGGATGCCAGATTGGCGTCGGGATCCGCGTCCACCGCGATGACGTTGTAACCCTCATCGGCCAGCAGCCGCGCCAACCCTCCCGCCAGCGTGGTCTTGCCGACTCCTCCCTTTCCGGTAACCGCTATCTTCAAAGCAACCACTCCTTCTCACAGGCGCCGTGCCTCTCTGAACCAAAGGGCAACCGGTTCAACCCCGGTATTGTGCCGTGGCCGCAAACTTCCCATTCAAGACGTCGTCGACGCCTCTCCCGCAGCCGGCTTTCATCCTTCGTTCGTCTTCTCGATGCCGTTCCTTTCAGGGAGATCTACCCATGACGCCACCGGTCCGGCATAAGCCATGGATTCTTCTCCCGCCTCCCGCAAACGCTTTCGCCAACGCGGCGTCACCCGCTCACAACCCGTTCCGCTTCCGCCGCTGCCCGTCCAGGCATCGCTTAGGTTTTCCCCGCCTTCTAACTCCGGCCGGCGGGGGCTTCACGTGAGTGCCTCGAAGGGAGGCGGCGGCTCTCGGCTAGGTCTCGGCTTTCTCTCCTCGCCCGCTTTTCCTGCGCTCTACCGCCGGTTTTCCCTGTGCGGGAGCCACGCTGTCGCGCCACATGAGAGACCGGGCCACGTCCACCATGGAAAGGCTCCCCACCAGCTTTCTCCCACTCACTACCGGTAGCGCCTTGCCCCCTTCCTCCAGGAGCAGGCCGAAGGCGCTTTCCAGGGACTGTTCCGGGTCCAGGAAGACGCGGACACGCCGCATTACCTCCTTGACCTTGAGATGGGGCAGGAGGTCCGTCGATCGTCTGTGCGGGTGCAGCCGCGATGGGGCGCCGCCCTCCTCCATGAGCTCGTCGTATTCCGGGACGAGGCAACGCAAAAGCTCCTCGGCCCCCACCATGCCCACCGCAGCGTCGCCCGCCGTCACCACCAGCTCGCCGGCCTGGGTCAGCGCCATTCTCTCGGCGGCCTCCTTTATGGTGGCGGTATCGTGGATGCGGGGCGGGTTGCGGTTCATCGCTTCCTTTACGAGCATCGTCCCTCCTTTGTGCATGGGCCCGCCTTTCGCCCGCTCAGATATATTATGCCCGCCCGCGCTCTGCGGGTCACCTATAGCCACATTCCTGAACACCAGGCATGTGAATGTTTACCTCAACAGGCTCGCGTGATAATATAAACTTTCGGTTTTTCCAGCTCTTGCGCGGTATTACCGCATATCCAGCAGCGCCCGGGTAGATTGGCTGAAGAGAGGCGGTCGGAAACGGAGGTAAGGGTTGCCGGAGGAAAACGGGGATAGGAGATACCTGGTCATAGTCAATCCCGTCTCCAGGGGCGGCAAGGCCCAGGAGGAGGGCGTGTGGCTGCTCAACCGCCTTAAACGCGCCGGGGTCGAGTACGAGGCCTTGTTCACGGAGCGGGCGGGGCACGCCGAGGAAATGGTGGTGAAGTGGGCGGAGGATTTCGACGTCGTGGTCTCGGTCTCGGGAGACGGCACCACCAACGAGATCATCAACGGCATCATGAAGGTCCCCTCCGCCGACCTGAAGCTGGCCATGTTCCCCGCCGGCACCGCCGACGATTTCGCCTGCAACATGGGTTATGACCGCAAAGACAAGGAGCAGGCGCTGTCGGCCATCCTGGGCGATGCCTGTCGCACCATCGACCTCATACGCTACGACGACCGCTACGCCGCGGTGACCTGGGGCCTGGGAGTTGATTCGGAGATCGCCGACGGGGCCTACAAGTGGAAGCGTTTCCGCATCCCCGCCTATTTCTACAGCGGTCTCAAGAAGTGCTTTTTCGAGGAACGCAAGAGATACCACGTCCGCTTCGACTATGAGGGGCAGACCTTCGAGGACTGGGTGCTCATCTCCATCCTCTGCAACGCGCCGCTTTTCGGCCGCTATATCAGGATCAACCCCAACGCTCGCATGAACGACGGCCTGCTCGACCTCACCATAGGCCGCGAGATGCCCAACGTGTACGGCCTGGTGCTCTTCGGTTTCGCGTGCATGGGAGGGCGGCACGGCTTCTCTCGCCTGGTCTCCTATCACCAGGTGAGGAGCATGCGCGTGGAGTGCAAGACGGATACCTACGCCCAGATCGACGGCGAGGTCTATAAGTTCGACGCGGGAAGGGTCATCAACCTCTCGGTGGTCCCGCAGGCTCTCAGGGTGTTGGTCCCCGCCCGATCCCTCAAGAACAAAAAGCTCCCCTTCGTGCCGAAGGAGGAGGCCATGGAGCCGGTGCAGTTGCGCCTCATGCCGCGGCGGGAAGGGGTGTCTGAGGAGCTGGAGGAGCTTTCGGGGAAGGTGAAGGCGAGGGTGGACCAGGCGCTGGAGGCGGCGCGCGCCGGATCCAGGAAGGCCTCAGCTCTCATACGCCGCGGCGAGCCGGGGCGGCAGCAGGTTTTGTTCCGCCCCGACCGCGAGGAAAAGAGATTGGCGAGGGGGGCGGCCCGGAGGCTGAAGAAGGATCTGAAGGGGAAAATCACCTGATAGGGTTATGACATACGTCAACCAAGAGCTCGAATTATTGTGACCGGTATGCTTGACACTGATAAGGTACTCTGATAACTTCAAGTCAACGGGTGGGACGGTTATATGATGACAAAGAGTTCGTTGCCCCATCCGGGGCTGATTTTTTTGAACATTGAAAAAGGCCCTACGCTATAAGCTGCCGGCCAACCCCATATGCCCTATAGCATGAGATGGAATCAGCACATTCCACCCCCTGAAATAGCCCTATCCGCCGGTGGCTTATAGCTCCCCTTTAAAAGGAGGCGCTTCGGCGCCTCCTTTCCTTTAGGGTTCTTCCCCTGTTAGCCCCCACGCCGCCGGGCGAAGTGGTTCAGGCCCGGGAAGCCCGCTCCACGAACTCCGGCAGCATCAGCACCTCGGTCCCGCATCCGGGGGGAAAGACGGTCAAGGCCTGGCCGTAGCAGCCGGTGCAGATGGTGACCAGCGTGCCCGTCTTGGCGCTCTCGGCGATGTGCGCCGCGCCCTCCGGTTTGTAACAACACTGCGGCGCGCCGATGCGGTTGATCCTCAGGCCCTCCAGGCGGGAGAAGACCTCCAGGGTGGAATCGAGGTCCATGGGCACGGGGGAGAACTTACGATGCAGCCGGTAGCAACCGGCGTAATAATCTATCTCCTCGTCGTAAGGCGCCCTTTCCAGGCACTCGGCGATGGCGCGCGGGTAGAAGACGATGTCCTGGTCGGGGAAGGCGTGACGGTAGATGGGATAGCAGGGAGAGCAGAAGATCACCAGCCGCTTTGCCCCCAGCTCGCGGGCCCTGATGAGGTTCAAGGCCACGAACTCCTTGGAGAGCTCGCGGCAGCGCGAAAGCGCTTCCTCGTCCCGGGCCTTGATGGCGGGGCGGTAAAGGTAATTGCCGCAACAGTACTCCCGCGACAGGAAGGTGTAGGAGAGGCCGCCCCGGTCCAACACTCGCGCCAGGGAGGAGAGAACGCGCGGCAACAGGTGGAGTACCTGGCAGCCGGTGATGATGACGTTCTCCGCCTCGCGGTCGTAGGCGAGCCCGTGTTTTTCCAACACCTCGGCACGGTCGGGCATGCCCGGCGCGGCGTTGCCGGTTTCCCTGATGGTCTCGACCATCCTCTCGTCGATAAACATATCCATCCCTCCACCTCGTTCCAGGCCCTCGACCCCGCGCTGTCTGCCGCGCAGCGGTCGGGCATGCCCGGCGCTACGTTACCGGTTTCCCTCGGCGTTTCATCCGTGTTCTCATCTGACGGCGAATCCGTATCTCCTTACCGGGAGCGGGCTTTCGACCCTGAACGTTCATGCAATATATGGAAATCAACCGTTTAACCCACGCTGGCCGGAGGCGGATACTCCTCGCTCCTGACAAAAAGAATCTAACACCCGTGGGCATGAAAGCACAAAGGGCACCGTCGTCTCGGGTTATGGTGCGAGAGATCACGAGCGAATGGGCTATGGCCCGGTCGCCGGGCACGGTTTGACGCCAGGTTTTTCCGCTGCGAGGGCGGCAGAAAGGATAAGGGCGAGGGTGTAGCGGTCGGGAAGAAGCGGACGGTTAAGGTGAGCAGGAAACCCTGAAGCGCCGGTCAAGGCCGGAAAGCCCGCCTTTTGCGGCTATTGGCCCACGTAAAGAGCATTGACGGCAAGGAGTCGTTCTCTATGTCGGGTTGTTGCGACAGCGAGGAAGGAAGGTTGTTTTTAAGCACCACGGAGTTGGAGCATCGAGTCGTTCTCTATATGTCGATATCGGGGTGGCGCAGCGGGTGTCCATAGGTTGGGCCGAATCATGCGCCGCCGCTATAAGGTAGGGTTTCGAGATCGAACGCCCCTCTTCTTCAACAAAGCGGGTGCAAAAGGACCGGGGGCGGCGAGTTCCCGCCTGCCGCAGGGAGGCTCCGTGGGGTCGGGGCAGGTGGCATGGCAGTTGGCCGTGCATCCGGGGATGGCAGAGAACTCCCTTAGCCCGCTGCGGCGCGAGAAGGGCATCTCGAAGGCCTCGCAATGCGGGAGGCCCGGCGTGTCCGCCTCGCCTGCTCCCAGCTCCTGACAGACGGCGTAGGTCATGCCCAGCTCCCGCGCGGCTTCCCGCATGTCGCGGTGGAAGTCAAGGCGCAGCTCGTGGAGGAGCATGTAGCCCGCGGAGGTGTAGGAGCGGTCGTAGGCGTAATCCCGCGCCAGCGCCTCCGCCGCGGGGGCGTAGAGGCCGCGCGCCAGCTCGCGCAGTCTCGCCAGGGTGGAGGGAGCGAAGCGGCCGGTGGAGCTCACCGCGTGCCTTGCCCCCGCGGCGGCGCAATGCGACAACACCTCCACCGCCTTGAGCTTCCATTCGTTTCCATAGAGAGCCCGCCACAGAGGAGGGATGACCGGGTCCAGGCGCACCAGGGCCGGCAAACCCAGCGAGGAAGCCCAGCGCAGCGCGTCGAGCCTGCTCTCGTAGGGGGGAGCGTGCGGCGAGAGGACGGACAACACCTCAGGAGGGCCCTCTATGGTCACGGCGAGGAAAAACCGCCCTGGGCCCGGGAACCCTGGTACCTCCTCCAGAAAGGAGGGGTCGCCCTTGGTGATGATATGGAAGTTGGCCCCCCACGCCACCAGCACTTCCACCAGTTGCTTTACCGCCCGGCGCAGCTCGGGCACCTCCTGGCAGGGGTCGGTGGTATTGGATATGGAAAGCGGTGGGCACAGCTCCAGACGGTCGAGCTCTCGATCCACCAGCGAGGCCAGGTTCGCATATACCACCATCCCCTCCCCGGCCTGCCGCGAGTAAACGGCGTCACGCGCATAGCAGTACATGCAGGAATGGAGGCAGTGTTTCCTTCCCGGCGGGGTCACGTTGACGATCCATTTGTGGTAGCACTTGCGCGCGCTTCCCCGGTAGGGGAAATCGTGGAGGGTGGGGGAGCTTCTCTCGCGCATGATGACTTTCATGTCCCCATGATAGCAGCCTCCGTTCCTTTCTCCGCCGTCCCCCGGCATCTATCCCGTATGCGGCCACGGCCTCGGGTGTTTGGAGACACGGAACCGTCCCCCCACAGCCTCCGTCCTTTCCGGGCGCCCCCTTCCTTTAGCTGACGCATTTCAGCCTCCCTCGGCCACCCTCCACTCCCAGCTGCCTTTTTCCTCTCCTCGAACTGACGGGCCGGTTGCCTTTGCCTGCGCGCCGAACGTATAATTAACGTCGGACGGTAAGGGCGGAAGGAACGGTCGCAGCAATGTTCGCAGCAGGTCTTCTCATGGTCTCGATGCATTCATCCCAAGCGGCAATATGGGGTCTCGCGCCCCTTTATATACATGCTCTCACGAGATAACCCGGCTATCACAAGAAGCCGGCCTTGGCGACTTGAAGGAGGGGAAGTTATGGCCAGGGAACTGCAGGAAGTCTTCCTCATCGACGCCTGCCGCACCGCTTTCGGGAAAGCGCGGCCCGACGGTATATTCGCGCAGACCCGCGCCGACGACCTGGTGGTCAAGGTGATCCGCAGCCTACTCGACCGCAACCCCGAGGTCCCCAGAGACAAGGTGGACGACAACGTGTGGGCCGCCTCCACGCAGTGGGGAGACCAGGGGCTGACCATCGGGCGCACCACCGCCCTGCTGGCGGGCCTGCCGGTATCCACCCCCGGCGTGGCCATCGACCGCATGTGCGCGGGGGGCATGACCGCCATCTGCTTCGGCGCCTCCGAGATCCAGGTGGGAGCCGCGGACATCGTCATCGCGGGGGGCGTGGAGCATATGGGCAACCACCCCATGGGCCAGGGAGCCGACCCCAACCCCCGCTTCCTGGCGGAGAAACTGGTGGATCAAAGCGCGCTGAACATGGGAATGACCGCGGAGAACCTGCACGACATGTACCCGGACATCACCAAGGAGATGTGCGACGAGTACGCGGTCATCTGCCAGCGCAAGGCCAAGAAGGCCCTTGACGAGGGCAAGTTCGAGAAGATCATCGTCCCCATGACCGTGTGGACGGGGAACGGGTGGAAAGTGGCCGACAGTGATGAGCAGCCGCGACCGGACGCCACCCTGGAGGGCATGAGGGACCTTCGCACCCCCTTCCGGGTGAAGGGCAGGGTCACCCCCGGCAACGCCTCCGGCCTCAATGACGGCGCCGCGGGAGCCATCCTCGCCTCGGAAAGAGCGGTCAAGGAGTACGGCCTCAAGCCCATGATGCGCCTGGTGCAGTATTCCTTCGCGGCGGTGAAGCCCGAGATCATGGGGCTGGGCCCCGTTCCCGCCACCCACAAGGCGCTGGAGAGAGCGGGCATGAAGTTCGAGGACCTCGACGTCATCGAGATCAACGAGGCCTTCGCGGTGCAGGTCATCGTCTTTATGAAGGAGTTCGGCATCGAGAAGTACGACGACCCGCGCCTCAATCCCTGGGGAGGAGCCATCGCCTTCGGGCACCCCTTGGCCTCTTCCGGAGGCCGCCTTATGGCCCAGCTGGCCTATTACTTCGCGGAGCACCCCGAGGCGAAGTACGGCCTGGCCACCATGTGCGTGGGGCTGGGGCAGGGCGGCTCGGTGATCTGGGAGAACGTCCAGAGCTAGGGACGGAAGAGAGAAAGGAGGAAAGAGATGCCCGACGAGCTGGTAACCCAGTTTAAAGACACCTATTACGAGTCGCCGGCGGGTAAGATCGCCATCGTCACCATGGACAACGGCGAGGACTACCGCAAGCCGAACAGCTTCGGACTCGGCGGCATGGCCAGCCTCAACGCCTGCCTGGATCGCGTTTCCGCGCAGCCGGACGTCAAGGCCATGATCCTCACCGGCAAGCCCTTCATTTTCGGCGCGGGGGCCGACCTCACCCAGGTCCCCCTCATCAAAACCCGCGAACAGGCGCTGGAGATCGCCCGCGCGGGACACGCCGCCTTCAAACGCATCATCGACCTGCCCTTCCCCACCGTGGCGGCCATCAACGGCGTCGCCTTGGGGGGCGGTCTGGAGATCGCATTGGCCTGCGATTACCGCACCGTGTCCAGCGGCGTCACCGCCATCGGTTTCCCGGAGTGCTTCCTCGGCCTCATACCGGGGTGGGGCGGCACCACCCTGCTGCCCAAGCTCGTGGGTCCCGAGAAGGCTCTGCAGATCATCATCCACAACGCCCTCAACAACAACCGCATGATCAACGGCAAGCAGGCCTTCGAGCTGGGCATCGCCGACCGCCTCTTCGAGCCCGTGGACCTTATGGATAAGACCATAGCCTTCACCGTGGGCCTGCTCCAGGGCACGGAGAAGGTGGAGCGTCCCGAGCCCGACTGGTCCGACCTGGACGCCCTGTGCGAGCAGGCCAAGGCGGTCGCGGATTCCAAGGTGCACGGCAACTCGCGGGCGCCGTACATGGCCATCGAGAACATCCGCGCCGCCAAGGACAACACTATCGACGAGGGCTTCGCCCTGGAGGACGAGGCGCTGGCGGAGCTCATCCCCTCGCCCCAGATGCAGGCGGGGGCCTACGCCTTCGACCTCACCCAGCGCCGGGCCAAGAAGCCGGTGGGCGTTCCCGAGGGAGCCGCCCTGCCGGTGCGCAAGGTGGGCATCCTGGGCGCGGGGCTCATGGGCAGCCAGCTGGCGGTGCTCTTCCTGCGCCGCATGAAGATCCCGGTGGTGATCAAGGACATCAAGCAGGAGTTCGTGGACAAGGGCATGGGCTACATCACCCAGGAGATCAACCGCCAGGCGGAGAAGGGCCGCATCGACAAGGACCAGGTGGCCTGGCTGCTCAGCCTGGTGGAGCCCACCCTGGACTACAAGGACATGGCCGACTGCGACTTCGTCATCGAGGCGGTGCTGGAGGAGATGCCCATCAAGAAGCAGGTCTTCGGCGAGCTCGAGGAGCACGTCTCCGAGACCGCCATCCTGGCCACCAACACCTCCTCGTTGTCGGTCACCGAGATGGCCTCGGACCTCAAGCACCCGGGACGGGTGGTGGGCTTCCACTTCTTCAACCCGGTGGCGGCCATGCCCCTGCTGGAGATCATCAAGGCGGAGAAGACCGACGACCCCACCTTGATCACCGCCTTCGACGTGGGGAAAAAGCTGGGCAAGCGCTGCGTGCTGTGCAAGGACGCCCCCGCCTTCGTGGTCAACCGCCTCCTGCTGCGCTCCATGGTGGAGACGGTGAAGCTGGTGGACGAGGGCAACGACTTCAAGGAGGTGGACCAAGCGCTGTGGGCGATGGGCACCCCCATGCCCCCGTTTGCCCTCCTGGCCCTGGTAGGCCCGGCCATCGCCCTGCATACCAACGAGACCCTGGCCGCCGCCTTCCCGGACCGCTACACGGTGAGCGAGAACTTCAAGGAGCTGGTGGCGCGCAAGAAGCCGGGGGTTTACGGGCCCGACGGCGAGGTGGACCCCGAGGTGCGCGAGTTCTGGAAGCAGGCCGACCCGCCGAAGAGGATCGGCCCCCAGGAGATGCGCGACCGCGTCAGCGAGGCCCTGGCGGACGAGTGCTGGCGCATGATCGAGGACGGCGTGGTGGGAGCACCCCAGGAGATCGACATCTGCATGATCTTCGGCGCCGGCTATCCCTTCTATATGGGCGGCCTCACCAGGTACCTGGACTACGCGGGTTACTCGGAGAAGGTGAAGGGGAAGAAATTCCATCCCGACGCCTGATCCCCGGACCCCGCGCCACGAGCGCATAACGGGAACGTGCGAACGGCCGTAGGCGGCTCCCCGCCCGGGGAGCCGCCTTTTTCGGTCAGATCTTAAAGCTTGAATTTTCGACCATTATATGGTAATTGCAGCCGCGGCGAAGACGGGGGTCCTAAGTCCGGGCCTGACCCCACGGATGCTCGGTCGAATTTTCGACCATTATATGGTAATTGCAGCCGCGGCGAAGACGGGGGTCCTAAGTCCGGGCCTGACCCCACGGATGCTCGGTCCTAAATCCTGGCCTGGCCCGGGGTGCCTTTAAAGAGACTGCTCGATGGACTTTTTCTCCTCCGTGAACTTTTCGATCCATTTCTCGATGTCCTTCGTGCCCTCAAGGCCGTTCTTCTCGGCGTAATCCCTGAGCATCTCGCACGAGGAGATGACGGCGGTTATGCCCTCGAGGTAGAGGTTCATGGCTTCCACGGTGGCCTCGAACACCTTGGAACGTTCCTCTTCGCTCTGGCCGGGAGCCTTCTCCAGCTCGGTGGCGTAGATGGAATTGCCCTTGTCCATGGTCTCTATACCCGAGCGGAGCTTGTCCGCTATTTCCTCGGCCTCGCTGTCCGGTTTCCCCAGGGCCTGCAGGTCCTTGAGCGACTCGGCGTCCTTCTCGTTGCTCAGAGTGAAGGATTCCGCGGCCTTGGCGGCGCTCTCCAGGTCCGTGAATGCGGACTGGTAATAGCCCATAAAGGCCTCTTTGCCTTTTTCGGCTATCTCGGGTTGTGACTGGTTCTTTTCGATGACGGAGATCACGCCGTCCACGAAAGCCTGCTTGGCCTGGTCCTTGCCGCATCCCGGGAGCGCCGACAGCGCCCCCACGATGAGCAACGCCGTCAATGAGGCAGGTAAGACGATGCTCTTTTTCCCGCCCTCCATGACGCTCGCCACCCCCTTCATTCATAAAACGTTCACCTTTCTACTCGCTCGCCATTTCCTATTATAAAGCCTTGCGGACGGGTTTGTTCGGCGCGGTTGTCTTGGCTTATCAAGGTGATGGCGACGACTTTCCTTGTTCGGCTTCTTGCGAAGACGGATGGCGCGTGGGCGTGGTTTGCAATATCATCGAAGCATGCTTCCAGACGGTATATCGCTGCACAGAGACGAGGAGACCATCTGGCCGGCCTCGGCCAACGTGCTCATGATCCGGGACGCCGACGGCGCCGTCCTGGTGGACGTGGGCTGCGGCAAGGAGGAGGTCTACCTACGGCTCAAGGAGTTTCTCTCCTCGCACGGCCTCTCCGTCAACGACGTGCACACCGTGGTGCTCACCCACGCCCACCCCGACCATATGGGGGCCATGCGTTTCCTGCTGGAGGAGGTCTCCCCGCGCGTGTTCCTGCACCCGGTGGAGATACCCCTGGCGGCGGAGCCTTCCCGCCTCAACCGCACCTTCGACATGGACCTGCCCCTGCGTTACGGCATCAACCCCTTCAACCTGGACAAGCCGGACATCCTGGAGTACTTTAGCAACCTCTGCCCCATGTCCCGGGCCGACGCCACCCACGCCATCGACCCCGACGGCGAGCTGGAGCTGGGGCGGTTCAGGTTCCGGGTCATCGTCACCCCCGGCCACGCCAACGGCCTCGTCTCTCTCTTCGAGCCGGAAAGCGGCATGCTCTTCACCGCCGACGCCGTGGGGGACGTGGTGGCGTGGTACTCGCCTTCCTCGGGCGGGCTCACCGGCTTTCTGGAGGGGCTCGAGCGCCTGGCCGCGGTCCCGGCCGCCTTTCTCGTCCCCTCCCACGGGGAGGTGAACGGCTCCCCGGCGCGCGAGATCGCCAAGACCAGGGAACGCCTGCTGCGCCGCGAAAAAAAGATCCTGGAGGAACTGGCGGCGGGTCCGGTGCCCTTCCCCGAGCTGGCGGCCCGCGTGTTCAAGAACCCCATGATCGCCTTCTTCCCCGGCCCCCAGATCCTCCGCTGTCACCTGGACAAGCTGGAGGCGGAGGGTAAGGTGAGGTGCCGGGGCGAGGAGGACGGCCGGCTGGTGGAGGCCCTCCAGACATAGGGGTCGAGCCTCTTTTCATGTCCGACCGGTGCGAGGAGGACGGCCGGCTGGTGGAGGCCCTCTGAAACATGCGCTCACATCACCCAAGCGGCGGCATTAAGAAGGTAACGTGAGTTTGCCCCGGCAGTAATCAGCCTTGTGCGTTGGTCCGGCAGGGAGGCAAGGGAGGGGGTGGGCCATGAACCTTGCGGAGTGGTCACGACCGCCCGTCGCGCCTCCGCCCGAGGAAGAACTGATAGGTAAAATATGGTTACTAAACCTTCAGCGACGCTCCGGCCCGACCGAAAGCGAGGGCAAGAGCTTTAAGCGCGCGAGAAGGCCATGAAGACCGGGAGAAGCCAAGAAAAGGCAGGTCGTTATATAATGTTCTAGCCTTTATGGGCGTGTTGGGAAGCGGCGGCATCCATCGACATCGGGGGTGAGTCTTATGCGCGGTTGTCCTCAGTGCGGCCAGGCCAACAACGATGACGCCAGGTTCTGCGTGAAATGCGGGGCTTCGCTGCAGGAGGCCGCGGCGGCCGCGGCGGCCGTGGCGCAAACCCAGGCTCAAGCTCCGCCTGCCGCTCCGTCGCAAGCGTACCAACCCCCGCAGCAACCATCCCCGCAGCCCCCCACGCCATATGCGCAGCAGGCCTACCAGCAACAGGCTCCCTTCCCGCCCGGGCAGCCGGGCGCTTACCCCCAGCAGCCATATCCCGCCGCGTCCGGGGCTTACCCGTATCCCACGGCTCGCGCGAGGAGCAGGGGAGGTATGTTCTGGGTGGGGACGCTTATCCTCCTGGTCGCGGGCGCTCTCATCCTCGCCAGCACCTGGATGGCCTGGGGCAGCGGGCCGGGTGGTTTTCTGAAGCTAACGGGCTGGGACTGGTTCAACCTGGGGAAAGAGGGAGGCGCCGGTCAGGGAGAGGTCGTCAACGCCTTTTTTGTCTATTCCGAGGGGCGCCCTCTCTTCACCGGCCTGTGCTCCCTCATCCTCGGCGCCTTGATAGTCCTCATCGCCTTGCTCATGCTCTTGTTCCAGAGCAGGGGTTTGGGTGGGGTAGCGATACTGTTCTCAATATTCGCCCTGGGCATGGCCGTCACCAACCTGACCACCATATTGCGCACCGATGGGATCTCGGTGGGAATGGGCACCATCATATTCATCGCCTTCTCCTTCCTGGGTTTAGTGGGGGGCGGCATGGCCATGTCCGGCTGACCTCCCAGACATAGGGGTCGAGCCTCTTTTCATGTCCGGTCGCTCGCGGCAGGCAAACCGCCCCGCCCTCCCCACACTTGAGCGGGAAGCAGCTTCCGAATCGCCTCTCGCCGAGGTGCCGAGGTTCATCCCAGAGGCTCACATGGATTAGAATCAACGAGTTGGAGCCCGTCGGCGATAAAGGCGCCCCGGCCAGAGTCTCCATAAGCTTCCCCAGGGCGTCCAGAGTCCCGGGGCACGGTTTTTCGAGAAAGGAGCGCGGTGAGGGCATGAGGCTCGCGGGACAAGAAAACGGCGCACCATGCAGGAGAAAAAGTCTTAACGAAGCCCGCGGCATGGTCCTGGCCCCGGCTATTCTGTTGGTGACCCTAGTCTTAACGGTCGCATATAGTCCAGTAAAGGGATTGCCGGCGCTTTTCCTTCCCATCCTCGGCATCGCGGTGCTCACCAACGTGGAGGCAGGCAAGAACCGCTTCGGCCGCTACCGGCGCTACGGCATTCCCGACATCGTAGGCGAGCGGGGCATGGTCATGGAGACGGAGACCATGGAGGAGATCGACGGGGCAGTGGAGCGCATGCTTGCCGCGGGAGAGCGTCTGCTGTGCCTCAATGGGGGAGACGGCACGGTGCAACGGACCGTCACCCACATGGTCAACAAGTACGGCGAGGGCTCCGAGCGCATACCGGTGATCTATCCCCTGCGCGGCGGCACCATGAATCTATTGGCGGATCACCTTGGCATCAAGGGGACGCCTCCCGAGCTTCTGCGCTATGCCGTGGACATCGAGCATCTACGGGAAGAGCTTCCATGCGTCGAGGTCCCTACCCTACGCGTTACCCGCCGCATCGGGGATCGGGAGGAAAGGGAATACGGCTTTTTCTACGGCAACGGGGCCCTATACCGCTTCCACCGCGTCTATTACCGCGAGACCAAAGGTGGGCCGGTGGCAGCAGCCAAACTCTTCGCCAAGTGCGCCTTTGGCGGGGCGACACGGCGCACCCGTTACAAGGACGTGTTCGGCCTCACCCCGGCGCGGGTGGTCATCGACGATTTCGAGCTTCCCGCGAGCGAGGTGACGGTGGTGCTGGCGGTCATCTTCCAGGTGGTGGTGATCACCTTCGATGCCTTCCGCGACGAGGGAGAGGGCGATTTCTACGTCATCGCCACCAGCGTCCCCATCTTCCGCCTCGCCCGCAAGCTCCACAAGCTGTTATGGGCGAGGGAGGGAGAGCCTCCATATCCCAAGGAGGAATTCTTCAACCAGCGCGCCTCCCGTATCTTTATGGAATGTCATGAGGGATACAGCCTGGACGGCGAGGTCTTCGAGCTGGAGGAGCCCTACTCCTTGACCATCGAGCGCGGCCCCTCGGTCAAGGTCCTGAGGCCCTGACCACCCCAAGCCGTAAGGGAAGCCTTACCTCACGGCGGCGAGATGTTGTCCGCTCAACCGTGCCGTCCATGCGCAGGCCTCGTCCACGCTCATGCCTATTCCTCCACGACCACGCGCACTTCCCCCTGCTTGCCTATGACGCTGAAAACGGTGACCTCCTCCTCGCGGCGGAAGAGCAGGGAGAGCCTCGCCGACCCCACGCGCAGGTTGCGCAGCGTGACCTTCTCCAGCCAGGGCGGGAGGCAGGGGTTGTTGACGTATAGAATGCCCTTGGCGGCGTCGGGGGAGAGTCCCAGCAGCGCCTGCAGGATGAGGAATACGCTCCCCGAGGCCCATGCCTGGGGGCTGCACGCCACGGGATAGGGAACGGGTTCGCCGAAGCGCGTGCGCCTGAAACCGCAGAAGAGCTCGGGCAGGCGCAGGTGATCCATGCTGATGCCCGCCTTGGAAATCCCTTCCACCACCTTGAGGAGGGCGGCGTGATCGCCGTAACGCTTGATCCCCTTGAGGATGATGGCGTTGTCGTGGGGCCAGATGCTGCCGTTATGGTAGCTTATGGGGTTGTAATAGAACTCGCGCGTGCTCAGGGTGCGGATGCCCCAACCCGAGAACATATCGTTGGCGGTGAGGCGCTCTATAACCCGGCGAGCCCTCTCCGGGGCGGGAAGACCGGTGAAGAGCAGGTGCCCCCCGTTGGAGGACACTACGCGCACCGGCTTCTTCTCCCCGTCGATGGCGATGACGTAGAAACCCAGCTCCTCGTCCCAGAAAAGATCCTCCACCTTGCGGCGCAGCTCCTCGGCCTCCCGCATCAGCCTTTTACCCTTCTCCAGGTCGCCCTGGAAGATGTACAGCTCTCCCAGGCGGCGCTTGGCATAGTACACGTACCCCTGGGTTTCCACCGTGGCCACGGGGCTGCAGGGCAAGCGACCACCGGGGAGGAGTAAGGAGTCCCCGGAATCCTTCCAGTACTGGTTGGTGAGCCCCCTCTCGCTGCGACGGGCGTATTCCACCAGGCCGTCGCCGTCCAGGTCGCCATATTCGTCTATCCACCGCAGCGCCGCATCGACGTTTTCCTCCAGGGCGTTGAAGGTTTCCATGTCGTCGGTCCACTTCAGGTACTCGGTGAGCAGGAGCAGGAAAAGCGGCGTCGAGTCCACGGAGCCGTAGTAGGGGGTATGGGGTACCTCCTCCATCCTGGCCATCTCCCCCTGCCTTATCTCGTGCAGGATCTTTCCCGGCTCCTCGTCCCTCCAGTCGTTGACCGTCTTGCCCTGGAAGGCGGCGAGGAAGAGGAGGCTGTCGCGGGCGAGCTCCGGCTTGAGCATCAGGATCTCGTAGGAGGTTATGAGGGCGTCACGCCCGAAGGGGGCGGAGTACCAGGGCACCCCGCCGACGATGATATCCCCGTAGCGGGTTCGCGTGTGCAGAGCCCTGAGGTCGCGAACGCTGCGCTGTATGGTGAGGTTGAAGACGTTGTTGTCGGTTTCCACGCGGGTGGCCGGCCCCACCCACTCCTCGTATGAGCGGCGCAGGGCGGTGCGCGCTTCGCTGAAGCTCAGGGGCGCTCGGTCCTCTCCTTCCTCGAGGGGGATCACCTGCAGCTCGAGCAGTTCGACCTCGTACTGGTTGAGCAGAAAACGAAAGACCACCTCGACTCCCGCCTTTCCCAGACGCCACTCGTCTGGAGGGCGCGAGAAGACGATACGTGTGCTGCGCTTCATGCGGTCGGTTCCGGTATAGGAGAGCACAAAGGCGCCGTTCTCCATGCGAGGGCGGTGTATCCTGCCCCGCTTCTTGCGGCGCATGCCGCGCACCTCGAAGATGTCCGCGAAGTCCGAGGTGAAGGCGAGGCTGAAGCTTAGGTGCACGGGCGCTATGTGGTAATTGCGCACGTATAGGCGCTCCAGGAGCCCGTAGTGGATCAGCCTGCTGCGGCGGATGCTCACGGAGTCCTGCGGGATTATCGTCTCGCCGTCGGATATGATGTCGGGGTTGGAGAGGTGGATGTTGGCCATGTAGCCGCGCTCCACGGAGGAGGAGAGGAAAAGCGGCTGCATATCCTCCACCCGCGTTTCCAGGCTGGTGAGGTAGCGGGTATCACGGTAGTAAAGCCCGAGACCGGCCCGGTTGCCATGGGTCATGTCGCCGTTTTCATAGGTGTAAAGGAAATACTCCCCCTCTTTGATGATCAGGGACTGTCTGGGAACCTCGCTTACTATGAAAGGAAGCCCCCCGCTGCTTTCCAGGCACAGAAACCCGTCCTCTACTACCATCCTCTTCATCACCTTGCGTTATATTGTATCGAGATCTCCCTCTTGCCTTGCTCATCGGCGTGAAACCGCCGTGGGGACCTCCCCCATATGGCCCGCCGTGATGATACGCTCTCGGGCCTAAGGCCATGGTCTATCCGCCACGGCATGGTCTATCCGCCACGGAATACACCGATTACATATTATCCCGCTGTGGTCAATACGCCCGCCATCCCCGGGCCCGGCTATTGCTATCATCCCCAAGTTTTTCTATCCCGAAACCCGCCCGGGCCTTCCGGCGGGGAAATCGACCGATGAGGGACTAGACGACGTCCATGTCGCCTACGATGTGGCCCCTGGAAGGGTCTTTCCCAGACCCGAAACCCGCCCGGGCCTTCCGGCGAGGAGTTCGAATCGGCATGGGGGACTTGGGGTGCGGCGTCCACGGCGCTTACGCTGTGACCTTGGCGGATGTTTCCCCGCCGCTCGCCCACGGCACCGTTCTCTCCCCCGTACCGGAGCGCGAGGCCGGTCGTTCCCCCGCGCGCTGGGCGATGGCGCAGAGGGCCGGGGCACGTAAGCGCGGATGATCGCGGGAGGATTCTTCATCCTCTCCCCGCGAAGCGCGGCAGGGCTCGGGAACCCTCAACCCCCCTCAAGCGTCGAAGTTTAAAAGCGCGTCCCGTGGAGAGAATAATACTTGAACGATACTTGAACGGGAATCAAATCGGGTTCTCCGAGAACTTCCAGGTAACGAAACGCGTGCGAGCGTTTTATTTGCATATGGAGGAACACGGCGAACCGGCGCCTTTTTACGGCAGATATGCGAAAGCCTGCCGGCGGGAACGCGGCAGGTCGGGAGAAGGCGGGCGGAAGGAGCGCGCTTAGGCATCCGTCTCGCGTCGGGGCGAAGAGCGCGAGCAGGTGCGAAAAAGAAGGTACGGGAAGACGGCAAGGAAGGATAGAGCGGGTCGTTTCCGGTCCTGTAGGCCGGCGCGGATTTGCAGCCCAAAACCTTTCCCCGGCTGCCCGCAAGGAGAAGGACATCGAGGCATATAGGCCTCGCTTGGCGGCGGAGGTCGGAGAAGAGCATAAGGAGGTCGGTGGTATTGCGTATAGCGATGGTGGCACCGGTATGGATACCCATACCGCCCGATGGGTATGGGGGAATAGAGAGGATGCTTAAACTGCTGGTGGACGAGCTGGGGGGGCGGGGCGAGGAGGTCACCCTCTTCGGCGCCGGAGACTGCCGTACCCGCGCCAGGCAGCGCATCCTTCTCGAACAGGCTCCCACGCAGCACATGGGCGAGACCCTTTTCGACGCCCTGCATGTCGGCCAGGCCTACCGGGAGATCGTCGCCGGGGATTACGATGTCGTGCACGACCATTCCGGGTTTCTGGGGCCGGCGTTCGCAAACCTGCTGCCGCAGCCCGTGGTGCACACGCTGCACGGACCCTTTACCCGCGACACGCGGCTTTTCTACGAGACCTTCAAGGACGATTGCTGGTACGTGGCCATCAGCCGCAGGCAGATGGAGGGCTGCCCGGGGTTGAACTATCTTGGGGTGGTGCCCAACGCGGTCGATGTCGAGGAACACCGTTTCGAGGGAGAGAAGGAGGATTACCTGGTCTGCGTGAGCCGCATATGTGAGGCCAAGGGCACGGAGAACGCCGTGCGCCTGGCGCTCAAGACCGGAAACCGCATTCTCCTCGCGGGCAAGATCGACCCCGGCGCGGACCGCGATTACTTCGAGGCGCGGGTGAAGCCCCTCCTGGACGGCGAGCGCGCCTCTTACCTGGGCGAGGTATCACAGGAGGAGAAGGTGCGCCTGGTTTCACGCGCGCGCGCGTTCCTGTTCCCCATACAGTGGGAGGAGCCCTTCGGGCTGGTGATGGCGGAAGCCCTGGCTTGCGGCACGCCCGTGCTGGCGACGCGCTGGGGGGCGGTGCCCGAGGTGGTGGAGCACGGGGTGACCGGATTCCTCGCCGATTCCCCCGAGGGGCTCGAGCCCTATATAGAGCGCATAGACGAGATCGACCCGGCGCAGTGCCGACGCGTCGCGGTGGAGCGTTTCAGCCCCCACGCCATGGCCGAGGGCTACCTCGAGATATACCGCAAGGCTCTGGAGGCCGAGGCCGCGCGCCTGGAGCCCAGCAGGGCCCGCTCCGCCTGATGGGGCGGGGGCAGGAGCTGCGAATGACTTGGAAATTGCTGGTATGAATGAGGCGCCCGGCGTTGCTCCCGGGCAGGGGGCAGATTTGCGTGATCTTTCCGGCTCCGTCATGATGGCGGAGCCGGCCCGCATTTATGGGCCGTAAGCACGCCCGGGACGGGAGAACCCCTTAACGCCGCGCATGCATTGCCCGTCCCCCTGGAGTGGGATCTTCGAATGTCAGGGGTTGGAGAAAACAAGACGACGACATCCCTGTCTCACAGGAGATCTGAATGCCCCCCGGCAGGATGGCGTGGAGACCTCTCCTTCCGCTCCGCCCGCGCCAGGACCATCCTCTAAGGGTAAAATAAGCTGGTATTGTAAAAAGGAGCGGCCTGGTGAAGGTAGAGCGGCGCGGGGAACAGGCGCCGGGAACGACGGGTAAGGGAGGAAGTACTTGCACTACGACGCCGTGGTCATCGGGGCGGGGCCGGGGGGCTGTATGGCCTCCCGCGTTCTCGCGCGGTCGGGCTTCAAGGTGCTGTTGCTGGAGAAGGAGAGGATCCCCAGGGATAAGGCCTGCGGCGGTTTCCTGCCGCCACAAGCGGTGAAGCTGGTGGAGGAGGCCTTCGGCCCCATACCCGACTCGTGCCTGACCCCGCAGCCCGAGGTGCTGGGGGCGCGGCTGCTCTGCGAGGGGGGAGGCGAATACGAGTTGCCCTTCGCCTCTCCCGGCATGGCGGTGGAACGCCACCGCTTTGACGCCTTCCTGGCCGCCGCGTGCGGGGCCGAGGTCAGGGACGGCAGCGAGGTGGAGGAGTTCACGGCCCTGCGCTTCAACGTGCGCCTGGCCCTCGCCGGGGAGGGGGAAGGGGAGGAGATTGAGCCCACCTACCTGGAATCCACCTACCTGGTGGCGGCGGACGGCGCCGACTCCCTGGCCCTGCGCCTCTTGCGGCCGGAGTTCCATCGCCTCTACGCCGCTCCCGCCCTGGAGCGGGGCATGCTGGTGACCGTCGAGGGGGAGATGGACTGGGACCCCCGCTGGTTGGGCCTTGCCCTGCTGCGCAAAGGCGGGGGGGTGGCGCGTTTCTTCCGGCGAGGCGAGATGGTGGGAATGGCGGTTAACGTCTCTCCCGGCAGAGAATGGAAGGAAGAGCTGGAAAGGCTCCTCGCCTTCCTGCGCCAAAGGGTGGGCCTGCGCACGGGCGGCGATATGGTGCGCAGGACGGCGGCCTCCAACCGCATGGCGGCGGCGGGGCACTACAACCTGGGAGCGGGATGCGCGCTGCTGGCGGGGGAGGCGGCGGGCCTGCTCGATCCCTGGGGTTTCGGCATATCCCTGGCGCTGGAGAGCGGGAGGGTGGCGGCGGAATCCCTGCTGGAGAGCGCGGGAGAGCGCATCACTCCCCACGTGCGCTACCGCTATCGCATGAAGGGGATCCTGGAGCGGGAGGCGGCCCAGCGCAAGGGATTGGGCGGCCTGGTGGGAGACCTCGACACCACTTCCCTGTCCTCCGGAAAGACCGCCCGGCGCGACCGGCGCGCCCTTGCCCGCGCCTTCCGCGCCTGAGCGGCTCTTTTCTCTTACCACGTCTTAGATCCCATATTATGGCAGGATGCTCGGGGAAAATGCGGGTTTCCGACCGTTGCGGGTTATGGAGGACGTCGCCCGGTACCAGGCACCGCTTTTTCCCCACCCCCGCCTCGTCGCCGGGGGTGTCCCCCGCACTTTGGGGAGGATAGCCGCGTGGCGAAGAGCCCTTTACGCGTCACGCCTAAGCGGTAGGCGCCCTCCGTGATGGGCGGCAGCCTCGCGATGGGGTTATGGTGGCGGGATGCTCGCGGTGGATAAAGGCCATTTCCCTTCTTGGGAACCGGCGCAAAAACGGCGGGCCGGGTTATCCGCTCCCTCCGGGATCGTTCGCGGGGTGGTAGCGGAAATGCTCGTACCAGGCCATGGGCTGTTCTGGACCCTTGGTCACCAGAATCCATATCGCCCCCGCGACGCTCTTGAGGGCCTGCTTGGCCAGCTTTTCACGCAAACCCGGCGCCTCGAGGCGAGGGGGGAATGCTCCCGGCGTGGCCTGCGGGGACGCCTTCCCCGCCTCGCGGCGCGCCAGCGGCAGCTCGATCACCGCCCGGCAACAAGGGTCGCCGCGCGATAGGAGCTCCGTTATCTCCGGGATCTTGAGGTCCGGGTTGAGGACGGAGAAGGTCCCCGCCTCCATGGCCAGCATGAGCTTGGTGCACACCTCCGGACAGCGCTCGAGGTCCTGGGCGGCGGGGCAGTAACGCTCCTCCTTCACCGCCCGCCCCCGGGTCTCCTCGGTCCAGATCCCCTTCACTCCCACCAGGCCGTCCTCGTAGTCGAGGACGCGTCCCAGGCTGCGCGCGTCATAGGGGTCGATGTCCAGGGCCTCGCGCAAGAGGGGCGCGCGCTCCTCCCCGATGCGGTAGAAGACGTACTGCAGGGCGCGTACCCCGCGTTCCCCGAAGCGGTCATAGAGCTCCGGCAACAGCCACGCCAGGCCGCGCATGACGACGCGCACGGGCACCTCGCGGTGCCAGGAGGGGTCCAGGATGTCCTTGGGCTTGGGGCGCAGGGACCACGCAGCGGCGCCGTAGGCCGCGGTGCCGAGCATAAGCACGCGCTTCGCTTTCTTCACCATGCCCATTTCCGCTATCCTCCTTGCTCCGGAGGCCCGTAAACTCCCTTCTGCCGAGGCGAAAAGCGGCCTCACCCCCGGCTCAGGGGCTTGTTGACGTCTATCTCCACCACCTCGCCGCTCCCGGCGCGAACGGCGAAGACGATACCCTTGGTATTATATTCCATAATGGTGGTCTCCTCGCCCTGGTGGCTGACGGTGCTCTGCCTCTCGGGGTTGCCGAATTCCTTTATCACCTCGGCGGAGGACGATCCTATACCCACCCCCTTGGGGGTTTTCCCCTGGTATGGGATGCGCACGCTGATGGAGACCACGGTGTCGAAATCGCCCAGGGCGTCGTTCTTATCCTTGTCCTCCAGATAGAGGTTGAGCTTCCAGGTGCCGTAGCCCCCGGTGTAGGTGGCGTAAACGTATCCCTCGGTGGTGAAGCCGGTGCCGTCGGGCGGGCCGTATAGGTCCTTGGCGGCCTTGAAGTCGTCGCCCACCGTTATGCCCGCCGCCGTCTGCCCGGGGACGATGGGAGCGGATGAGTAGGAACCGAAGACGCCGCCGGCCTTGCCCTCGTTGACGCCGTCGCTCTCCGCCGGGCGCAGGCCGCCGTAGGAGGTCACCAGCACGGTGATCACGCCCTCCCGCGAGGAGACCAGGAACTCCACCCCCCTCTGCAGGTAGGAATACAGCTCCAGGGTCTCTTCTACCCGGCTGGCGGAAGAGGTCACGCTCTCCGCCTTGCCGAACTCGGCTTCTATGTCCTGGGGGGAACTGCCCACCCCCACTCCCCCGGCGGTCTTGCCGTAATAGGGGGCGGAAACCTCCACCCCGCCCACCTCGTCGCCGGCGTCGAGGTAGCCGTTGCCGTTGTCGTACAGGGTCACCACCAGGCGCCACGACGCGGGGTCGTCTATATGCCCGCCTTCCGTGGTGCGCCCGTAATAGGCGTAGAGATAGCCGCCCTCCTTGCGCTTGTCGGCGGGGTCGCCGTGCACCTCCCGCACGGCGGAGAACTGCGCGCCGATCTCTATCTCCGCCAGGGAGTATCCCGGCACGATGGGGTCGCGCTCCCAGGGCGCCAGGTCGCCCCCGCCCTTACCGCAGGCGGAAGCGGACAGCGCCAGGGCGATGAGGAATACGGCCACCGCCGCCACGCGGCGTCCGCTCGCAACCCGCTCCGGCATAGCCCTCCTTTATCCGTCCATCCATGCGGACCTGACCGCGCCGCCCTCGTCTCGTCCCCGCCGGCCTAGCCTTCGCCCTCTTCCCCCTCGCGTTTGGCATCTGCCGCCCCGTTGCGCTCCCCCGACTCCGGCGGCAGGCCTTTGACGCCGCGGCGCCTGTAGGTGACGGGCAGGTCGGCGGCGTCCGCGAGGGCCTGCGCGATGAGAAAGGCGGCACGTCGGTTGTCCGCAGGCGCCCCGGTCATACCCGAGCGGAAGACCTTCAGCCTCCTTCCCCCCGAGAGCACCAGGTAAACGCGAGCGTAGTAGGAAAGGTCGTGGCGTGATCCCCTCTTGCCCTCAGCCGCGGGAAGCCGGGGGGATTCGATGACCTCGATGCCCTCCAGCGCGTCCTTTCGCAGATGGCGCCGGAGGGGAATAAAGAAGCGGTACTTCACCAGGCTTATGCCGTCGCCGTCGATGACCACGAAGCGGGGGCTGGAGAAGATGGCCAGCATGCTGTAGAAGAGGAGGACGATGGCGGCTATGCCGAAATATACGCGATAGACCCCCGCCGTCGCGAGCCCCGCCATGGTCACCGCGGCGTAAAAGACCAGCGCGTGGATGCCCTCCCAGGCGCCGCCGCGTATCTCGAACTCCGACCTCTCGCCGCCGCTGGTCAATCCCGCAATCCCTTCTCTCATATGCGCCGCGATGGCTGGGGGGCGGACCGGGCCGTGCATTTCCAGACGGTCGATCCCGCAGTCCCTTCTCTCATATGCGCCTCCACCCCGGAACACGGCTCGTCCGCATCCGCCATGGATATCCGCCATAGATATTATACATGGCTCAAGAGACGGAGCCGTCTCGCCCGGGAGACCGTCCCCGTTACCGGTCCCCGATCTCGGAGAGGAAGAGGTGAAACCGCGGGAAGAGGTGAAACCGCGGTATGTAAAAGTCAGTCTTCGATGACCTTGTATACTACGTCGTGCTCACGGGCGTGGCCCTGCACCTTGATGCCCACCACCGTCCCGGGGCCGGCCTTTTCCACCGTATCGTGCTCCACCTGCATGGAATCGACCCGCTGCTTCCAGTCCGAGGTGTGACCTCGCACGTGGATGGTATCCCCCACCTTGAGCTCGTCTTCCAGCTCGATGGCCGCCACCCCGATCTTGCCGAAATAGTGAGTGACCCTGCCCACCTGTTTTTCCATCTTTCACCACCTCTCGTTCACGGGCGCCTTTTCGGGACGCGAAAGGAGATCCACTCGGTGCGTTCGCGATGCGCCGTCTCCGCTTGCCGGGCCGGATCATCCCCCGCCCGCCCTCGCTTTTCCAGATCCGGATCCCGGTGCCGGTGGGTTCTTGCCGCCCCTAAGCCGCACTCCCCCGTTTGCCTTTCGCCCTTATCCATACCCAGATCGCCCGCGGCTTAAACTGCTCGCGTTACGGTGCGCCGCGCCGCTCATGTGGCAGGGAGAGAAAAGCGGGAAGGGAGGGCGAGGGCGAGGGCAAAATGGCATAATATGCCATCGCAATGCGGCATGGCACCGCCGTCCTGCCTCGGGCGGTCCGTCCTGACGCCGCGGCGTCGGCGGCGTCGGGGAAAGCGGCGCGGACATGCCGGCAAGGGACGGTGGAACGGCGGAGAGAGGGCGCGTCCGCAAGCGGCGGGAGGCGGACACGCGGGCGACGGGTCAGAGGTCAAGAACGCCAGGGGAACGGCGATATAGATAATGGAGGGCGTGTCCGCCAGCGGCGGGAAAGCGGATGAGATAATATAATGGATTCGGCGCGCACAAGGAGGAGACATGCCTAAGAACGACGACACCAGGGAGGCCATCCTGCGCAGGCTGCGCCGCGTGGAGGGCCAGGTGCGGGGGATCATCCGCATGGTGGAGGACGGAAAGGACTGCGAGGATGTGCTCACCCAGGTGGCGGCGGCGCGCTCGGCCATGGACCGTGTGGGCATCCAGATCATCAGCCACCGCATGAAGGAATGCCTGAAAGAAAACCCGCCGGAATCCTTTGAGGAGGCGGTGAGCCAAGCCATCGACATCTTCCGCCGCTTCAGCTCCAACCTCGGCCCCGTCCCCCCGGACTGAAACCTTCCCCTTTCGATGATTCTCGCCCGCACGGACACGCAAGAACCCCTTTTCGGTTCCCTTTCTTGTATGAGCATCATGCTTATCCGCACGGGCACGCAGCCGGCTGCATAGCAGGGCAGGCGGCGGGGCCATGGGTGCCCCGCTAAAAACCCGCGTGCACTTCGGAGGCGCGGTGTAAGACCGTACGATACCGGGAGATATCTGAAACTCCGCTATGAGCCCGCGCGTACGCTTACGAAACACGCACGTGGAGATGATATAGATTATGTCCCTAATACCCATAGGGGTATATCATCTATAGACGGAAAGTCTTCTCTCCCGTTTCCGGAGGTGGGTGATGAGCGTGATCAAGAAGGCAGATTCCGTGAGCATATCCGGCTATGTTCTGGATGAGCTGAAAGACCGCTTCGGAGAACGCTTCAGCGCGGAGCCCGTGGAGCGCTACATCTATTCTCGCGACATGGGGGAGTTTCCCTCCCTGGTGGGGAGGATCGTGGGCGGCCTGGCCCAGGCGGTGATCCAGGCGGAGAGCGAGGAGGAGCTGGCCTGGCTGTGCGCATTCTCCCTGCGCCACGGCATACCCCTCACCCCCCGCGCCGCCGCCACCAGCGGTTACGGGGGCGCCATACCCGTGAACGGCGGGGTGGTGGTGGACCTCACGCGCATGCACCATGTCCTGGCCATCGACGAGGAAGAGCCCTCGGTCCTGGTGGAACCGGGCGTGGTGTGGTGGGACCTGGAAAGGCTGCTTCGGGGACACGGCATGGCGCTGCGCTCCTACCCCTCCAGCGCCCCATCCTCCACGGTGGGAGGATGGGTGGCCGAGGGCGGCTCCGGCATCGGGGCCTTCCGCTACGGCGGCATCTCAGAAAGCGTGCGCGAGCTCCGCGTGGTTGACGCGAAGGGAGCGCGCAGCGTGAGCGACGCCGAGGAGCTCCGCCTCTACGTGGGGTCCGAGGGCATACTGGGTTTCATCTCCGCGGCGAGGATCGCGGTGCGCAAGGCCGCTGCCGACGAGCCGCACTTGTTCGCCTTCCGGTCCCCGGACGGCGCGCAGCGTTTCCTCAGCTCCTTGAAGGGCACCGAGCTCCCCGTTTTCCACCTCCAGTTGATCGCTCCCCGGCTCGCTTCCCTGAAAAACGAGGTGTCCGATGCGCCCTACCTTCCGGAGGGCTCCTACCTGGCGTTGGTGGCACTGGAGAAAAAGGATGAGGGCGAGGAAGACCAGTCCCCGCCCTACGGCGAGGAGCTCGCGCGCCTGGCGACTTCCGCCGGGGGCAGCCGGGTAGAGGGCGGCGCGGCAGAACGCGAGTGGGAGGAGAGGCTTTATCCCATGCGCATAAAGAAAGCCGGACCCTCCCTGGTGCCCGCCGAGGCCAGGGTCCCCACCTCCAAGGTGGGCGATCTTTTGTCCGACGTGGCCGGGCGCCTTCCGGAGCTGGCCCTGGAGGTGGTGGTGGGGGGAGAGGGCATGTCGGTGTTCCTGGGTTTTATTCCCAGCGATTCCCGCGCCGCCCATTTCACCACCGACTTCACCGCCTCCTTGGAGTTCCTGCGGCGGGCGGAAAAATACGGCGGCGCCCCCTACGGCACCGGTCTTTATTTCGTTGACAAAGGCGCTAAGAGCATGGGCATGGCGGCGTGGCGTAAGCTGCGGCAGGCCAAAGGGGAGGTGGACCCCGCATGCCTCCTCAACCCCGGCAAGCTCGTGGATACCTGCGCCGCCTCCCCTCGCTTGCGCGCCCTGCGCGCCATGATGGCCGCGGCGGAGCTAACCCTCCCCCTGGCGGCTCCCGCCCGCAAGCTGGCTCCGCGCGTGCGCGTCATGCGCCGCCGCCTGCCGGAGAGGGTGGAGGAGGCCGCCTTCACCTGCGCCCGGTGCGGCTACTGCAAGGAGGGATGCACCCTCTACGCGGGGCGAGGCTGGGAGAGCGCCTCCCCCCGCGGCAAGATGCAGTTCCTGCGCGGCTACGCCAAGGGAGAGGTCCCCTTCAGCGAGGAGATGTCCGACACCTTCCTCCTCTGCACCACCTGCAAGAAGTGCGACCTCGCCTGCCAGACCGACCTGCCCGTCGAGTCGGTGTGGGGGGAGATGCGCGGCGAGCTCATCGCCAAGGGGAAGTTCAACACCTTCCCGCCCTTCGAGATGATGGGCGCCTCCTACGACCTTGAGAACAACATCTGGGCCGGCTTCGCCCAGGACCGCGACGCCTGGCTGCCGGAGGACATCACGCCCGCCGAAAGCTCGCCCGTGCTCTTCTGGGCGGGGTGCACCGCCTCCTACGTGGAGCGGGACATCGCCCGCGGGTCGGCGCGTATCCTCAAGGAGGCGGGCATCGACTTCGCCTACCTGGGCAAGGACGAGACCTGCTGCGGCGTGCCCTTCTTCATGAGCGGCAAGTGGGACGTCTTCGAAAAAGCGGTGCGCAAGAACATCCGCAACATAAAGGAGCGAGGGGTGAAGACCATTTATGCATCCTGCCCCGGCTGCTGGGTCACCCTGGCCCATCACTACGAGGAATGGGCCGAGAAGCTGGGCCTGGAGTGGGACGTGGAGGTCAAACACATCTCCGAGCTGGCGGCGGAGCTGGTGAGTGAGGGCAAGCTCCCGTTCAAGCGCGAGGTGCCCATGAAGGTCACCTGGCACGACCCCTGCCATATCGGGCGCCACGGCGGCATCTACGAGGAGCCCCGCCGGGTGCTAGAGGCCATCCCCGGCCTGGAGCTCGTGGAGATGGAGCACAACCGCGAGGACGGGCTGTGCTGCGGCAGCGTGCTCACCTTGATCGGGGAGACCCGCCCCACCTCGGGGCGCATCGCCCACCAGCGCCTGGAGGAGGCCCGCGCCGCCGGCGCCGAGGCCATCGTCACCACCTGCCCCTGCTGCGAGTTCCAGCTGCGGGTGTGGAACGCGGCGGAGGGGAACGGCCTCAAGGTGCTGGACTTCGCGGCGGTGGTCGCCGAGGCCCTGGGCGAGGAGCTGGAGGACCCCGACCCCAAGGTGCAGGATTCCTGGGCGGTGTTCGACGTCATGATCCAGCTCATGACCCCCCAGGGCATGGCCGACTTCATGTGGGAATTCCTGGATTCCGTCTCTCCCCTGCTGGGAAGGACCATGCGCCTGGGCAAGAAGCTGCCGGGGCCCCTGAAGAAGGCGGTGTTCGCCGCGGCGGACCGCGCCATGCCCCCGCTGATGCCCAGGATGCTGCCCGTCATGATGCCCTGGATGCTCCCGCGCATGATGCCCCTCATGGAGGCCAAGATGCTCACCATGTCCGAATCCATGCGCGAGCTCATGCCGGACATCCTCCCCAAGGTGATGGAGAGGATCATGCCCGAGATGATGCCCCGCATCATGAGGTGCATGCTGAGGTAGGGTTAGCTCTCATTTGTTTAGAGAATGTTGCATGGGGTTTTTGGAAAAGAGCGAGAAAGAACTTGTCTCCGCTCAGGAGATTGGTGTCAGTCAATTACCCTTATGCCGAAATACGCAATACCAGTTTAATGAAGAATGGTGACAAAAGCAGTGGTCTAGTCTATTAGGTTTATGCCGGCTTATGCGACTCATTTCCCCGATGTTTGGACAAATGAGTTTCCTGGCGTGTCAGTTGATCAGGTTTATGCCGGCTTATGCGACTAGGGCTCCACCTTTTCTAAGACGCGCCCAAGAAGTGTCAGTTGATCAGGTTTATGCCGGCTTATGCGACCGCGACCTATTATATTACCTATCGTTATATCGACGCGTGTCAGTTGATCAGGTTTATGCCGGCTTATGCGACGAGGAGCTGCCTGTTGACGAGCTCTTGCGCTCGGTGTGTCAGTTGATCAGGTTTATGCCGGCTTATGCGACCCAAAAAGATAATCTAATATAATACTGCCAGTATTTGTGTCAGTTGATCAGGTTTATGCCGGCTTATGCGACTTTTTGCGCATGGTGCGCGAGCTGAAGCCTCGGGCAGTGTCAGTTGATTAGGTTTATGCCGGCTTATGCGACGACTAGGGGAAAGGGGGGTGATGGTGTGAGTTTACTCCCGTGTCAGTTGATTAGGTTTATGCCGGCTTATGCGACCTAGTCGCTGATTACGTGGTGAATGAGCTAGGGAAGTGTCAGTTGATTAGGTTTATGCCGGCTTATGCGACGCGGCCTTCGAGGATTGCCTCAATCTCATCGAGCTGTGTCAGTTGATTAGGTTTATGCCGGCTTATGCGACGGGGGTGGGGGAAGCCGCGCGATGGCCCTCTGTGTTGTGTCAGTTGATTAGGTTTATGCCGGCTTATGCGACGCGGGCTCAGGGCTGATAACCCTGGGCCTCGCTCTGTGTCAGTTGATTAGGTTTATGCCGGCTTATGCGACACTATGCCGTGAACATCTATGTCGTGCCCATCGTGTGTCAGTTGATTAGGTTTATGCCGGCTTATGCGACGACAACGGATTCCTCAAATTCCAATCGACACTCAAGTGTCAGTTGATTAGGTTTATGCCGGCTTATGCGACGCAGGTTGGGCATCTCCGCGTTCTCGTATTGGAGGTGTCAGTTGATTAGGTTTATGCCGGCTTATGCGACGTACCAAGATAGCCAGAGAGGGCACATGGACGTACATGTGTCAGTTGATTAGGTTTATGCCGGCTTATGCGACCAGATATTCAAGCCCGGCAATGGTAGGGATATGGTGTGTCAGTTGATTAGGTTTATGCCGGCTTATGCGACGGCACGGAAGCCACCATCTCCGGCGGTTCCACCCGTGTCAGTTGATTAGGTTTATGCCGGCTTATGCGACATGAGATGTGGGTCATCGCCCGCAAGCAGATTAAGGTGTCAGTTGATTAGGTTTATGCCGGCTTATGC
>JACVJD010000016.1 GCA_015711825.1 Candidatus Solincola daggyaiensis
CCGACTGCGCCCAGCCGGTCATGGGGCCGCCCATGATCAGCTTGGCGGGGTTGCCCACCAGGCCCCCGCAGGCGTCTATGAGGGCGGAGATGGGGGTGCCGATGGCGCAAAGCAGGTTGGAGGGCTCGCGCACCCCGGGGCCGGTGACCGTGAGCACCCGCTCATAGAGGGGCTTGCCCCAGGCCGCCGCCTCGAACAGCGCCACCGCGGTGCCCACGTTCTGCACCAGGCAGCCCACCTCTGAGGGGAGCTTTCCGGGGGGGACCTTCCTTCCCGTGAGGGCGAAGATGAGCATCTTCTCCGCCCCCTCCGGGTACTTCACCTCCAGTATCTCCACCTCCACGTCGGAAAGCCCGCCCGCTTTGGCGCGCAGGGCGTCGGCGGCGTCCATCTTGTTGGCCTCCACCCCGAAGATCACCTTGCCCGCCCCCACCGCGGTCTTGAGTAGGCGGGCGCCGGCGATCAAGTCCTCGGTGCGCTCGAGCATCAGCCGGTGGTCGCAGGTGAGGAAGGGCTCGCACTCGCAGGCGTTGATGATCACCGTGTCCACGGGCTTGTCCGCGGGGGGAGTGAGCTTGACGTGGGTGGGGAAGGCGGCTCCCCCCATGCCCACCAGCCCCGCCTCGCGGGCGATGTCCCGGATCTCCTCCGCGCTGAGGGAGGCGAGGTCCTTGCCGGGCTTCTTCTCAAACTCCGGCTGGGAGGGGTCGGCCGCGATGACCACGCTTTTGACCTTGGCGCCGGTGAAGTTGGGCAGCTCGGCGATCTCCTTCACCGTCCCCGCCACCGAGGAGTGCACGGGGGCGGAGACGAAGGCCTCGCTTGCCCCGATCTTCTGGCCCGGCTCCACGCGGTCGCCCTCCTTGACCAGGGGCTCGTTGGGGGCCCCGATGTGCTGGGAGAGGGGGATGACCACCTCCGCGGGCACCGGCGCTCTCTTGATGGCCTTGCCCGAGGCCAGCTCCTTTTGGTAGGGGGGATGGATGCCTCCCTTGAAGGTCTTTGCCTCCGCCATCTCACTCACCCCCCGCCGCGCTCTTCTCTTTTTGCAGTTTTTCCATACGGCGATGGCGCGCGTTGATGGCGGCGGCCGTCCCGACGCCTATTACCACGGCGGCGGCGGCAATGCCGCCACCGGGCTTTACCAGCGCGTTCCAGACGGCGACTCCCGCCGGCACCGTGGGCTTGTCCGGCAGGCCGTAGGTGGAGGGCTTGTCCTGCAAAACGTAGATGTAGTGCATTCCCCCGACCTCTTCCTTGCCGTAGATACAGGCGTTGGGATAATCCTTTTTGTACTCGGCAAGCTTGGCCTCCGCAGCTTTGATCATGTCGTCACGATCCCCGTAGGTAAGGCACCCCGTGGGGCAGTGGGTGGAGCAGGCGGTGGCGATGCCCGCAGCCCTGCGGTCCGGGCAGAAAATGCAGCGGAAGATCTCCTTCTTCTCCTCATCGTACTTGCAGGCCTGGAAGGGACAGGCGCTCACGCAGTAGTTGCACCCGATGCACTTCTTGGCATCGAAAACCGTGTACCCTTCGTCGTCCTTGTGGGTGGCTCCCGTGGGGCAGGCCTTGACGCATGCCGCGTCCTCACAGTGCATGCACTGCGTCTTGGTGAATCGATAAACCGGCCTGTCGCCGTCATCGATCTCCTTGACCGCCACCCTCATCCAGGTTTTGGGGGTGATGGCCGGCGGGATGTTCAGGTCGGCATAAGCTTCGACCTTTTCCAGGTCTTCGTAACCCGTCTCGTTCCAGTGCTTGCAGGCTACTTGGCAAGCCTTACAGTTGATGCACTTGGACGGGTCGACCAGGACAGCCTTGCTCATGGCCCCTCCTTTCTTGGCACGTTGAACTGCTCCTGACCATGATTCGAACTATGGATGATTCCTCTGCTGGGAGAAAATCCATCTGCTGGCCTTTTTCAGAGAGCATGCTTTTTCCAGGCTATGCTTATTTTATGAAATTCTAATAAATACCGCCGTAATTCTTATATATAAACGCTCTCGTGTCAACTTCACCTATCAAACTATGTGTGGTTGAGGATCCCCAGTAACGGCGGATAAGACCGAGGCTCTCCAGCGGGTAGGGTCATCTACGTTTATCCCCCCGTTTTGGGGACATCGGAGGGGGACAAGTCTTGGTAAAAACTATCCCGCATGTATATGGATATAGATATAGACTTTTAAGGAAGATTCGGTTATTCTTTCATAAATATCAATTTATATACTAGAACTGCCAAGAAAAAGCAGGCTTGGGCGTAACATTAAGCAGCAGATAAGGAGCAGGTCATGAAAGCCCCAGAAAGCCTCATCGAGTACCGCGAGGAACTGTTCAAAGCGCTGTCCAACCTCAAGAGATTGCAGATCTTGGAATTGTTGTGTGATCGCGGTGAGATGTGCGTCTGCGACATCGCCCCCTTGCTCCATTCCGAGCAGTCCAACGTGTCGCAACATCTCGCGGTGTTGAAGGCTGCCGGCATACTGGGTTCTCGTAGGGACGGAACGCGGATTCTATACTGGATCGAGGACCCCAAGGTCTGCAGCGTCATCGACGCGGCCGACGAATACATAAGCCAGCTTCTTGACAAAAAGGAACGCGCACTGCGGGAATTGATCGGGCACTGAGCCTTCGGGTGCGCTTTTGCGCGTCGAAGCGATGCGGGACCGTTGCTGACCGGCAACACTTTACCGTCTCTATCCGCAAACGCGGCTGCCGCAGCGCTTTCCGGCGAGCTCTTTCCGGCGCCGCTCACGCCGGCGAAGAACAAGCGCCATGGAAGTGCGGCGATAACCCTGCTTGTTCCCCAACTGGGGCGTACTGTAAACATGACGGCGAAGAACGGGGTTCGCGGAAGCCCGGCGATAACGCTTCCATGGCATCGATGAATTGCGAATGCATGTCTCCGGCCATGACCGGCTCCCTTCTTTAAAGCCCCGGATCTAGTGCCCGCTCAACGGACGTACGGGACCAGCAGCACCGGGGCGTCGGAAGACCGCGCCACGCTGTGGCTCACGCTTCCCAGGAACATCTCCTTGATAAAGCCGCGCCCCTGGCTTCCCATGACCACGAGATGCACGTCCTCCTCCTTTACGGTGCGGATTATCTCCTGGAAAGGAGAGCCGAAGGCTATCCTCATATCCACCCTCACGTCTCCGCCGTCACGTAGGATCTTTTCCATGCTCTCGAGGCGCCTGTCGGCCAGTTCCCTCTCCACGGGATGGTCGACGTGCGCGCTGTCCATAACGTGGAGGAGGGTTATCCTGCGCGCTCCCCCCTGCGCCATCTTTTCCACCAAGGAAAAGGCGTGATCCGCGTTCTCGGAAAAATCCGTGGCGAACAGGACGTGCCGGGTGAAATCGCATCGCTCGACCGGCAGGCACTCGTTGGTGCAGGCGTTTTCCTCTCCCGGCTTCTTGCGGATGGGGATGACGAGCACCGGCCTTTTCGCGCTGTTGATGACGCCGTAGGCCACGCCGCCCAGTATCGCCCCGCTCACCAACGAGTGGCCTTGAGAGCCGACCACGATGAGGTCGAAGCCCTCCTCCGCGGCGATGCGGTTGATCTCCGCCTTCGCGGAGCCCGTTACGACCTTCGTCTCCACCGAGAACCCCTGCCTCTCAAGCAGGGTCTTCTGCTCCTCCAGTACGCCTTCAAGGGCATCGGTCGAATAGGACAAGGCGGCCGCGGTCGCCTCCTGCATGCTTACGCACATCACCAGCAGACAGTGTTTCGCCCCGTACGCCTTCATCCCGCCCAGACAGCTCGCCACGGCGTAGGACGCGGGGGAAAGGTCGGTTGCTATCAACAGGCGACTCAACATTACCCTTACCTCCCTAGTAAGCCGGGCACCGGCAAGCCGTTGCGCCCGGTCCGGTCCTTGAGCCCGCGTGGGCGCTTACAGGCTGCCCTCCGTCCCTGCCGCGCTTTCCCCGGACACTCGCTCGCACAACTCCACGGCGGACCGCGTCGCCATGGTCAACACGGGGCACCACACCTTCGGAATATCCGGTTCCTTCTCTCCCTTTGCCAGGCGCTGGAAACCCGGACGGAGCTTGCGCAGGTTAAGCGCGGAGGCGGTAAACATTATCATCATCCCCAGCATGACCGCCGCCCCCGAGAACGCCATGCCGGTGCGCCGGGAGACCGAGCCGCCGCTTATGCGTCTAAGGACCGCCGCTATGGCCACGGACAGGGCGCACCATGACGACATCACCTTTAGATAAGCCGGCAGATTATCCTTGGACAACAGCGGGTATTCTTCCATGGCCTCTCTCCTTTCCTCTCAGCAGCATCCGCCCTGCGCTCCGTCGGCGCCGGAAGGCCCGGATGCGGACGGGCCGCAGCATGAAGATGCCTCCACACCCTCCCTCTCGCCGAGATACCTTTCGGCGAGCGCCAGCATGTGGCGGGCCGGGCTGTCCTTCACCATCTGCGCCAGCTCCACGGCGCGGAACATATCCTCCTTGGAAACTCCCATCTTCCGTGCCTGGCTGAAATGGTGCTTGAAGCACGGCTCGCAGTTGGACGCGATCGCGGCCCCGATGGCCACCAGCTCGGCCACCGCCGGCGTGAACAGGCTCTCCCCCACCGCGTCCAGGCCCAGGCAGGCAGCCAGCTCTACCCGCGACGGGTAGGCGCCGCTGGCCACCACTTCGCCGTCCACCACCACCAGGGGCAAGGCCTCCTGGCCCTTTTCCGTAAGCAAGGAGCGGACCAAGTCGTCTTCGGCGAACGCGACGGGCGTCTGGGCGGGGTTGAACCTCTCGACCGCCACGCCCCGCTTTTCGAGCCACTTCAGGTCCGCGGCGAACCTCGCCAGCTCCGGGTCCACGCTCGGCCCGCAGACGCCCGTTGAGCAACACATGGGGGGATCATAGACTTTCACCGTCTTCATATTTTCCTCCGCCTCTTTATTCGATCCATGCATTGAACACCTCTGCTCAGGCCGCCTCCTCCTGCGGCCCGGCCTCCGCCGGCACCCCGGCATGGCGCCGGTCTATCCACCCCTTGGTCCTCTTGGCTATCCACACCAGGGAGAGCATGATGGGCACCTCCTCCAGCACCCCCACCACCGTGGCCAGGGCGGCGCCCGACTTCAGACCGAAGAGGGATACCGCCACCGCCACCGCCAGCTCGAAGAAGTTGGAGGCGGCCACGAAACCGGCCGGGGCCGCCACCTCGAAGTTGATCCGCCACAGCCAGGCCCAGCCGTAGCTGAAGGCGAAGATGAAGTAAGTCTGGATGGTCAGGGGGATGGCGATAAGGATGATGTGCACCGGGTTCTCGATGATGGTCTTGCCCTGGTAGATGAAGAGGATGATCAGGGTGATGAGCAGGCTCACTACGGTGACGTTGCTCAGCTTCTTCAGGAACACGTTCTCGAACCAGTCGAGCCCCTTGCGCTTGATGAGCTGCTTGCGGGACACGTAGCCGAAGGTGAGCGGGATGACCACGAAGAGCACCACCGAGAGGATGACCGTGTCCCAGGGGATCTTTATGCCGGATACCCCCATGAGGAACACCACGATGGGAGCGTAGGCGAAGAGGATGATGGTGTCGTTGATGGCCACCTGGATGAGGGTGTAGGCGGGGTCTCCGTCGGCCAGGTAGCTCCAGACGAAGACCATGGCCGTGCAGGGTGCGGCCCCCAGCAGGATGGCCCCGGCCACGTATTCCTTGCCCAGGTCGTGGGGGATCCAGGCGCGGAATACGAACAGTAAGAAGAGGCTTGCGAATAGATACATGGTGAACGGCTTCACCAGCCAGTTGGATACCGTGGTCACCACGACCCCCTTGGGCTTTTTCCCCGCCTGCAGGATGCTCGCGAAGTCGATCTTGAGCATCATGGGGTAGATCATCAGCCAGATGAGCACGGCGATGGGCAGGGAGACCTGGGCGTAGGTGGCCTTTTCGAGGGCGTCGGCCGTCGCCGGGATGAAATAGCCGATGAGGGTGCCGATGACGATGCATATTATCACCCAGATGGAGAGGTAGCGGTCGAAGATGCTCATGTGCTTCTTCTCTCCCGCGCCCGCCTCGCAGGCCGCCTCGGAAGCAGCCGGGCCTGAGGCGCCGTTGACGCTCTGCGCGGAGGCGGGCTTGCGGTCTCCCGTGTTTTTACTGCTCAACTGCTCCTCCTTTGCTCGCAATATCATATTGACATATTTAGATATATGGTTATATTATTTGCGTAATAGCGCGTTGTCAAGATTTGTGATCAGGGATATGAAAGCAAAGCCGTCAAGCTCATCGTGGAAAATCGCTTTAGCGCACGGCGGCGAGACATGCCCCGCCGGCAAGCGCCTGGAGCTTCCCGAGATCGACGAGCGGGCGATAGCGGAAGCGGCGGAGATACATAAGATGCTGTCGGACGAAACACGGCTGAAGATACTAGCATACCTGCAGGCGGGGGAGCTTTGCGTCTGCGATATCGTCGATGCCTTGGGAAAACCGCAATCCACCGTTTCCCACCACCTCTTCCTGCTGCAGAACGCCGGTTATATAAAAGCGAGAAAACAGGGTCGCTGGAACATGTATTCCCTCAGCGACAAAGCGAAAGCGCACGGCGGCTCTTTTCTGGAAGCCGTCAGGTAAGGCCTGCCTTTACCTTTATATAGACCTTTTACGATTCAAGTTCGAGCGGAGTCGGAACGAACGTCTCTAATCCGGAGGGTTGTGCGATGAAGGAGAGTGGGGCGTCCCTGAAGGGTCGTAAGCTTGCGGCGGCCGCCATGGTGGAATACCAGGATGGCGCGGTGGTAAGCCGGGAGGTAGTGGGCGGGGAGAAAGGCTCGGTGACGGCCTTCGCGTTCGACAAGGGTCAAGGTTTGAGCGAGCATACCGCCCCCTTTGACGCCACGGTGCTGGTGCTGGACGGCGAGGCGGAGGTGAGGATCGCAGGGGAACCACTGCACCTGGCAAGGGGAGAGATGGTGATCATGCCGGCCGATGTGCCCCATTCCCTGCACGCCGTCGAGCGCTTCAAGATGCTGCTGATCATGATCCGGGCCTGAGGTTTCCAGGGGCCCCGCAGCCCCTCAATGAGATAGATGCATGCAAGCCGTATGGCCGATACCCGCAGGTCGGTTCCCCGGGCTACCATAATTAATACATAAGAGCCAAATATTGCAACGCTTTCGGCTAAAAAATCAGACCGACAGAGACGCCGAAGCCAGGCTCGCTGCGTTCTTTACTTAAATATCAGCGGCGGCAGGAGGATACCGGGGTCTTATGGATCATGGGAGACTACGGCCTTGCCCTCAACACCAGGACCGGGACCTCGCTGTGGCTGACCACGCCCTCCGCCACCCCGCCGATCAATCTCTCCGGCAGGCGACGGTGCCCCAGCGCCCCCACCACGATGAGGGAGGCGCCGATCTCCCCCGCTACCCTTATGATGGTCGCGACCGGGCTCCCCTCCTCCAGCCGGGTTTCGACCATGCTGCAGCGGGGCTCCAGGCAGGAGGCGAGCTCGCGCAGCTTCTCCATCCTGCGCTCGGCCCTCTCTTCCCCGGCCATCGTCTCCAGGGCGCCCGCCCATTCGTCGCCCTCCTGTTGCACGTGCAGGAGGGTCACGTCGTCGCAACAGGTGGTGATCATCTCCTCAAGCAGGGGACGGACGCTCTCCGCGTAGGTGGAGAAATCGGTGGCGATGAGCACCTTCTCGAAGAGCAGCTCGCAGACCGCCTCGCAGCCAAACCCCTTGTCCTTCTCGTGGATCCTGCACTTGTGCACCATAACCGGCCGGTCGGCCAGCTTGAGCACTTTGCTGGTGACGCTCCCGGTGATCAAGCGCTCAAAGAACCCCGCCCCGTGTCCGCCGAGGTAGATAAGGGAGGCGCCGTCCTCTTCCGCCACGCGCAGGATCTCCTTCGCGGGGGGCCCGACCTCGATCTTCTCGCTGACCCTCAATCCCCCTACCTCGATGGAACGGACCAGGCGTTCGAGTTCTTTATGGGCATAGCTTCTCAACATGCCCTCGGCCATCTCGGCGTGCCTGGCATCTACCACGTAGAGCAGTGTCAATTCCTTCATCCCCGCCTGGATCAACTCCTCGACGCAGTTTAAAAGCCTCTCGGTGTACGGCGAAAAATCCACCGCGAAGAGAACCTTCTCGAACATGATCCCTCCTATACGGCTCGACCGGCGGATGCCCCGACCGCAACCGCCTTCCCGGCATGAAAACATGGGCTCCGGAGCGCGGTTTTCGCCTTCACCGCAAGGCCCGCCTCAATCCTCGCTGCGCTCGAGCAGCGCTTGATAGACGTTTTTCCCCCTCACGCGCGGCATGGCCTTTTCCCGCAGGGACGCGAGGGAATCCACGATATCGTCAAGGTATTTCGCCGGGAAACCGAGCACGCATTCTCCCTCCGCCAGGTCGGTGGCCTCGCGGCAACCGTAGCAGCCTATGGACATGTTCATGCGCTGCTGCACAAAGGGAGTGATGGTCACGTCCACGCAGGTGGCCTGGAGCACCGCGGTGTCGAAATGCAGCCTGCCCCCGGTCTTGAACACGTGGGCCAGCGCGATCCACATCAGGTGCTCGGCCAGGGACTCCACCACCACCACGTCGGGCTGGTGTTCCGCCTCCCCCAAGGGGCATACGGACACCATCTTGTACCGGCCCATCTCCAGGCGCTGCATGGTGGAGAAGGTGTGCTGCACCGCTTCCGGGTTGCCGAATATCCCCATCGCCGCCGGCATCTCCCCGCTGGTTAGGCGAGGCGGGGGATCATCGAACCCCAGGGCCCACGCGGCGGCCGGGCACGCGATGTTCTCGGGAGTAAGCAGAACATGCTTGCCCTCCCTCGCCTCCATGAGCACCTGGCAGTATCGCCGCTTCTCCGGCAGGTCGTATCCCGGCAGGCGGACGAATTCCTCGTGGAACTTCACCGCCACCGGGCTGGTGGACATCCCCAGTATCTCCTTTATCAAGTTCGCTTTAACCTCCAACCCCGACATCTTCCTATCTCCAAAATATCAACCGTCTGCCGCTTCAATGGCTTCGTCAGGAGCCTCATAGCCGTGCTTGAAGAAAACCCTTCCTATAACCTCGCTTAAGGCCACCACCACCACCAGGGTGGTCAGATAGCGCACGAGCGTGAACTTCCAGCCCAGGAACTGGAACTCCATAAGCTCCGCGGGGAGCTTGATGCAAGCCCAGGCGGAAAGGAAGATGATGATGTTCGCGACCTTGGCGCCCTTTTTCAGCAGCACCGCCGCCAGCGGGAAGGCCACGTAGAGCGGTCCCATGGGGATGCTCCCCAGGATGAACGAAAGGATGACCCCCTTGACCCCTGATCCCTCACCGAGAAACCTGACGATGAACTCCCTTTCCACCCATACGCTCACCAGGCCCATGATGATGAACACCGCGGGGAGGATTATGGCCATCTCCTTGAAATACTCCCAGGCCACGTGCCGTGCTTGACCGCCCTTATCGGGAAACGCGATCACCACGGCCACGAAGACGGGCGCGAGGAGGAAGAGCGCGGCGTAATCCCACCGCATCCTCTTTCTCAGACTCCGCTTATTTCCGTCGGCCTCGGCGTTGCCGTTCCCGCTCACCTTATGATCACCCCAATCACCACTGCGATGGCTATGGCGGCGGCAAAACTCAAGGCGTTCCTGGCGATGGCGAATCTCTTTCCCAGCTCCTTGATCTCCAGGGGGAGGAACACGAAACCCACCATGGTCAGGGTGGTGATGAAGGCCGCGGTGGCCATGATCCCCGCCCCCATGTCCAGCATGGACCTGGCCAGGGGAAAGGCGATGATCACCGGTATGAAGAGCACCGCCCCCAGGAGCGAGGCGATGGCCACCCCCAGCGCGCCGCTGTTCTGGCCGATCACCCGCGCGATCCACCTGGGGGGGACGAAGCCGATTATCAGTCCCACCACCAGAATAATGGCCAGGATGCTGGGCAGAAGCCTTAAAAACCCCTTATAGGCCACGCGAAGCGCGGCCGCCGTCTTCCTGCGATCCTTGACCACGCTCAGCAGCAACAGCACGCCGGTAAGTGCCAGGATGACCTCGGTGGTCAGGTCCACGCGACTTTCCCCTTCCTTTCCCGGTCCGTCGGCCCCGTCACAGGGCGTCTTCCAGGAAGTTGACGCAGGCGTCCTCGGGCTCGAAGAGGCCCGCCGCCACCTCCACCGCCTTGAGGGTCGCCGCGGGCACGATGCAGGAGTTGCGGCAGCAGTGCTCCGAGGCGGCGCGGTACACCGCCGTGTCCCGCATGGGCAGGGTCATCTCGCTGCCGGGGTTGACCTCATTGAGCGCCTCCGCCAGCCCCGCGATGTGCTCGCAGGAGGTCTCGAACTGCAGGGACACGGTGGTCCGGCCGCTCTTGCGGGCGGTGATCACCGTCTCCTTGCCGCATTGCCCGCCCTTCACGAAAACGATGGCCATTTCCAGTCCTCTCCCGCCCCGGCCCGCGACTCCTATTCCTGCTTTGCCGCCAGGGCTTCCTCGATGCGGCGCTTGACGTCCGCTTTGATCCTGTCCTTCTCCGCCTCGTCGTAGGTGAGCACCGGGGCCTTCTTCACCCCGTAATCCTCCACCATCTCCACCCGGATGTCCGGCTTGCGGCCGGAGTGTTCCTCCACGATCTTGGAGCAGCACATCACCGGGCAGCCCTCGATGATCACGAAGAGCTCCGCCCCCGCGATCTTGCCCAGGCCGGTGTCCTTGTCGATGGCCACCGCGGGCAGGCATACCAGGTGGTAGTCCTCGTTCTCGTTCACCAGTTCCGTGGCCACCGCCCCGGCCAGTTGCCCGGTGTTGGCGGCGCCGTAACAAGTGGCGATGACAACCTTGAACTCCGCCATCTCTTCCTCCTTTTCTCTTCCGTTCCTACAACCTTTTCCTACTTTGCGAACATCCCGAAGACGTATCCCGTGAGCATGGCGAAGACGCACACCAGCAGGATATATGTGCCGGCTTTCTTGAAGCCCATGATGCGGATGAGCACGATCATGCTGGGCAGGGACAGCGCCGGCCCCGCGAGCATCAGGGCCAGGGCGGGCCCTCTGCCCATGCCCAACTCCAGGAGGCCCTTGACGATGGGCACCTCGGTGAGGGTGGCGAAGTACATCAGGGCGCCGGACACGGAGGCGATGGCGTTCCCGCCGATGGTGTTGCCGCCCACGTAGCGGGCGATCACGTCCGAGGGGATAAGCTCCTTGACCACGCCCACCAGGAAGACCCCGACCAGCAGCACGGGCAGGATCATCTTCACCATGCGCCAGGTCTCGGAGAACCAGGTCTTTATCTCCTCGCGCGTGAACCAGCGCTTCACGATGTAGATGACCAGGGCGACGAGGAGTATCTCCCCCGCGTATTTGATGATGGTGGGCATCTTCGCCGTGCCGTAAACCAGGATGGCGATCATGGCTCCGAAATAGATGAGGTTCTGGTAGCCCGGCCTCACCCTGCCGTCGTCGTAGGCGAAGGCCTCGGCGTCCTCGGCCGATTTGACCCTGGCGGCTTCCTGCTTGTGGAAGACGGCGGCCATGATGAGGCCGATGACGAAGGCGAATCCCACCGCGCCCACGATACGGGCGATCCCCAGGTCGTATCCCAGCAGGTTCATGGAATAGGTCATGGCCAGGATGTTGATGGCCGGGGAGGAATAGAGGAAGGCGATGGCCGGCCCCAGGCCCGCCCCCTTCTCGCGGATGCCGGTGAAAAGGGGGAGCACGGTGCAGGAGCAGACGGCGAGGATGGCGCCGGACACCGAGGCCACCGAGTAGGCCAGGCCCTTGTTGGTCTTCGGCCCGAAGTAACGCATCACCGCCGCCGTGTTCAGGAACGCGGTGATGGCCCCGGCGATGAAGAAGGCCGGGATGAGGCAGAAGAGCGTATGCTGGGCCACGTAATCTACCAGGGTGCGCAAGCCCTCCATCATCAGTCCGCCGAAGGTCATTTTCATCACTTCCCGTTTATGCTATTTACTTCCTGCAACCCCTATCCCGTTGCGATGCCGCGTATCTTCCCTCCGCACCGCTGTCCCGAAAAGCGGGAATATGCCTTTTCCGCCGGTACGGACGCCGCCGCCTATACCCTCCCGCATGGTCCGGGAACGGCTTGAACCGGACGCCGAAAAAATCGTTTCTCAGGCTCGCGCCCAGTCTCGTGTTCCCGGATCGCCACGCTCCCGCTCCGCCGTGCTCCGGTCTCCCGCCTGCCCCGTTCCCGGGCAGGTCAGGACTGCAACCAGCTCCGGATCTCCTTTTTGTCCGGCACCTTTCCCTTGGAGACCACCTTGCCGTCGATGACCACGCCGGGGGTGGTGAGGACGTTGTACTTCATGATCTCGCCCATCTCCGTGACCTCGTCCACCTGGATATCCAGACCCAGCTCCTCCACCACCTGCCGGATGGCCTCCTTGGTGGCCTTGCACTTCTTGCACCCCGGTCCCAGTACCTTGATCTCCATCTCTCTCACCTCGCTTTTGTTAAGGCTCCGACTTTTTCTCTTACCCGGCCCTTACAGACCGAGTTCGCGCAGTTTCTCCAGCTTTTCCTCCATTCCCTCCTCGAGCAGGGGAGGGCAATCCTCGATCTCCTTCTCGCCCTCCACGACCTTCGCGGCGAAGGCCATGCAGGAAGCCATGCCGCACCTGCCGCAGTTGGTGCGGGGCAGGAAGCGCAGGATGTCCAGGAGCTTCGGCGGTACCCTCGTGGTATGGTCGGGCGTGATCTGTTCCCTTTTCTCCCAGATGTCGTTTATGAAATCCACCGCCTTTTTCGCCGTCCTCTCAGCGTGCTTGCGGTCTTTCAGGGGTTTTATGTTGATGGCATTACGCTGCAGCGAATACTTGTACACGCCGTCTCCCCACACCAGCGCGGGTGCCTTGGGCTGGTAAAAACCGTTCTTCACCGCGGCGTTGACGTAGGGCATCACCGGCGCGAGGTCCACGTCCGTCTTGACTATGGCCACCCAGATGGGAGACCCCGGGTCGCATGGGGGCGAGAACATCTCCAGCTCGTAGTGGTTGATAAGCATCTCTCTTTACCTGCTTTCGTTTCTCGGCTTCCTCCCGGCTCACGTGGTCCGGCGATCAACCTCCGGCGCTCTTCTTCCCCGTGACGATCTCGCCCTGATTGGGGTGGTACGATTCCTCGAACACAGGCACGCAGTGGGGAAGGTCCGCTTCCTTCACCTTTTTCTCCAGCACGTCGCGGATGAAGGCCAGCGCTTCGTCCCGGTCCTCGTCGGTCAGGATGCGCTTGATGCGGATGAGTTCCTCCTCGCCGAAGGAAACGGCTATCTTCTTCATCCTCTTTTCCCTCCTCGCCCGTTCGCCTCGCTACCCTGCCCAGCTCGCGCCACCGATGCAGGCGCGCAACACGCCGCTTCCGGTCCTTCTCCGGCTTCGCCCCGGTGGCCGAGATAGCGCAGAAATATCTCCGTGAGCTCCCCGAGTCTCGCCTCCGCCACCGCATAGTACGAAGACGTCCTCTCCTTCCTCGCCTTCAGAAAACCGGCTTCTTTGAGCACGCTGAGGTGGTGTGAGGCCAGTTGCTGCGAGATGCCGAGCTCCCTTTCCACCTCGCACACGCAGCGCTCCCCCATGAAGAGCAGGCAGATGATGCGCAGGCGGTTTGGGTCGGACAGGACCTTCAGCCCCTCCGCGAGTTCCACTATTCCGGGATCCGCAGCACATTTAAGCGCTTGCCCTTCGGCCATCTCTCCAACCTTTCACCAATATATGTTTGTACTAATCGCTGTTTTTGATTATAAGGGTCTTCCTGTGCTTGTCAATGAGCTTCGTATGTTCCCGTCGGAACATCGCAATCACGAGGGCGTCCGGCCTAGACCGGACGTCTTAACCAGATGGGACGTCCGGAAAAGGGCATGAAACGCGCCGTCTTTCCGTCATAATCCTTCCCTGGCAGGTCATGCGAGGAGGAGGGGAGAGAGAACCATATAGCGGGATTATTAATTCCCATTATAACCCTAATAATATTGTATAATATGTATGCCACTTGGAAACCGGAGCATTCTACCGGCAGTCTGGATCGAACACCGTTGCAGCGAGCCTTAAGGAGGTATGATGCAGGTAAGTGAGGCAATGCAGAGGTCCATTGACGCCTTGGCGGCGCTTCCGGGCTATATCTGCCACGGGTTGGTGAACTACCGCAAGGGCGTTTCCGCCCTCAACGAGGACTCCGATCCTCAGGACGAAGCCAATTATTTTCCCCAGCAATGCACGGCCATCATCCAAACCCTGGAGAAGTCGCTGCAGAACCTCGACGGAGGCGCGCCCGACAAACTGATGGTGGAGTCGTCCAAGATGACCATGATGATCTATCCCGTGAACGACACCTATTTCTGCGGGGTGGGGCTCATGCCCGGAACCCCCACGGAAGACGCGGCTCGCATCCTCGAGGAGCTGCGAGGAGCGTTCCGGGACCAGCTCTCCGGCTAACAAGCATACGGCTTCCAAGCCGGCGAGCGCTTGAGTCCGCTTAGATCGTGGTTTTCGGCCGAGGCGACCCTCCGCTTCTCCCTCTCCGGGTGCCGGTAGCGGAATCGTGCCCTAAGCAGGGGAAAGCGCTTAATGGCTCTCCCGGACCTGGCACCGCTGCGTATGGAGTGCTCTCCGCCTTCCGAATCGGTTGCGGGGGAAGAGGCGGGGCCCCACGGCGGCGAGAAAATCGCGCGTTTCTCAAGGGCGCTGGTGCTGTTTTAAACAAAGGCCGCGCCATCTGGAAGCTCGCGGTGGGAAACTCCCGGGGGAATCACGGGTACAATATCGTAAAGGGCGGTGCGAGCGGAGACGGGAGGTCCGCGTGAGAAGGATGTCTTTGAACCTAGATGAGGACGAGCTGATCTGGCTGAAGCGGATCATCACCGACCAGGACCGGGAGGAGGCCCTGGCCTTCGTCAACAAGATCCTCAAGCCCTGCGTTAAGGAGGCTGAGCGCCCCACGGGGCTGCAGAGGACCTTCGACGCGGGGGGTCCGCCGGGACAGATCGGCGCCCCACGTTAGCGTATAACGGGATGCGGTAAAGAAGAGAGGTCGAGCATGGGCGAGAAGAAGGTGCTGTTCGTATGCGGTGAGAACGCCGCCCGCAGCCAGATGGCCGAGGCCATATTCAACCACCTGGCGCGAGAATGGCGCGCGGAGAGCGCCGGGACCCTCCCGGGAATAGAGGTGAACCCCTTGGCCGTCCAGGCCTTGGCCGAGGAGGGCTTGGACATCTCCGCCAACGTTCCCAAATCACTGGACCTCGAGCGCCTGGACGATTTCGAGCGCATCATCTCCTTCGGCTGCATCGTGAAGAGCGTGTTCCCGGCGCGCGACCGCCTGGAGGAATGGCCGCTGCCTGACCCCGGCAAGGGGGACCTGGAGATGATGCGCGCCACGCGGGACGAGATCAAGCGCCTGGTATCGGCCTTGGTCGAGGAGCTGGAGGGGAGGGCCTGAGCGAACCGCCCCTCTTTGCCGCGTATGCCCGATTCGGCAACGCCTATCGCCCGCCTTTATGCCCTTGGGGGCACCTGGATGCCGAGGATCCTCGCGCCTTCCTCGCTGCGCATGGAGAACAGCGCCGGCTCCGAGATCAGGCACCACCCTTCGTCAAGCGCCGCCTCCTCCCCGTTCACCTTCACCACCGCTTTCCCCGAGACGACGGCGAAGACGACGTTCGAGGCCATCTCGCAAGGCGGTATCACTCCTCCGGCCGGAAGCGAGATGATCCTCGCCGTGAATTCCCGTGAGCGATGGATGACGTTCTTCTCCCTCTCCTCGAAGGTATGCGCCTCCATGGCCATAAGGTCGAACACCTTCATGTCAAACTCCTTTCCCTTCACCATGCGGGAAATTGACCCGCCATCCTCGACAAGACATTATTTTTTGAATATTATCATATTGATAGTATTATTAGTATAGAAGTATTTGAGATTGCAGATTACGTAAAGGAGATGTTTCACATGTGCGGGCGTAGCGATTTAGGCCATGGCTGCTGCGAGGGGAATCACGCCGACTCTGCGGCGGGAAACCGGAGATCCTGCGGCTGCGGCGGCAATATCCCCCACCACTTCATCCTGCCGGCCATACTGCTCCTGCTGGACCAGGAGCCCTCACACGGGTATTCCCTGCTGCGCAAGCTTTCCGACCTGGGCATCGCCGAGTCGGGCATGAGCCCCGCCACCGTCTATCGCATACTCTCCAGGCTGGAGGGGGAGGGGCTCGCCGTCCACGAGCACGCCGACGACGGCCAAGGCCCGACCCGCAAGGTGTACTCGCTGACCGACGAGGGGAGAGAGGCCCTCGCCGAGTGGAGGTCCCACATCGAGAGGACCCGCAAGCTCCTGGACTGGTTCACCGCGGGAGGCTCGCGTGGCTAGCCGGGGGCTGGCCGGGAGGCTTTCCCCTGCGAGCCGGCCTCGCCCGTGCTGTGTTCGGACTCGCCGCTTAAGGGGGTGGCGGGCATAACCGCGCGCGATGACTTTTCCGCCATCGAGGTAAGGGAACTGCGCAAACGCTACGGCGATATGACGGCCGTTGACGGCATCTCCTTCCGGGTCGAGCCGGGCGAGCTTTTCGGGTTCCTCGGACCCAACGGGGCAGGCAAGACCACCACGGTGAACATCCTCACCGGCGTGTCCCTTCCCACGGCGGGCTCCGCTTCCGTTTTCGGCCACGACGTGGTGAAGGACCCCTTCCGCGCCAGGGAGGCGATAAACGTCGTGCCTGAGGTCTCCAACGCCTACCCCGAGTACACGGCCTGGAGCAACCTCATGTTCACCGCTTCTCTCTACGGCGTGCACCGCGGAGAGGCGGAGCAAAGAGCGGAGGAGTTGCTGCGCGCCTTCGGCCTCCACGACAAGCGCAAGGTGAAGGTCAAGGGGTTCTCCCAGGGGATGAGACGTAAGCTGGTCATCGCCATGGCCCTTATCAACCGGCCCAGAGTGCTGTTTATGGACGAGCCCACTACCGGTCTGGACGTGCAGAGCGTCCTCTCCATCCGCGAGATGGTGCGCGACCTCAACCGCAGCGGCATCACCATATTTCTCACCACCCATAACCTCAACGAGGCCAACATCCTCTGCGACCGCGTTGCCATCATCAACCGCGGCAAGATCGTGGCCATCGACACCCCGGAAAACCTCAAGAGCGCCGCACGCCGGGTGCAGGCGGTGGAGGTGTCTTTCGACCGCATGTCCCCGGAAACGGAGGTTGAGGTGGCTTCCCTGGCGGGGATCAAGGAGGTCTCCCGGCGGGGGGACAAGCTGCGCCTGCTCACCGACGACCCTTCTGCCGCGGTGTCCGCGCTCGCCCGCTTCGCGGGAGAAAGGTATCTGGCAATATCTTACATCAACACGCCCGGTCCGAGCCTGGAGGATGTCTTCATTCAGCTCACCGGGACAGGAACGTCCACGAGCCGGGGGGGAGATAGATGATCGCCGAGGCCCTGTCCCCGGAGAGGCTGGGCAAAGAGCTCCGCCGCGCCCTGGTGATAGCGGGCAAGGACATACGCATCTACTGCCTCAAGCCGCCGGTGCTGCTCTTCGGACTGGTCTTTCCCTTCTTCCTCTTCTTGGCCTTCTTCGTGGGGAAAAGGGGGCCGATCGAGGAGGGGATACCCGGGCTGATATGTATCTCGGTGTTCTTCGCCTCTTCGAACATCGCCCCTGCCGGCATGCCCTTCGAGAGGATGACCAAAACCTTCAGCCGTTACCTCTCCGCCCCCCTCTCCCTTACCTGGATGGTCTTCGGCAAGACCCTGGCCGGGTTCTTCTTCGGTGTGGCGGTCTCCGTCATCCCATTGCTGGTGGGGATCATCGGTTATGGAACCAGCGTCACCTCACCCGGCCTGCTCATCCTGGCCTTGCTCGCGGGCGGCATGTGCTTCTCCTGCCTGGGAACGCTGGTGGGATCCATGCCTACCGAGGCGCCGGGAAACGCCATGACCGTGCTCAACTTCGTGCGCCTACCCCTGCTTTTTATGAGCGGCATCTTCGTCACCCTGGAGGAGATGCCCGCCTGGGCGCGCGGGCTGGCGGCGGTCTCCCCCCTCACCTACGCCAACGACCTATTGCGCCGCGGCACGGGGTTCGCGGGGTACTACGGCTGGTGGCTTGACCTGCTGGTGCTGCTCCTCTACGCAACCGCTTTCTTCTTCATCGCCGCCTGGATCTTCAACCTCTCCCGCCGCCGCTCGTGACCGACGGCCGCAAAGAGGAGACGAGTGGGGAGCCGCAGGCTGCCGGGGATGCCGCCTTCGATGCCTCCAGGTTCCGTAACCGGAAATGAGCGCCTTCTGCGGCCGCAGCGCGCCGACATCAACCCGGAAGAGAGCGGCGCCAGCCGCGAGCCCGGCCGGGTCGAGCTGACCCTGGGCCCTTCCCTCCCCTGGCGGTGGAGTTATCCTCCACCCTCAAGTCCACCCGGCCGCGCATCCACAACTACGGGCCGCGCTGGCAGTTTATGCCCCAAGGGCCGGAAGAGCCTGCGTGATCCATAAAAGGCCGTGCCTCCCGCAACACGGCCCGGCATGCAAGCCGGGCATGCAGAAAACCGCCGGGCAGTATTCCACAACATGGCGGCTGGCCACGAAACGTTCCGGCATGCAAGAGCAGAAAGTTGGCGGAGAGGGTGGGATTCGAACCCACGGAACCCCGCGAAGGGCTCAACGGTTTTCGAGACCGCCCCATTCGTCCGCTCTGGCACCTCTCCGCGCACCAACGTTATTGCCATGGAACGGCTCCGGCTGCACGCGGCTGAGCCCTTGGTCAAACGACAGCGGTGATCTTTGCCCGACTGCCGGTGAAAAAGAAGGCGCGGCCGGGAAGACGGCGCTATGGCGAGGGTTTACCGCCGTTGCGCCCGGTCTCGAAGAATTCCCGCAGGATGTCGCGGCACTCCTCCTCCATGATGCCGTCGGCGACGTCCAGGCGGTGGTGGGTGGTCTCGTCGTGGACGAGGTTGTAGCGGCTGCCCGCCGCCGACCGCCCCTCCGTCCTCGTCTCCGGCCATCCCCCCAGGCGCCTGAAGATGTCCTCGCCGAAGCTCGTGGGCAGGGGCTCGCCCGGGATCATCCTGTAGGTGCGCTTCCCGTCCTCGCCCCGCTCGGCGCGCAGAAAGAGCGCCCCGTCCTGTCCCCGCCGGTGAAAGCTCTCCGCCAAGGCGTAAAGGTGCGTGACGTAGAAGACCCTGATGCCCGACTCCAGCAGCGCCTGCACGACCTGGCGCGCGATCTCCGATCCCTCCCTCTCGTTCGTCGCCGCGAAGGACTCGTTTAAGAGCAACATGCTGCGTGGCGTCGCCTCGTCGACTATCTCGCTCATCCTGCTCAACTCCTCGTCCAGCCTTCCATGCACCATGGCGGCATCCTCCTCCCGAATGAAATGGGTGAAAACGCGGTCGCGCACGCCGGCGCGAAACGACTCCGCCCCCACGAACATGCCGCACTGCATCATCAGCTGGGCGAGGCCCACGCTGCGCAGGAAGGTGGATTTCCCGCCCGAGTTGGCCCCGGTTATCATCACCAGCGACTTTCCGTCCGCCTCCACATCGTTGCCCACCACCCTTTCCCGCACCCGCAACGTCAGGCAGACGTCGTAAAGGCCGCGGCAGGACAGCGCGGGAGCGCTCCAGGGTCGGGGAACGGGGAAGCAGGTCGGCTCGCCCTTTTCGGCAAGCCGCTCATGGAGGTTCAGGCAGCTCACGTAGAACCCCAACTCCAGGCGGAGCATGGTGAAGAAGGCGAGGATGTGATCCTTGGACGCGGCGAGCGCGTCGGCGACGAGGTTGAGTCCGCGGTCGGTCAACTCCCTCAGCGCCCTCGCGCCGGCTTCATCGCGGGGGTGGATGTCGAAGGAGTACGAGTCGCGGGGCCATATCCCCATCCGTTCCTTCAATCCCTGCTTCTGCTTGCCGCCGGGCGTGCGGAGCATGTAGTCTTTTCCTTTGCCGCCCCTGCCGAGCCTCGCGCTGATGAGCATGCCGTCGCGGAACTTGAGCCTTTCCAGGTGCCCGTCCACGCTCTGGAGGTACTCGTCGTCGAGCTCCCTCACCAGCATGGCGAAGAAGCCGGTCATGCCCTCGGAGCGGAAGCCGGCCGCGCGCTCGTCGGCGATGACCCGCAGCCTTTTCAACAAGCCCATGAACATCTCGAGGGCCTCCACGGAAGAGCGGAGGATCCCGGAGGGATGCTTGGTGAAAAACCCCCAGGACTTGAGCTTCCTCTCCCTGACCACGCCCTCCACCGCGATGGCGTACATCTCCCTCACCACCTCCGCGTGGGTGATGCAGTCCTCAAGGACCCGCTGGCGGTAGGCGATGGCCTCGGGATCGTCGAGGCTCGCCAGGAGCACCTTTTTGGAGACCTCGAAAAGAAAGGCGTCGCCCCGCGCCATGGCCTCGAAGAGCGTGGCCAGGTCGAGGTCCAGGATAACCTCCTCCTGGCGGCGGGACGGCTCCACCTGCGGGTCGAAGTCCCTGTCCCTGTACAGGAGGTGAACTTTCACGGCGCCATCCTCCTCTTGAGGCGGTCGTACGTGAGGCCGTACTTGGCGGCGATGGCGGCGGCGAACGCGAGGCCGTCGGCGGGCCTCCTCTCTATCCTGAAGGTCCGCCGCGCCGGGTTCTCCGGCTCCACCACGCTTACCATGCTCACGACGGAGTCGTCCAGCCGCGCTAGCTCCTCGACGAAGGTCACCAGGACGCATACCGCGCCGAGCCGCATGATCTGCTCCATCATCTTCTTGCCCAGAAAGAGGGCGTCGTGCAGGGTGGTGGAAGAGAAGATCTCGTTGATGACGATGACGCTCTGCGAGGTGGCCTCCCGGAAGATCTCCCGTATCCTCACCAGGTCGTCTTCGAGCTTCCCCAGCGGGTTATCGAAGTCCTCCTCGCGCTCAAAGTGCGTGAAAAGAGCGTCGAAGGGAATAAGCCGCGCCTCTTTGCCCGGCACGGGACAGCCGATGCCGCACAGGTAGTGCAGCTGGCCGAACATGCGCGCGAAGGTAGTCTTCCCACTCTGGTTCGGGCCGGTGACCACGATGACGCGCTCCCGGCCACCGAGGTGGAAATCGTTGCTCACCACCCGCGATCCCTCGGGCACCAGCTTGGCCGCGAGCGCCAGATCGAAGGCGTCCCGGCAATAGACCTCCCTCGATCCTTCCAAGATCTCGGGGTAACAGAAGTCGAGTCCGGCGGCCTTCAACGGCGCGATGAATTCCAGGTAACCCAGGTAGAACTGGACCTCGCGGTCGAAATCGCGGATGGTGCCGTCGATAAAATCCCGCCGGCGCCGGCAGTATTCCTCCAGCTTGGTAAAGACCTCCCCGAAGAGGAGCGCCACGCGGTCGAGGATGGCCGCCTCCACGTGGTTCATGCCCGGACCGTGGTGGAAATCGAAGCGGTAGTCTTTCACCTCACCCTGCTTGAACTTCTCGAAGATCCGGAGCACCTCGGCGCTGTAGTCCTCCTCCGACCCGTACCTGCGCACCCGCACGCGGTTGCCCTTTATGTGCACGCAGTAGCTCACCCCGGCAAGCTCTTCCTTCAGCTCCTTGGTCTCCGCGCAGAGGGAGGTGAAAGCCGGGGAACCGACGTAGGCGGAGAGGTAGCCGCGCAGAGCCACGAACCCGCGCGACCTCACCTCCATTGCGGCGAGGTCGCAGGCCAGGCGGCGCACGGCCTCGCAGTAGGCGTCCACCACCTCGACGAACCAGCCTTGCTTGAGGCGCTGGTAATGCAGCTTATCGATCATGGCGAGGTAGCGGCGCACCTCGCGCATGCTCAGCGTGAACGACGAAACGGCCTCGAAGAGCGCGTCGTCCTCCAGGTCCCGGAATACCTCCTGGCGATAGCGGATGGCGTCGCCGCTGTCCAGTTTCGCGTAGAAGAACGGGGCCAGCTCGTACTCCTCGCGGCCGGTGAGGACGGAATCGAGGACCTGGTCGAGGTTGAGGTCGCAGAAGAAGGCGGGCTGGTCCTCGCCGCCATCTCCCCGGCGGCTCTCGGGGCCCTCGAAGAGGATGCTGTGAAAAGCCCGCACCTCCTCCTCGCGCGCCGCGGCCGATCCTACCATGCTCGATCATCCCCTCTGTCTTGACGGCGCCCCTCGCGCCTTGCCGTGCGCCCTGTTTCGGCGGTCGCCGCGGGCGTGGAGCCCGAAAACCCCTCGGCACCCTGCCTTTACGCCGTTTTTTTTCATCCCTCGCTCTCCATGACCGTCCTCTAAGCTCCCGGGTCGGGCCTATAGCGCCTCCTGCCGGGTCGCCGTTCCAAGCCGAAAAAAAATATAGCTTCCATCACACCGATAGAAGCTATCATCCCCAAAGGGCATCTGGTGAGCCTCATCACCCGGCTGCTCGCCCCGCCGGCCCCGCGGCCCGCGGCTCATCGCTCATGGCCGCAATGCCGGCAGTTTCAATGCTATAAACGAGAGGCGGCCCTGTCAACGAAGCGGGTCATGCCGCCGGCCACCGCGAGCTCCTTCCTCGACGCGCCCTTTCCCTCTTCCGGCGCCCTTGCCGCCGCGAGCCTCCGACGCCGAAAGGGCCGGCCGTAGGCTTGTGTCGGGATGGGACATCATTGTGGTATCATATGTAAAGAGGCGATGAGGCTCGCCTGTGCGCCCGTTTGCGGCTGATAGCTTCTACCAGCGCGGTAGGAGCTTTTGTTTTTCAAAAGGAAGGGGAGCGTTGTGGGGTACGAGGAGCTCTGCGAGGGGAATGCCGGGGCCGTCGACAGGTTCTTCCTCCAGGAGGAAGGCGGCAGCGATTCCTTCGTCGAGCGCCTGCGGGCCATCAAGGGAAGGCTCGCGTGCGAGCGCTTTCTTGCAGGCGAGGAGGCGGACGGCCTGATGGAGGAGGTCATGGAGGGAACGCATGCGCCCTAGGCCGGGGCAAGAGGAGGGCTCGGTGGTCGAGCAGCTGCTCGCATCCATGGGCGTGCGCCGCCGCCCGGATCCCTTTGCGCACCTGAGCGGACAGGGAGAAAACGCGACCGGGTGGTTGCGGGCCAGGATCGACGCGTGCGTAGGAAGCGGCGTCTGCCCCCTATGCGACGCGCGCCGCTCCAGTCTGTCGGATTTCCTGTTCTGGCTGCCGGCCAACCTTCGCGATGCCCAATATTTCCTTTCTCTTCTGGCAGGCGGCGGCTTTTGCCCCGACCATCTAGATGCGGCCATGGCCCACCTGCGCGATTTTCCCTACAGCCAGGTACGCCTCTTCGCCCTCATGCGCATGCTCCTGGAGGAGGGACGCTTCGCTACCAGCCGGTCTTGCCATCTCTGCCGAGCGCTGGAGGAGAGCAGGCAGGCCTACGAGCAGGCGTTAAAGGACCGCTGCGACGCGGTAAAAGACACCGGTTCGCCGAAATCCTGCCTTTGCCCGCGCCACGCCCGGACCTTCGGTCGCGCACTCTCCGCGGGTGGCGGTATTTACGTGGGGGAAAAGGAGATGTTCCCCGGGCTGGGAGGATCCCGCAGGGCCGCCCTCATGCGATCCCTGGAGGAGATCGCGCAGGGGTTCCACGCCATGGAGATGAGCGAATTGCGTAGAAGGCTCGGCGCGTGCGAGTCGCTGCTGCGCGAGGCGATGGCCCTGACCGCGTAGGGCTCCCCGCACCGCGCCCGCGAGGGCCCTTGATCACGCGAGGGAAGGGCAAGGCCACATGGGCACCTGGCTCCAAAGCCCGATGATGTTCGTGAGGTAGGAAGGGGCGCCGTTCAACAGTCCGGCGATCCTCTCCCTCTACGGCAAGCGTGTGCCGCGGCGCGCCACCCGGGCGCCCGGATCCCGCTCCCTCCCCCGGGAGTGGGGTATGAGAGTCCGCCGTCATCGTTCCGATCCCGCAGCAGGGAGCACACCTCCATGGCCTCCCCGACCTCGCCCCGATACCACCCGGGCAACCTGCGCCTGCCGGAAGGCATCAGGCGCAAAATGTTGCTCGCAAGGCGGCCTGCGCATATCAAGGGATAAACCTGCGAAAGGGAACGTCCACGGGGATCTTTCCCCTGCGCAGGGTGAGGATGATGTGCTCGGTTATGGTGTCGCCGGAGATCTCGATCCTCTCCCCTTCCAGAACGACGTATCCCGAGTAACCGGCCTCGAAGCGGTAATAGCAGGGCTGCGACAGCCTGGATAAACGCTTTCTCAGCCGGGCGGGAACCCCCATGTTCTCGAGCAGATCGATGTGCTCCGGTATGTTTTCAACCCGGAACTCCACCTCCCCCGCCGTGCCGCCTTCCTCGAAGCGGAACCCGTAACGGTGCGGATAGACCTGGATGCCGAAGTCGTCGATGCCGTAATCCTCGAAATGCCATTCCGCGCGGAAGGTCTCCGACACCAGGCGGTCCCCCCGCGCCACCAGCAACATGGGTATGTGGGCGCCGCCGCACGAGCGGCCGCAGATGACGTCGGCGAAGAGCATGGTTATGCCGCTCTCGCGGTGCATGAGCCTTCCCCAATGCCAGCGCTCGATCATCACCGAGGATGGAAAATTGCCCCAGTTATGGTCGTGGTAACCCTCTCCCTTCACCTCCACCGTTCCGCCGGGGTAGGACAGCGTGCCCTCCACCGCCGCCCGCGGTTGGGGCACGAGCCATCCGAAGGCCAGGGGGTAGTTGGGGTACCCGAACATCATCTGCCCGTTGCCCAGGGCCCACCCCGGAAGCAGGTTCCGGAACACGAGATGGGCGGCGAACTCGCCGTGCTCCAGGTCCACGCGGTATTCGGGATAGCTTCCGCGTATGCGGTTTCCCGCCAGCTCCACGTCGCATCGGTGGGGCGAGGCCTTGAACTCAGAGCGCGGGATGTTAACGTGGTTGTTGTAACAGGTGCCGTCAGGCAGGTACACGTGCAGCCACATCAACGACTTGGTCCGGCTGAACTTCCAGGTGTCCGGATCCATGAGCCCGCATACCACGGCGTGGCCGTCCTCGAACTTCGCGTCGAAGTACCACCACTCGAAGCCGAAACGCCCGCCGGGACGGTGCCAGCCGTCGAAGTGCTCGGGAATGCCCCGGTTCAGGTCATGGGGATGGCGCCCCGCCGGCAATCCCTGGAAAAAGACCGGCAGCTTGCGACGCCCCGGCAACGCCGCGGCGAGCATGCGCGGCAGCGAGACCCCGGCCACCGCGTCCTCTTTCATCCCGTTCATCTTTTCTCTCCTCACCCTCGCAGCCCGCCCGCCTGAATCCATCTCAGGCCGGGTATCTGGTACGACATTATCTTGCCGTACAAGTCGGGTCTGGAGCAGGAGATGCCCAGGAAGGCGCGCAGCACCCGTCGCCGCATGGCCATAGGGGTGGCGTCCATGAGGCGCCTGAGCGCCCAGGCCGCGCGGTAAAAGGAGAGCACCTCCCGGTAAAGCTCGAAAGCCTTCGCCTTATCGTCCACCGCCAGCGCCGCGATCCTTCCGCTCACCAGCGAGGCGTGCACGCCGAAAAGAAAGAGGGGGTCGTTCATGGATGCCAGGGTGCCGGCGATAATCTTGTCGCCCACGAAGAGCCTGGGATTGTCGAGGGCGCTCACCGCCACCGCGCCGCGGAAAAGGTGCCATTCATGAAAGGCGATCCCCTCGTCCTCGTGCAGCATCTCCGCCCACCTGTCCACCAGCTCTCGCTTCACCGGCCCGCTGCGGTCGAAGAAGAGGGCGTAGGCGATGCCGTTGGCGTTGGCCAGGTAGCAGTAGTCGCGGGTCATGTCGCTGAAATAGGCGATGGCCTTGGGCTCGCCCTCATACCTGGCGGTGGAGGTGTAACCGTAAACCTGCCGGAAGGGTATGTCCAACGCCAGGAAGGACTCGAAATGCAGGCCGGTGGCGATGATGCTGTCGGGGGGAAGCTGCGCGAGGTCGGCCTGGGAGCGCAGGCGCCATGCGAACTCGAATTCCACCCCCGCCTCAACCGCCTTGCCGTAGAGGTAGTTCTCGATGGAGGTCGAGCGCGCTCCCCTCTCCACGGCGTGAAGGTGCAGTAGGCCGCCGTCTATATCGTACTTCTCGCTGTAGGCGTACGAGCGCATGGCGCGCGTCGGGGTCACCTGGGGGGGTTTCAACTCCACCCCCGTGCACGCGCCCAGGAGGTCGGGAAGCATGGGCGTGGAGTCCACCGAGGGGTGGTTCTCGGGCTCTCCCCCTACCCTGTCGTATTTTTCCAATACGGTCACCTTATGGCCCGCGCGGGCGCAGTTTATCGCCGCCACCAGCCCCGCGAGGCCCGCGCCCACCACGGCTATCTCCGCCATCTCCATCACCCCTTTCCGTCAAACGGGTCATCGGTCACCGAACCCGGGCCATGCCGCCGCAATGCCGCCCAGGGAGATAATGCACGCCCGCGCCCTCGGGTCCCACGCCTTGCTTTCCGGGCTCTTCGCCGCAAAAGGCGGATTATTCCGGCCCTATCGAGCCCTCGACGATGTCGGCCATGCCTTAACCGCCTGCATTTACCGATCGCCGTCGCCTCTCCGCCATCTTTTCACTCCCTCTTCCGGGAAAGACCTTTCGTCATAACCTCGCCAGGGGATCGCCGTACCCTGCGGTCGCCCGCGAGTTTGACGCCCTCGCAAAACGCTTCCTGCCCCGGCGACCACGGGCTCGGCCTCCGCGCCGAAGACGCCGTAGTCGCCGTCAGGAAAGGATCCCTGCGAGGTAGAGGGCGCTCGCCGCCGCCTGCTCCGTTCCCACCCCCCGCGCGCCCGCGTCGGTGCCCACCAGCCACAGGCCCTCCACGGGCGTGCGGCAGGAGGGCTTGGCGAGCCCGGTCTGCCCCACGCACTGCGCGAGGCCGATACACTCCCCGCTGGGCTTGCCGGTGATGGCCGCGGTGTGGGAGATGTGGGTGCGCATGCTCCACTCCACGTTACCCTTCACGGCGGGGAACAGCTCCAGGAGCCTTTCCTCCGCGCGGTCCAGGATGCGCTCGCATTGCTCGACGTTCTGCGGCGTGACCTCGCTGGGACCCGGCACGCCCATGATCAGGAGCTGCCTGCCCAAGGGCGCCACGTAGGGATCCCACTCCGAGGGCATGGGCACGAAAAGCAGGGGGTCCTCCGGCACTCCCCCCTGCTCTATGTATTCGAACATGTGGTCGGGATGCACGTGGGGCTTGTTGAAAAAGCTCGGCGCCCCCACGTCGACCACCCGCCGCGACAGCCCGTACTTGGCGGTGATGAAGGAATAGGAGTAGCGCAGCCCCCTGACGTAGGCAGCGTACTCGGAGGGGAAGTTCTCCTCCCCCGCCAGCTCCAGGGTGCGCTTGATGCCCGCGTTGGAGACCACCACCTCGGCGGGGAAGAACTCCCCCTCCTTGCTCTCCACTCCCCTCACCCTTTCCCCCTCCACGCGGATGCGGGCGGCCTCGCAGCCCAGGCGCAGCCTCCCTCCCGCGCGCAGAAAAGCGCGCAGGAAGGAACCGGGTATCTCGCGCGCCGAGCCGCGGGGCACCCCCAGGCTGCGGTTGCGGTAGATGGAGGCGTAGCACCACAGGAACTCCCCCGCCGCGGCCATGGAATAGGGCACCACCAAAAGCACCATGCACAGGGTGGCGAGGGTGCCCAAAAACCCCAGGTCGTCGGTGACGCGGTGGGCGAACTCCTGCAGGGTGATGCCGTCGAGCTCGGTCAGCAAGGCCTCGTCGCGCCTCGCTATGCGCACCACGGCGTCGAGCACCTCGCGGGGGCGCATGCGCTTGGCGGCGCGGTAGGTCTCCTTTTCCAGCAGCCGCATGCGCTTGGCGGCGTCGCGCTCGCCCTCCCCGGCTATGCGCCGGTCCAGCGCCACCGCCTTGAGGTTCTCCACCAGACCGCGGGGATCGAACTGGTTCTGGTAGGCCAGCATGTGCACGCGACCGCTGCTGATGATGTCGGACATAGGGTTGGAGACGCACCATTCCAGGTCGCCTCCGACCCGGCGGTTGAGGTCGCCGTGGGGGCCGCGCGGTCCCATGGAATACATGTGCACGCCGGAATCCACCACGTACCCGTCCTTGACGAAAGAGGAACACTTACCGCCGTAAAAGGGGTTTTTCTCCAGCAGGGTCACCTGGTGGCCCCTGGACTGCAGCAGGGCCGCGATGCCCGCCCCTCCGATCCCGGATCCGATCACCACCACTTGCTTGTTCCCGGTCATCTTCTTCCTCCCCGCCGACCTTTTCCGCCTCGCCTCACGCTCCCGGCAGAGCCCACACCACTCCGCGCCGCCTCCGTTACGCAAGCCCGCAACCGCCGTTTTGGCGGCTTTTCCCCTTCCCTGTGACGTCCGCCGGCGTATCGCCTTTCCTATCCCCCCTCCATGCCCGACCGCGGGAAGGCGTCCCCGCTCACGAGGCGGCGACTTCCTTCCCCCCGCCGTCCACGGGCGCCCCGCTTTCCGCGCTCACCGTCCCGGCCGCCAAGAGCCCGCTCTTTCTCCCGCTCGCTCGCTCAATCGGCGCGCCTCCCCTTTCTCCTCGCGCGCAGGGAGCGCGCCGCAAGCGCCGTTCCCGCCAGCGCCGCCCCCGCCGCCAGCCCGCCCTTGAGGTAGGAGTTGTAGAGGGTGGGGCGGGAGAAGAGGGTCGCCTCCTTCCCCAGGTGCTCGTAGAGGGCATGGCCCACCGCGATATGGGCGGAGGCGCAGGCGTTCTCCATGCCCGCGGAGATGAAGGTCTTGGTGTAGTCGCCGCAGAGGTAGAGGTTGGGATAAGGGGTGCGCTGGGGCGGGCGAAAGCGGTCCGCGCCCGGCCTCTGGGCGAAGATGCCCTGGCGCTCCCTGATCACCATCCACTTCCTCACCTCGGCGGTGCGCGCCGCCGGCATGATGCGCCTGAACTCCTCCAGCACCAGGGCGAAGATGCGCTCCGAGGGCAGGCCCCGGAGGTGGAAGGCGGGGGTGAGGACGAACTCCACCATCGAGCCGGTGGCCTTTTCGGCGAACCGGGGGACGATGGTGTGCATGTCCGCGAAGCAGTTGAAGGTCCCCCGCATCTGGGCCGCGATGTTGCGCATGTCGGTGACAAAACGGTCGAACCATATCTGCACCGACAGCGAGGGGGCCTCCTCGAGGCGCCAGATGTCCAGAAAATACCGGTAGTCCAGGGCCTGGTCGGGGAGGATGCGGCGCAGCTCGTAGTAGGGCAAGGCGCTGATGTAGAAGTCGGCGGTGACGGTCTCGCCGTCCTCGGTGCTCACCCCCTCCACCTCGTTCCCCCGCACCAGGAGCTCGGTCACCCTCCGTCCCGTCTCCACCTTGCCGCCGCGCTCCTCGATGTAGCGCCGCGCGGGCTCGACGTAGATCTCCCCCAGCCCGCCGTTGGCGAAACCGATGCCCGGGTTGAGCATGTACTCCTTGTTGATGAAGGAGGACGTCCAGTAGAGCAGGGCCTTGGCCGAGACCTGGTTGAGCTCCAGGAAAGTCAGTCCCGCGCCTCCGGGACGGAAGTGGGCGGTGGCGTTGCGGGTGACGCCGTGGCGCTTGAACCATTCCAGCAGGGTGATGTCGTCGCAGGCATCCAGCTTCTCCTTGGACATCAAAGCCGAGGCCAGGATGGCCAGGCCCAGGCTGGCCTGGTCGATCACGGACATGGTGGGGGAGCGCATGGCCTGCAGGATGGTGCGCAAGCCGCCGCCGATGGGGAGAAGGCCGCACCTGCCGCCCTCGTCGTAGTTGGTGATGCCCTGCGTCCAGTGCGGGGGCTCCGCCCCCACTTTGGAAAGAAAACCCAGGCAATTGCAGTAATGGGGCATGAAGATGTGCAGGGCGTTGTCCACCGTGTCCCCGTCCCCGTCCACCCAGGAGGTCGCCCTGCCCCCCAATATTCCCGTGGCCTCGAGCAGGTGCACCTGGATACCGAAGTCGCAAAGGTCGCTGGCGGCGCAAAGGCCCGCCATGCCCCCTCCCATCACCAGTGCCTTCATCTCTCCTCCCTATCCTTTTCGCCTACCGCTCTTTTACCGGGGCAGCCCCGGTTTCCGTACCCCGCATGCCGCCTCGCAGCCCTCTTTTCTCATCCCCTCCGGCGCCTTCCCGCGTATGACAGGGGGCTTAAAAACCCTTTCCCTTTCCCGATCCTCCCCTTCCGCGTCCAGGGCCGGCGCCTTCCTTCCCGGCGGCGGAGAGGGGCGAAAAGGCCGCCTCCACGCCGCGGGGCCCGCATCCTCCAGCGACATGCCCCTACAGGAACGACCTTGCGGCCGCGGCGGCATCCAGCCCGCTGCGCAGCGCCGCCTCCACCGAGGGCATGTACATGTACTCACCGGCGAAAAAGAGGCCTTTGACCTCTCCCGCGCCCTTCCTTTTCATCTCCAGCACCGACCCCAGCATGCCCGGCGGAGAGAGGCAGACCGCCTCGCGCCAGCGGCGCACCTCGGCGAAGAGAAGCCTGTCGGGCATGGCGGGGAAATGGCGCCGGATCTCCTCCGTCACCCGCCTGACCACCTCCCCGTCCTCCATGGCCAGCAGCTCCTGGGAATGGCGCCCGTAGGTGAAGCAGTGGATGAGCGAACACCCCTCGGGGGCGTAGTAAGGCGACTTCACCGCGTTGTCGCAGAGGTTCATGAAGGAGCCCTCGCGGCGCGGGAATCCCACTCCGTACCATGCGTCCGGGAAGAGCCGCCGCTGCAGGGCCAGGATGACGTGGCAGCAGGCGCTGTAGCGCACCTTCTGCAGCGGGCCGCGCAGGGAGGCGGGCAGGTCGGGCATGAGCTCCAGGGCGGTGGTGGCGGTGGTGGCACAGACCACCGCGTCCGCGTCCACGAACCCCTCGTCGGTCTCCACCCCCTTGACCCTTCCCCCCTCCAGCACGATGCGCCTTGCGGGCGTTCCCAATCTCAACCTCTCGCGGTGCTCCTCGGCGAGGCGGGAGGCCAGGGTGCCGAGGCCGCGCCGGAAGGTGAAGACCCCGTGCAGGATCTTCCAGAGCAGCGTCAGGGCGTAGCCGGCCGCCACCTCCTCCGGCTCTCCCAGGGTGAGGTTGGTCACCACCGGCTGAACCAGCCCTTCCAGCACCTCCCCGCCCCCGTGGCGCAAAGCGAAATCGGCGGCGCTCTCGCCGTCGAGGTCCAGGGTCTTCTCCGGCGCCAGCAGGTCGTAATCCCTTCTGCGCCGCAGGAAGGCGGGCATGAACCTCGCCATCTGCGCCAACCCCGCGGGGGTGAATCCCTGGGTATTCATGAGCAGGCGGCGGTGGCGCCAGAGCACCTTGGGGTCGCTGTCTATGACCCCGGTGTAGAACCTCTCGCCCTTGAGGTTGGCGGCCTTGAAAAGATAGCCGCAAAGCTCGCCCTCCAGTCCGAGGTCGCGGGAGATCTCCGCCACCGCCCGGCTGTCCCGGAAGACGAACTGCGCGCCGAGGTCGAGGGCGAAGCCCTCCCTCCACGCCCCCGAGATGCGACCGCCCGCCGACTCCTCCCTCTCCAGCGCCGTGACCTCGACGCCCGCCCTGTGCAGCGCGTGCAGGGCGGCGAGCCCCGCGGTTCCCGCTCCCACCACCATGACCTTCATCGCATCCCCTCCAGGTGTCGATCGCCGCGGCGCCTCAGGCGAACTTATAGACCACCCCCGAGCCTCCGGGCGGATAGGTGAAGTCGATGGCCCCCGACTCGCAGGCGATGAAACAGCTCCCGCACTCCATGCATTTCTCGCGGTAGTCCGCCTCCAGCCGGGCGCGTCCCTCGCGCATCTTCCAGAGGTCCATGGGGCAGATGATCACGCATCCCGAGCAACCCGTGCACTTCTCGGCGTCGAAGAGGATGAAGTCGCTCGGCGCGGGCACGATCTCGCTCAGGGCGAACTTGTCCAGCTTCTCGCCGTGCTCCTCCTTGCGGCTCATGCTTCCACCTCCCCTCCCGTCATCTGCGCTACCATGGCCGCGACTCCCTTGATCATCTCTATGCGTTTGCGCAGGCTATCCCCTCCCGTCTCCAGGAGGATGGGCGCGTAAACCCGCAGCATGCCCATGAGCAGCGGCAGGTTCTCGAAGAGGATGGGGAAAAGGCGGTTGATGCTCACCGCCTTGGGCTCCTGGCAGTTCCACAGCATGTTGTTGCTGAGGTCCACCAGCAGGTCGGTGGCCTCGTCGAATATCACCGGGTCGCCCAGCATCTCGAAGAGCTGGCGCAGCTGTACCCCGGCGATGAACTCCTGCCCCACCGGGCTCTGCTCCAGCCGGTCGCAGTAGCGCTGCATGGAGGAAGCGGAGGTGTCGCCCTCCTGCAGGGCCTCGTGGGCCGTCTCCGCGGCCAGGCGCCCGGAATACATGGCCTGCCAAACCCCTTCCGCCCACAGGGGCTCCGGCACCCCCGCCGCGTCTCCCACCAGCATGAAGCCGCCGGTGTAGATGCGCCGGTTGAACTGGTCCATCCACGGCAGCATATGCGCCTGCCACTCCCGGGGCCTGGCGTCGAGGGCGGTGAGCTGCCGCTGGATGGGGGGGCAGTTGATCATCTGCAGGACCTCTTTGGCGGGGTTGATGCGCTTGCGCACCGCCCGGGATACCAGGCTGTTGGTCACCCCCGGCCCTCCCACGTGCACGCCGTCGGCCATGACGATGAGGTAAAGCCCGCCGAAGCCGGGGGCGAAATAGGTCTGGAAGCAGTTCTCGTGGATGACCGCGTCCGCCCTCTCTTTGGGCACGGCGTAGTCCACCGTGCACAGCGACACCACCTCGTCGCGGCCGAACTTCTCCCGCAGGCCCGCCATGCGGGCGGTCATGGACATCACCCCGTCCGCCCCGATGACCACGGGGGCGCGGTATTCCTCGCCTCCCTCGGTGCGCACGCCGCACACCTTTCCCGCCTCCCACACCATTCCCGTGACCAGGGTCTTGAGCCTGAGCTCCGCGCCTTTCCGCACCGCCCGCTCCGCCAGGTAGCGGTCGAGCTCGGGGCGGTACATGGTCTTGACGAAGTAATCGCGGCCCTCGGGATAGCTGATGCGCCGCGAGGTGGCGGTGACCATGCTGAACCGCTCCTCCATCTCCGGCGGAGGGGAGAGGAAATGCGCCTGCGTCCTCCTCCCGATCCTCATGGAAGGAAATTCCACCTCCTTGAGGAAGGGGAAATCCCTCTCTCCCTTGGAGGAGAGGGCAAACCCCGAGGCGTTCTTCTCCCCGGGGTAATTGGCCCGTTCCAGCATCAACGCCTTCATGCCCAGTTCCGCGGCGGTCATGGCCGCCACGCTTCCCCCCGGGCCCGCGCCCACCACGATGAGGTCATAACTCTCCATCGCGCACCCCCTTTTACTTTCCTTCCCGCCTCGCCCCCGTCAACGGGGGGAAGCCGAATCCATCCAGGCTTTTTCCCTCCCTCACCTCGCCTCTTCCTCGCGCAGCCAGTCGCGCTCCTGCATCAGCCTTCTCAGCTCTTCTACCTTCCCCGGCTCGATGCCCGAGAAGTCCATGTCCTCCTCGCCCAGGTAGAGGGAGGCGTCGGCGGCGGAGCAGGGATCGAAGGCGCGCGCGAGCTCCCTCTGCCAGCGGTTGAAACGCCCCTGCAGGGGGGCGATGAGCTTGCGCTGTTCGGGAAAGATGTTCCAGGGCTGGTCGGTGCACTGCTCCATGGCGGTGAGGAGGAAATCGAAGGCCATGCCCTTGAGGGCCGCCACGTGGGCCTCGTTCCTGGGGTCGTAGTACCACAGCTCCTCGCTGTGGTTTATGGTCCCGTCCTCCCAGAGCATGTCCACGCACGCGTCCGCCAGGTCGTCCACGCATCCTCCCTTGGCGATCCACTCGCGCTTTATCTCCTCGCCGGACGCGTCCCACGCCACCGCGGTGTCCCAGGCGTCGTCGGGCCCCAACCCCGACTGCATCTGGCCGCCGGCCCGGAAAGACATGGGAGGCACCGCCCCGCTGATGACCGACCACCAGAAAGTGCCCCCCAGCGCCATGGCGCCGAAATCCATGATCATCCCGGAATGGGCGTTGACGATCTCGCGCAGGACCGCGTCACGGTACTCCATCTCCCCCGCGGAGCTCGCCGCCATGATGAGCATGGTGCCGTGCTGGATGGAGGAGAGGGCGGCGCGCAGGTTGGGAAAGCCTGCCAGCTTCCTGGTCAGGCGGGGCGCCACGATCACCGGCACCACGCCTATGGGGCTCTTCATGACGTTGTAATCCAGTCCCTCCCGGCTGACGCTGTAGGTCGCCTCCGCCCAGCTCCGGCGGTCCGGGAAGATGAGCAGGTAGAGGCGGAAGTTCCACGGCAGCTCGAGCTCCATGTCGTAGAAAAGCCCCTTTATCTCGGGTCGCGGCGGCCCGGGCCAGGGGAAGAGCTTTAGGGCGCAGGCGGTAAAGACGCCGTTGCCGGAAAGGCCCCCCGCTTTTCCGCGCATCACCCCTCGCAGGGACGGCCCCGGGCCGTCGGCGCAGAACCATCCCAGGCCCGATCCCGCGCTCCCCAGGCGCAGCACCTCGCCGTCGGGCAGCACCCACTCCACCCCCATGAGGTTGCGCGGGCTGTAGGTCCCGTCCCATCCCGGGCCGAAGGCGGCGCAGGCGCTGGCCAGCGGGGAGACTCCCGCCCCCGCGGCGATCATGTGCGTGTTCAGCCCCACCTTCATGGCCTCCGCCCGGAGCTGCCCGCCGATGGCGTAGGGCTCGACCACCGCGATCATGTTCTTCTCGTCGATGTCCAGCACGCGGTCCATGCGGCGCAGGTCCAATTGCACCACCCCCTCGCCGGAAGGCCCCGCCCAGGCCCCCCAGCCGGTGGAGAAGGCCTTGAAGCGCAGGCCGTGCCGGTTGCAGGCTTTCACCACCGCCTGCACCTCGGCCGTGGAAGCGGGCAGAACCACCGCTTCCGGACGCGTCACCCACGGATGCGGACGGTTGTTGAAAGTCGGTTGCCAGGCATAGGTGTCGAGCACCGCGGGCTCGCGCGAGGCGTTCTCCGGCCCCACCGCCTGCACGAGTTCCTCGAAGCACTGGTCGCTGATCATCGCCTTACCCCCTCTACTGCCCCGCTCTCATATCTCCAGTGGCCGTAACCCCCCTTTTCGCGCCACCCCGGAGGGCGGACGCCGCGCGCACTCCCCACCGCGGGGACGCGCGGCCGCCTCCCGCATGGCGGGACGCCGTAAGGCGCGGTCATCCGAAGCGTATGGTCACGCCGGTCCCGCCCGCCGGGTAGGAGAAGTCGACGGCCCCGCGCGCGCATATCTCCCAGCACGCCGCGCACTCCAGGCACAGCTCGCGGTAGCGCGGCGCCAGCCTCGCCTTTCCCTCCCTCAGGGACCACAGCCCGGCCGAGCATACCTTGACGCAGAGCCCGCACCCGTCACAGCGTCCGGGGTCGAAGGAGATGAAGTCGCCGGTGTCCCCCTCGCCCCGGTAAACGAGCTCTTTCACCTCGAAGTCGATCCCCTCCACCTCCTCACCTCCCCGCCGCTTCCTTCAGCCTCGACCCTAGTCTGCGGTTTAAAAGCTCCAGCGCCCTCAGGTAGGTCTGGTCCGGAAGCAGCCTCAGCAGGGGCAGCTTTCCCTTCGCCTGCAGGAGGGCCTTCTTTACCACCTGGGGAGAAACGGCGGCGCCAAGCGGCTTTATATATCTCTCCCCGAACTCCGAGAACTCAGGCACGAGGTCGAAGAGGTGCTCGAGGTGCCGGTTAAGGCAGCTCACGTGGTCGTCGCTCCAGTCGAAGAGCACCGAGAAGGGATGGATCTCGCTGAGCTCGAGGATGAGCTGGATGAGCCTCTTCATGAGCTCGGGATCGAATATGGAGTGATCCCAGATCTCCACGAACTCGGGGCCGAAGGAGTGCTCCAGCCCCAGGGGAGAGGCCTTCCACCTGCGCTCGTATTCCGCCAGCGCCTTTTCCGAGACGTCGCCGCGCGATATCGCCCAGGCGGCGGTCTCGGCGGCGATCTTGCCCGACATGCAGGCGTGCCATATCCCCTCCCCGTCCAGGGGACAGGGAAAACCGCCCGCGTCCCCCACCAGCATCATGCCCCCGGTATAGGTCCTGGGCGGCTTCTTGAGCCAGGGGAGGAGGTGGGCCTGGTATTCCCTCGGCCTGGCCTCCACCACCTTGCAGAACTTCTGAAAGGCGGGTATCTCCATCACCCGCCTGAGCATGTCCGGGGGCCTGGTGTCCCAGTCGGGCCTGAGCCACTTGCCCGCGCCGAGATGGAAGCTCTCGCGGAAGTTCACCTGGTAAGCGCCGTTGAAGGGGCCGAACCAGCACCATTCCGCGTTTCCCACCACCGCGTCCAGCTTGTCCTCGTCGCAGACGAAGTCGATCTGCGGCACCAGGGTGCACCCGCCTCCCCAGCGCCCGCGCATGCCCGACCTCCTGGCCAGGGTGGACATGGCACCGTCGGCGGCTATGACCACCTCCGCGCGCAGCCGCTCCCCCTTCTCCGTCACCACCCCCCTGACCGTCCCCTTCTCCATGATCACGTCACATGCCAGGGTGGACGTGCGCAGCTCCGCGCCCGCGCTCACGGCGAGGTCGGCGATGAGGGGATCGAGGTCGGAGCGATAGATGGAAGCCCCTGCCATCCCTTTGTCGAGGGAGCCCGACCACCTGCTGCCGTCGCGGTCCGAGCCCGTGGTGCCCTGCACCAGGCGCAGGCGGTTTTCCTCGTCCACCACCTTGATGACGATCATGTCGATGCGCCGGTAGGAGGAGAGGTAGGGCAGCTTGCCCATGATCTCCGGGAAATCGCGCCACCACCTCGTGCCCAGGCCCGCGCCGGAGGAGTTCTTCTCGCCCGCATACCTCCCCCGTTCCAGGAAAAGGGTTTTCAAGCCGAGTTCCGCCGCCGTCTTGGCGGCGTAGGAGCCGCCGGGTCCGGCTCCCACCACCACCACGTCCCAACTCTCCATGGCGTCACCCCCTCGCGCCCCGCCTCCACGCCTGCGGCGGGGCATCCGCCTCGGGACCGCGTTCTCTGACCGCGTGGCGATTTATCTCGAAAGCCCACGCTATCTTGCCCTAAAAACCTTCTCGCGCGGGCTCGTCATCTCCAACCCTTTCCCCTCCAAGCCCAGGCGTCCCGGCGGTCTGCACACGCATCCCCGCCACCGCACGCTTTTATGCCTCCGGCTTCAACTTCTCGATCAGCTCGTTAAGCCGCTTTACCTTCGCCCCGTCCACCGCAGAGAGATCGAAAGCCCCCTCGCCGCAGTAAAGGGTGGAGTCCGCCGCTTCCCCCGGATCCAGGGCCTTTGATACCTCTCTCTGCCAACGGTTGAACCCTCCCGCCAGCGGTCCGATTATGGCGCGCACGCGCGGGTCGGACGAGAACATGGGTTCCATGCACTGCTCCAGGGCGGCGATGGTGAAGTCCAGGAATATGGGCTCCAGGGCGGCGCGGTGCTCGGGCTTGCGGTGGTCGAACTGGTAGACCACCTCGCAGTGCGCCCACATGTTGTTCTCGTAGGGCACGTAGTAGGGGTTGTCCCCCATGTCGTCGAGTATGCCGCCCTTGGAGATCCATTCCTCCTTGATCGCCAGGCAGGCGTCTCTCCAGTTCTCTTGAGTGTCCAGGGCGTCGTTGCGGTCCAGGGCGGTATTGAAGGAACCGCCGATCCTGAACACCAGGGCCGGGATAGTCGCCCGCACGAAACCCATGAGGGCCATGCGCACGAAGGGCTTCTGGGTGCTCATATCCAACGCGATGCCGCCGGCGTCCTCCACTATGGACAGCAAGGACCCCGCCTGGTAATCCAGCTCCTCCCGCGAATTCGCCGCCAGCACCATCATGATGGTGTACTCCAGCGTCTTTCCCATGAGATCCCTTATGGCCTTGGTGTCCGTGAGCCTCTTGAAGAGCCTCGGGGTCATCACATTCAGGTATGCGGCGGTGGCGGTGCGCAGGGCGTTGTAACCTATCTCGGCCTCCCCCATCTTGAGCACCGCCTCCAGGAAAGAGGCGCGGTCGGGAAAGGCGCAGAGGTAAAAGCCCATGTTCTCCGGGATCTCGGAGCGAGCGTCCAGGAGGCACCCCTCGGTCTCTATGCGCGGTGGACCGGGCCAGTTGTAGAGCTTGAGGGCGCACTTGGTAAAGATACCCAGCCCGGACAGGGCCCCCGCGGACCCGCGCATGACGCCGCGCAGGGAGGGGCCGGGGCCGTCCCCCGAGAACCATCCCAGGCCGGAACCCGGCGCCCCCAGCCGCAGCACCTCGCCGTCGGGCAGCACCCACTCCGCTCCCAGCACGTTGCGGGGGCTGTAGCTCATGTAGATGCTGTCGTGCCCTACTCCCCATCCCGAGGTGGCGCTGGCGAGGGGGGAGCAGTTGGGCCCCGAGCCGTGGATGTGCAGGTTCAGGCCCTTTTTCATCACCTCCGCCTGGATCTGGGCGGCGATGGCGTAGGGCTCCACCACGGCGTACATGTTCTTCTCGTCGATCTCCAGGATGCGGTTCATGCGGCGCAGGTCCACCTGCACCACGTTGTCGTAGGTGGGGCCGCACCACACGCCCCAGCCGGTGGAGAAAGCCTTGAACTTGAGACCGTGGCGGTTGCAGGCGCGCACCACCGCCTGCACCTCCGCGGTGGATCCCGGCAGCACCACCGCCACGGGGCGCTTCACCCACCGCTCCGTGGGGTGGTCGTTGTTGGTGGGCTGCCAGGCGTAGCCGTCCAGCACCCCGGGCTCGCGGGAGGCGTTCTCGGGCCCCACCGCCTCCTCGAGGTCGCGGTAGGCCTCCTCGGAGATGGTCCCGAAGGTCTTGGCGGCGGTCTCGCTCATGTCCCTCACTCCCCTCAGGCCGGAGCCGGCACGCTTATCCCGGCGGCGGTCACCGCCAGGTCGATAAGGTCGTAGACGGGAAGGTCGATGCCCGCCTGGGAGGCGGTGTCCCGGAAGGCGCGCACGCACCAGGGGCAGGCGGTGGCCAGGGCCTCGGCCCCCGAGGCCAGGGCCTCCTCCAGCCTCTCGGCGGCCGTCCAGAGGGCGAAGTCGGGGAAGGCCTCCAGGACCCCTCCCCCCGCCCCGCAGCACCAGGCGTACTCCCGGATCCTCTCCATCTCCGCCAGGCCCGCCCCGGGCAGGGCGCGCAGGAGCCTGCGGGGCTCCTCGTAGACGCCCTTTCTCCCCGCGCGCTTGAGGCTCATGGGGCGCTCCAGCTTGTCGCCTTTCCAGTCGGAGAGGAAGGGCTCCCCCATCCTGCCCAGGTGGCAGGGGTCGTGGTAGGTGAAGAGGGTGGGGAGGGAATTCCGCAAGCGCAGCCTGCCGCCGGCGAGCAGGCGGTCCAGGTACTGGGTTATGTGCAGCACCTCGCAGGGGAGCTCCTTGCCCATCCTGGGGTAGAGGTAGCGCAGGTGAGCGTAGCCGTCGGCGCAGGCGGTGACCAGGGTGCGGGCCCCGGAGGCCTTGACGCGGGAGAGGAGGTCGTCGGCGTAGTTGGCGGCCTCCCCGCGGTAGCCCAGCTCGTAGGCCCGGCCCCCGCAACAGGACTCCTCCGCCCCCGCTATGCCCACCTCCACCCCGGCGTCAAGCAAGAGGGAGACCGCGCCCCTTAAGGTGTCCCGCAGGTCGGGGTCGTAGGAGTAGCGGCAGCCGGCGTGGAAGAACACCTCGCAGGTCTCCCGGTTGATGTCCTTTAGCGGCAGGCCGGCCGCCCACTCCCCCCGCCTCTCCTTGGGCTCGCCTAAGACGTTGTCCTCGCGCTTGAGGGCGTCGATTACCGCCATGTGCTCCACCAAAAGCTCCCCGGACTCCACGCAGAAGGCCCGCAGCTCCAGGAGCACCTCGGTCAAGTCGATGTCGTCGCGGTAGACCTTGCAGGCGGTGTCGCAGGCCCCGCAGAGCTGGCAGCGGTAGACGATCTCCGCTACCGCCTCGTTGAGCTCGGATCTCCCCTCGAGGATGGAGTTTGCGATGATCATCCTGCCCGATCCGGAGTAGGCGTGGAAGTTGTAGCGGCAGATGGAGGGGCAGTTCTTGGCGAAGCGCCAGCTCTTGATCTGGTTGAAGGGCACCCACTTGCAGGAGGAGCAGCGGGAGCATCCCTCCATGTCTCTCTTGTAGTCGGCAAGGGCCATCTAGGACACCTCCTCGGTCTGGAAGCGGAGCTTGCCGCGGTTGAGCACGTGATGGGGGCAGAGCGTATCCTCTACCCTGGGCGCGCCTGCCATCTAGACCACCTCCCGGGCCTCAAAGCAGAGCTTGCCGCGGTTGAGCACGTGGTCGGGGTCCAGTATCGCCTTCACCTTGCGCAGGGCGGCCACGGTGTCGGGGCAGCGGGCGTAGGCCAGCTCCGCCCAGGGGCCGTAGGGGCGGGAGAAGAAGGCCCCGGCCTCCGAGAGGGCCCGCGAGGCGGAGAGGAAGAGGGCCTGCGCCATCTCCCGGTCGGCGGGCCGGAAGTAGAGGGTGAACTCCACGTGCACGTTCCTCCCCTGCTGGATGGGCTGGATGTAGGCGCCGATCCTCTGGGCGGGGTAGGAGAAGCGCTCCGCCTCCGCCTCCATGATCTCGAGGAAGGCGGGCACCCGGTCCAGGGTGGAGAGGAAGAAGAGGTCCAGGAAGTCCCCCCGGGGGGCGGTCTTGTAGTAGGGCTCGGGGGAGGGAGAGGAGAGGATGCGCTCCATCCCCTTCCAGGAGCAGCCCGCCACCTCCGGGGAGGGCACGACCCCCGCCGCCTGGGCGTGGCGGGCGAGGTCGCGCTCCTGGTAGGCCACCCTTTCTTGCGGCAGGTACTCGTAGCCCGAGACCCCGTAGACGGCCGTCCAGGGGGCCTGCCTTTGCGCCAGGGCGTCCACCTCCTCCCCGCCTTTCTCCGAGATGAGGGCGGCCAGGGCGTAGGAGTTGAGGATCAGCCACTCGTCTGCGAGCTTGGGGCGCAGGGAGCGGTAGGTGAACTCCGAGAGGCGGGAGAGCTTGCGGTCGGGGACGAACCAGATGCGGTGGATGGTGGGCTTGACCTCCAGCTTCAGGGTGCACCAGGTGACCGCGGCCATGGTCCCCTGGGCCCCCTGCACCACGCGCACGAAGTCGGTCTGGGCCGGGCCCATGGGGTTCTTCTGGGCCCCTCCCGCCGCCCACTGCTGCTCCAGGGATCCGGGGCCGGCGGCCGACCCGGTCCTGAAGAGGTCGCCTGAGCCGAAGACCAGCTCGGTGCAGAGCATGGGGTCGGTCATGTCCCAGTGGTACTTGGGGATTATGATGGGCTCGCGCTCCAGGGCGGAGGCGAGCACGGACTTGCCCCGCTTGGGGCGCAGGGGCATGAGCACCTTGAGGCCCGCGGCGTCGGCCTCGGGGATGAGGCGCTCGAAGGTCACCCCGGGCTCGATGAGGGCCACCTTGTTGCGCCGGTCCAGGCGCACGATCCTGTCCATTTTGGACATGTCCACCATGATCCCCTCGCCGGCGGGCACGGAGTCCCCCCTGAGGCGGGGCGGGGCGGAGGAGGAGAAGACCAGGTTCAGCTTCTCTTCCCGGGCGAGCTTTAGGAGCGCGCGCACCTCGGCGGTGGAGGAGGGGCGCACCAGGGCCGCGGGCTCTCCCCCCGCAACCGCTCCCCCCGAGCGCCAGGAGGAGAGGACGCCCTCGTCCTCGGTGACGTCCTCTGCGCCCACGATGGCGGAGAGCTTCTGCTTGAGCTCGGGCGCGATCATCTCCTCACCTCCCCAGGGCTCGCGGGGGCGGCGGCGCGTCCCGGCCCGCGCCGGCAGTAGAGGGCCCCCTCCCATGCCGTCTCCTCCCCTCCCAGGACGGAGGGGGGCTTGCGCTCCATGTCCTTTACAAACATCTTCTTCCCCCTTTTCAGGCCGTCCGTCCCAGCAGGGCCAAAACCCGCTCCTTGAGGGAGGGGGGCGGGGCCCCGGTGGCCGCCCGGGCCAGGTTGGCCCGCATGCCCGCCACCGCAAGCCTCCTCACCGCGGAGAGGTCCAGCAGGCGGGAGAGCAGCTTCATCAGGCCGTCGTTTTCCAGGTATCTCATCAGGGGGCCGGCGCGGTCCAGCAGGCGGTCCACCCTGGCCACCGTCTCCGGCTTGGCCTCGTCCAGCCGGTTCAGGAGGTCTCCCATGTTCATGCCCGTATCGGCCATCACCCCCTCCAGGGCCTCTCCCTGGATGGCCATGAACTTGTCCAGCACGCCGTTGCGCCAGGCGCAGCGCATGACCTTGAACACCTGCGCGGGGTCGAGCGCCAATGCCATCACCTCCGTGTTTTCTCGCCGGCATCGCTTGAGAGGTCAGCCGGCCCTTACCCCCCTCAGCACCACATCTATGGCGGTATCGAAAACCTCCTGGTAAGGTCTTTTACCGCGCGCGG
>JACVJD010000017.1 GCA_015711825.1 Candidatus Solincola daggyaiensis
GCCTAAGTTCACCGGGGGAGACGCGACTGAAGGCGGTGGTGCCTTGGGATATCAGCAAAGAAAAAGCCGCTGTCTTGCGGCATTACAAGATATGCCTGATAAGGTGGCAAAAATGCGGGGACGAAATCGTTTTCAAGGGCCTAGAAACATCATTTCCACAGAGGAAAAAGTTTTGCGAGAAAAATTAGTAACCAAATCAAGCCATTTTGAAAAGTCATTGTGCAATATCCATGAATCAAGCATATTTTGCTGTCATAAGTTTTACCAATCGCGCCAATATAAAGCCAATGTGTGCGATTACAGTTGACATTTGCGCACCGAACTAATATCATAGTGCCAGAAACAAATTAGTGGTCACAAAATTGATGGTTTGCCTATCGTTGAGAAGAGGTGGAGCTTAATGAAAGGCAAATATCTAAAGGCGCACTTAGTACTAAAGCGTTGGGGAAAGACAATACCAATAGCATTTCTTATCGATGCAACCCGTCCAGCGTATCCTACCGCGGTCTACGAGATAGATACTTTCAGGTCTCTGATGGGGAAGAAGATAACAAGTCCTCGGCCGCTTAAAGCGAACGCCTACAGCTTTGCGCATTTAGAGAGCGTAAAGGGAGATATCATATCGGATAAAATTACGCAGACGGGGGAGGAAGCGGGCGAGTTTGCCGCAAAAATCCTCAGCTTGGCGGTTCCCATATCGGAAGAAGAGTATCAACAAGAGCTTGAAAAAATAATCTGGCCAAGCCTTGCTGGCCAACCTAAGGGCGCTGAGCCAGGGGGGGGTGGCAAAGAGCGTAAGAAACCAGCAGCTGAAAGCGGCAAGGATATGGGAGAAATAGCTACTGAGGTACAGAAGCGGGTCTCGCAGAAGAGTGCCAAGAATGGTTCGGAAAATGGGAGAACTAACGAGGAAAGCGAAATTACGCCACAAGCCCCTCCACTCCCTGAAGATATGAGACGGATATTGGCGCTCGAGCTTATTGACAGCGCGGAGCGCATGAACAACGAAGCGCTTAAATTGCTGAAAAGCGCGCGATTGCTATTGGAGTAAGCAGGGCAAAGACTAGGATGAAATGTTTGGATGCGAGAGCAAACTTACAAGGAAGGGTCGAAGGATTAATAACCCCTTATGGACTACGATACCCTCGCTTTTTCTTAATGGTTTGCTTGGATTAGAAAGGAGGTGAGACAGGTGACATTGCTGACAGCGAAGGAGGTTTCGAGCATCCTTCGCCTTTCCCCAAGCACCGTTTACGATCTGGAACGGAGAGGGGAGTTGCCTTCCGTGAGGATTGGGCAAAGGATCGTTAGATTCCTGGCGGAGGATATCGAGCGCCTCGTGAGAGAACGTCACTTTGAAAGCGAAAAGTGAGCAGGGGTCCCGGCGGAAGTTGCACACGCCCCCCAGGGTTCCACCTGCTCTATAGAAATAGTAGCACGTCTGGCAGGTGGAACCCACCCCTCACTTTTCCAGGAGAACATGAGGTGGCTCCGCCATGGCTTCTATTCAGAAGAAGTATAGGAAGGACGGGAAGCCAATTTACTATGTGGTTTATTGGATTGCCAATAAGCAAATCTGGAAACGGGCAGGGCAATTGATGAGGGATGCAAAGGCCCTCAAGGCCAAGGTCGAATATGAGCTACAGAGAGGGCTGTATTTCGAGCCCTCCAGAGAGCTCTTCTCCGACTACTCGAAACGTTTCCTGGAGAGCCTCGACGGCAGGGTGAAACCCAACACGCGAGCGGAGTACGAATCGATGCTCAAGCTCTATATATTGCCCTATTTCGGCAAAATCAGAATGAACAGGATAAACAAGCAGTTATGCGCACAATTCGTCGAGTACCTGCGAAAAGAGAAAAAGACCTCGGCAACCAACATAAACCACATCGTCAAGGTCCTCAAAAGAGTCCTGAACCAAGCGGTGGAAGAAGAATATCTGCTTGTTAATCCTGCAAAGGATATAAAACCCCTACGGGTGGAGAAAAAGGAGAGCGAGTACTACACCCTCGATGAGATCCACCGTCTCCTAAATGCCGCCGATGACACTTTCTCCAGGGCGTTTTTAGCCCTGGCCTGCCTCGGCGGGCTTCGCGTCAGCGAAATATCCGGTCTGAAGTGGAAAGACATAGATTTCGAGAACAAGATTGTCCACGTGAGGAGGCAGTATCAGGCGGGCGTCGGTTATCTTTCCCCAAAGAACGACGAGGAAAGGGATGTTCCCATGGTCGGGGAACTGCTGGAGATAATGGAAGCGCACATGGCCAGTCAAGGGCAGCACAGGGGAGACGAGGACCCCGTGTTCTCGAGAAAAGGTGGCCTTCCTTTCACTTCGTACAGAAATTTATACGAGAGGTCGGCGGAAAGGGCAGGGCTCAAACGGATACGTTTCCACGATCTCCGCCACTCGGCCTGCTCGGCCATGATAACCAGCGGCATGCCGGAGCCCATCGTGCAGAGGATAATGGGACACAAGAGCGCCAGCATGACCAGGCACTACACCCATATCCACGCCGAGCAGCTGCGTACGGCGATGAGCAAGTTCGAGGAGGCTTTGAAAGAGATAGATTCCAATAAAGAGCAAGCCGAGTGTTAGAAATCTGTTAGAAATCACCTTATCGGCGCCTGACAAAGCGAAGGCCTGGCCGGGGCGGATATGCCCTCTGGCCAGGCATTTTATATGGTGGGCGTTGCGGGATTTGAACCCACGACCTCCTGCTTGTAAGGCAGGCGCTCTCCCGCTGAGCTAAACGCCCCGGCGGCGCCCCCGCCTCCAGGCGGGCGCAACATTAATATACCACCTCGGGGATCAAGAACGAGCCAAGGCCTTCGGCGCCTTTCTCCTCCCTCCCCGCCTCTGCCCACGCTCCCCCGACAAACCGTACCTCTACCTGTCGTTCCTAAGCTACTTGCTTCCAAATACTGGCTCAAATACCGGCGCCGCGGCCCCGGGAGGTCTTGCGCGCGCCCGGGCTTCGCCCTACCCTTTGCCCAGGCCGGTAACGGTGTTCAGCATGTCGTTGATCCTCCTGATGAGGTCCCCGGCCTGGACGGACCCCACCCCCATACCGTAAACCCTCACCAGGTTGTATTGCGCTCGGTAGAGGATCATGCGCCGCTGCGCCTCGATGTCCCCCAGGGCGTGGTACGAGGACTCCAGGGCCAGCATGATCATGTTCCTGCTGGTTATCCCGGGCTCGTATTGCAGCGCCTTCTCGAAGGCCTCGCTCGCCTCCCGGTAGTTCTTTTCCTCAAGATAAAGGTCACCCAGGCTGTAGTGGAGGTCGGCGGATTCCGGGTTCGCCTCTATCCCCCGCAGGGTGAACTCCTTGGCCTCCTCGTGCCTTCCCAGGGTGTCCATGATCCCCGCTCCCACGAAATAGGCGCTCTCGTAGTGAGGGTCCAGATAAGTGACCAGGATCAGGTACGGGACCAGCTCCGCCTCCTGCGCGAAACTGCCGTAATAGGTGTGATGCAGGGTGTCCGTCTTTATATACATGTTGTACGCCAGGTACTGCCGGGCCCCTCCGAGGATATCCAGAAGGCTGGAGGCGGAGGGGAAAAGCCTCTGGTCGCCGGCCCCGCTTCCAGCCGGGGTGCGGTCCAGTCCCCACTGCGACAGAGCGGCTCCCATCACCGCCACGGCCAGCACGAGGACTATCGCCTTTCCGCTGCTCCTTTTCAGGAAATCAGGCATATCTTCTTCCCCCACGCAATGAGGCCGTATCCATATGATTCACAGGTCCCTGCGCTCGAAAAGCCACGCGCCCAGGTAAAGGAATATGCACGAGAAGATGAGCGCGATGGCGGCGAGAAGCGCCAGCTCGCCCGCCCCCACCCTGAATACCCTCTCGGAGTGGGCGACGGTCTCGTTGATGTTCATGCGTTCGAGGTTGGGGAGAAGGTAGTATAAAAACCCGCTTACCCCGCGCAGTAGGGCATGGTTGCCGGAGTCGGTCATGGCTCGGTAGAGGAAGTCCCCCTTGACGTGGCAGACCACATAGAAAAGCCCCGTGAACAGCACGCAGACGAGGGGGCTGAAACGAACCGATGCCAGCATGGCCACGGCAGCCAGCACCGTGGCCTCGAGGAAGATGGTGAAAACGGCCTTGGCGAGCCCGGGGTTGAAGACCCCGAACTTCGCTCCCACCATGACCAGCAGTACGGCCAGGGATACAAAGAGCGCGAACGCCACCACCACCATGATTCCGATATATTTCCCCAGGTAGTACTGCCATCTGCGCACCGGCCGGGAGAGGGTATTGTAAATGGTGCGGCGTCCCAGCTCTGCGGGGATGATGGTGGAGGCCAAGATCACCGCCAGGAGGAACGCCATGATGCTGGTGAGGCCCAGGGCGGCTTCCCGCAACAGGTCCACTTGCACCCCCACGCTGGCGCTGGGAAGCATGGGGATGAGAAGCATCAGCAATACGGAAAAGGCGAGGATGGCATAAAAAACCTTGCGGTGCAGAGCGTCCTGCAGCACGCTCCAGGCGAAGGCGGAAACGGCGTTCATCCCTCCACCTCCCATCCCTGCTTCCCTATCCTGCGCACGAAGAACTCCTCCAGCGAGAGGCGCCTGCTCCTCACCTCCGCGATGGACGCCCCGGCCTCGAGCAGTGACGCCAGGGCAGCGTTGAGATCGTCCCTGGGCACCAATAACCTCTTGCCCTCTCCGCCCTCTGCCCAGGAGGCGGTGGGTGGGATGGTAGCCATCGACTCAGGCACCGGCTTCCCCAGCAACACCTCGCACTCCCCTTCTTCCTCCAGCAACTCGGCCAGCGCGCCCGAGGCCACCTCCCTTCCTTTATGGATTATGATCACCCGGTCGCAGATCTCCTCGATCTCGGACAGCTGGTGCGAGCTCAACAGGATGGTGGTGCCGCCCGAGCTCAGGGACTTGAGCATATCCCGCACCTGGAGCTTTCCCAGGGGATCGAGTCCGGAAGAGGGCTCGTCGAGTATCAGCAGCTCCGGCTCCGCCAGAAGCGCCTGGGCAAGGCCTATGCGCTGCAACATTCCTTTGGAAAACTTATCCATGGTAATGTCCGCCTCGTCTTCCATGCCCACCAGGTTGAGGAGATAGGATATGCGGGGACGGGCGGCGGAAGCCTCCATGCCGGCCAGCCTGCCGTAATAGAGGAGCAGCTTGCGCGGGGTAAGGTAGAGGTCGAAATAGGGCTGCTCGGGCAGGAAGCCTACCTTGCGGCGCGCCTCCACGGCGCCTCCGTCGCGCCCGAAGATCCTTATGCTCCCGGAGTCGGGGCGAGCCAGGCCCATCACGCACTTGAGGGTGGTGGTCTTGCCCGCCCCGTTGGGTCCCAACAGCCCCACCACGCTGTTGCGGGGGACGCTGAAGCCGAGCCCGGAGAGGGCCTGGCGCCTCGGCCCGCCCGGCCTGGTCGCGTAGCTTTTCCACAGGTCCTCGACGGATAAGACCGCTTCCATCCTCTTCTCCCACCTTCCCTTCGGCACCTGTCCGGGGAACACCCGCTCTTACGGCGAGGCTTTTTCCTCCACCACCAGGGTCAGGTTGTCGAACCATGCCCTTCCCTGGCCGAAAACCACCGCCTGCACGTAAACCCCGGTGGCCTGCGGCGGTATGTACAGGCGCACGGCCTGCGGCGTCCATCCGCTCGAGCCCGCCACGCCGGGCGAGAAGGCGAATTCGGCTCGCTTCTGCCCATCCTCCACGTACTCGTAAACCGCCGCGAGATAGGCCCCGCCCTGGACAAGCTCGGTCCGCACGTATCCCTCGACCACCACGTCATGGTCCAGGGGCAGTTCGCTCACCATGGTGATCCAGCCCGCCGCCTGCGCCGGGGCATCGCCGGCATAGACGGCGGCACAGGAGAATCCCTCGTAGGCCTCGCCCTCCTCGCGGTAGGAAACCGCCCCCTGGGGGCTGAAGATGCGCAGCCAGCCCGGGACATATTCCCTCGTCCCCACCTCGAAGCCGTAATTGGGTATGAGATTGGTGCCCAAGGGCACCTCCGACGCGAGGTGGCCTTCCTCCTCCGTATGCCGGTGTCGGTGCCCGTCCTCGTCGCCCGCGTGGTCCTGCTCCGGCTCCGTTCCCGCGTGAGCGTGCTCCTCCTCGCCATGGGCGTGGCTGTGCGCCTCGCCGGCGGGAATTCCCACCACCACCTCCCTCCTCACCAGGTACTGAAAGGGCAGCGAGATGGCGAGCAGCAGCGCGGCGACGCACGGCAAAGCCCATTTACCGGCCATGAACCCGCCTCGGGACGCCTCTTCCCCTGCCCTTCTCACTCTCTCACCTCGAGTCCTCGAAACCAAAGGCGGCCGGCGCTTTTCGGGCGTTCAGAATATCTACCATTTTTTATCCCCATCCGGCCGTATCGTCTTCTCTTCTTCCCCTTGTCTCCAGCTGCCGGCGTTATCTCGCCGACTTTGATATGATATCGACCCCTTATCCACTGAAATCGGGCGCTTTATACGACCAGGATCCACGGTCCTGGTGACGGGAAAAACCCACTGGGAGTCACGCTCATCACCTCCCAGGAAAAAGGTCTCTCCAAACAGCGTAAACGGCATAAGCCGCTAATTGCTTTAGACGCAATTCGAGAGGTCCGCGGTTCGATATGCGGGGTGGAAGCCGCGCCTCGCGAACGCCACCGCTATGAAAAGAGGGGTTGAGATCCACCCTTATGGAAGGGTAGCGGGTTCGCTTTCGCTTCCTGTCGCGGGCTTACACCTCGCAGCACGGCTATGGGGCAACGTCCCGTCGTTCTATTGCCGGAACGCGCGCGGCGATGTTCAGGAGCGCGAGGCCAGGAAACGGGAGTAGCGCGCCAGCTTGCCCGCCACCCTCACCGCCCGCTCGGGAGTGGTGGCGGTGAAGACCCCGGTATTGCGCATGCGGAAGGAGGCGGAACTCTCGCCCTCGTTCACCGCCACGGCGATGATGGGCTTCCCTTTTTCGCGCATGAGGCGCTTGAGTCGCCGGATCAGGGCGGTGTCCGTCCATTTCCAGGCCTCGGTGGGGTTGATGCCGCCGGATCCCTCGGGGTTGCGCTCTCCTCCCCGCTTAAGCGATTCCCGAAAACCCTTCCACATGGAGAGCTGGAAGAAGGGCAGCAAGGCGATGCGGTGGCGCACCATGTTCAGGAAGGGGCGCACCGCGGTTTTGAACATGTTCTCGATCCAGAAATCGCGGCCGAGGAGGGTGCCCATGGTGATGACCATATCCACCTCGTCGCAGGCGGTGAGGGCGTCTATGACGCGGTAATGGTTGCCGCGCTGCACGTTGCCCACGATGTCCACGGGGTTTCGCCTGCTCCAGAAGGAGGGCAGGAAGCGGTCAAGTTCCCCGATGACCTCGTCGGGAAGAACCGCCAGCTCCAGGCCCTCGCGGTCGAAGGCGTCCGCGGCCGCCACCCCCCATCCCCCGCCCAGGGTCATCACCCCCACGCGGGCTCCGCGGGGCACGGGCAAGGACGAAAACGCCGCGGCCAGGTCCACCAGCTCCTCGGTGGTTTCGGCTTCGATGATCCCCGCCTGCTCCATGGCCCCGCGAAAGAGCTCGAAGGGTCCGGCCAGGGAGCCGGAGTGGGAGAGCACCGCTCTCTCGCCCTGCCTCCCCTTGCCCGCCTTAAGGGCGATGACCGGCTTGCGAGGGGTAATGCCACGCGCCACTTCCAGAAACTTCCTGCCGTCCTTGATGCCCTCGATATACAGGATGATGGTGTCGGTCTCGGGGTCGTCCCCCAGGTATTCCAGCCAGTCGCTGATGTCGGTGTTGGCGGCGTTGCCGCTGCCGATGAAACGGCTGAAACCTACCCCCTTGCGGTACCCCCAGGTCATGAGCTGCACCCCCAGGTTTCCGCTCTGGGATACGAAGCCGACGCTCCCCTTGCGGGGGAAAACCGGCGCTCCCAGGCAGCAGAGGGAGCTGGTTTTGGAATATATACCCATGGTGTTGGGGCCCACGATGGTGATGCCCGCCCCGTCGGCGATATCGGCCACGCGGCGCTCCAGCCTGGCTCCCTCCTCCCCCGTCTCGCTGAAGTTGGAGGAGACTATGACCGCGTTGCGTATCCCCTTCGCGGCGGCGTCAGCCAGGACCTCCGCCACCAGCCGGGCGGGTATGGCGATCACCGCCAGGTCCACCTCGGCATCGATGTCCTTGAGAGACGGATAGGCAGGAAATCCCAGCACGCGCTTCTCGCGGGGGTTCACCATGTAGAGCTCGCCGCGGTAACCTCCCCCGATCATGTTCAGGGGCATGTTGAATCCCCACTTCCCGGGCAGGTTGGACGCCCCCACCACCGCCACCGAGCGGGGGTTGAAAAGCCGGTGGAAATCCCTCTCGAAAACCTCTCTGTCCATGGGCAAACCTTTTCGCTCCTTTATCAACGCTCCTCGTGCCTGCCTCCATTATTAATGAGCAATTATATATGAAAACTACGCCCGGTGTTCGGTTCCTGCTTGGGGGCCCTTCTCGCCGAAAGCGCGGGTGGGCAGATGCCGGCGATAAGGCTCCGTGGGCGGAAGGAGCCGACGGCCGAGGGGCGCGCGAGATCATAAACCCTCACCGCTAGCCCCTTTCAGTGGCCATGATGGCAAACGACACCATGGGCACTTTGGGGGTGAAACGGATTTTCCCGCTTGCGGTTAAAGTATTTATTTATTAAATTATTTAAATAACTGTCCTGTGCCCCGCGCGCTTGACTCCGGGACGGCCGGGAGAAAGGAGGAAGCGGAGGCCGTGGAGCGGGAAACCGATGGACCCATCGAGGAGCAGATCCTCGCCGCGGCGCGGATCATGGCCAACGTGCTGGCGGAATCCCTCTTACACCAAAAGGCGGAGCATGTATCGCTGCCCCAGTTCCGGGTCCTGGACATGGTGCAGAACCTCACCGGCAAGCCCTCCGAGATCGCGCGCATGCTGGGGGTCTCCCCGCCCGCCGTCTCCTTCCTACTGGACAAGCTGGAGGAAAAGGGCCTCTTGCGGAGGGTTTTCTCCACCAAGGACCGGCGCAGGGTGGAGCTGGAACTTACCCGCGAAGGCGAGGAGCTGGTGCGCGGGGTCAACGCCTACCGCAGGAGACGCCTGGGCCGCATACTTGCGGGAATGGAAGAGGGGGAGAGGGGACGGCTGCTGCATTCGTTGCGTGCCTTCAATCAAAGCTACCTTGCCCTGAAGCAAAAGGAGGCCTAGACGGCCATGCTCAAGGATCTCATCCCCTCCGGGCCTCACTTCATAGTGATCATGCTGGGGCTGGCGCTCCTCGCCGGTTGGGGGGCGGGGCTGCTCTGCCGCAGGGCGAAGGTGCCCATGGTCGTGGGCTACATCATGGTGGGGATAGTGATGGGCAAGTCGCTGCTGGGTATCTTCAACCAGGACAACTTCCCCGGCCTGGTTTATTTCACCTATCTGGCCCTGGCCTGCATCGGTTTCGACATCGGCGGCGAGCTGGCCTTTCGCAAGCTGCGGCATTTGGGGAAAGCGATCCTGTGGATCTCCGTCCTCGAGACCGCGGGGGCCACGGTGCTGGTCACCCTGGCGGTCTACCTTTACACCCGCAAGCTCTACGTGGCCTTGATCTTCGGCGCCCTGGCCTCGGCCACCGCCCCGGCGGCCACCGTGGACGTGTTGCGCGAGTACCAGGCCTCCGGCCCCCTGACTTCCACCGTACTCGCCGTGGTGGGCATCGACGACGGCTTCGCCATCATCATCTACGCCTTCGCCATCTTCCTCGCCAAGACGCTCTTGAGAAGCGGGGAGGTCCAGGTGCTCGAGGCCGTGTTCAGGCCGGTGGGCGAGATCTTCGGCGCCCTGGCCATGGGCGCCGCCATCGGGGTCGTCTTCCTCTTCCTGATCAGAAAGTACACCGCGAGGCGCGGGCTGCTCGTCCTCACCTGGGGCGCCGTCGCCGTGGTCACGGGCCTCGCCAACCAGCTGCATTTCTCCCTCATCCTCGCCAACATGGCCATGGGGCTGGCCATCGTCAACCTCACCAGGTGGAGGCGGGAGGACGTCTTCGAGATCATGCGGGGGACCACGCAGCCGCTCTTCGTCATCTTCTTCGTGCTGGTGGGCTCGCAATTGGACGCGGGCAAGCTGCTGAGCCTGGGGTGGATAGGGCTCCTCTATGTCGTCTTCAGGTCGGTGGGCAAGCAGGCGGGCGCTTCCCTGGGAGGAAGGTTCTCCGACGCGCCCCCCACCGTCCGCAAATACCTGGGTCTCTGCCTCTTCTCCCAGGCCGGGGTGGCCATCGGCCTCTCCATCCAGACCATGCTCGAGCTGGGCGGGGGGAAGTTCGGGGAGGCGGGATCCGAGCTGGGGGTGATGACCATCAGCGTCATCGCCGCCACCACCCTTTTCTTCCAGCTCCTCGGCCCCCCCTGCACGCGATATGCGATAATCAAGGCTGGGGAAGCGCATAATTAGGAGCCGGTCATGGACAAGGAATTCAGCCTTTATCTCGCAGGCAAGGTGGAGGACGTGATGAGCGCGAACCCCGTGCTCGTAGCGAAAAACGAGGGGCTGGACCGTCTCCTGGACGTTTTCAAGACCTATCACTTCCACGGCTTCCCGGTGGTCGACGAAAAGGGAGCCCTGGTGGGCATCGTGCGCGATACCGACCTCATCTCCATGTTCGCGCGCAAGGACCCCGCCTCGCCGACATACCGCACCGTGGAGGACATCATGTTCACCCCCCCGCTCACCATCGGGCTGAAGGCCAATATCCAGACCGCCATCATGAAGATGTTCTCCGACCAGACCCGTTTCCTGGTGGTGTTGGACGAGCAAGGGCAGATCGCCGGGGTGGTCACGCGCATCGACCTCATCAAGGGCATCCACCTGGAGGAGTAGCGGGAAGGCCCTCCCTGCCCGAGAGCTGACGTCGATCATAGGCACGTTTTTCTCTTTCCGCCTCGGTGTTGGTATAATTTACCCGCATGAGTACTTTTCCCTTGACCGGGGAGGCCAGGTTGGAAAACCATCACCTGCGGGAATTCCTCGCCCATCTCGAGGAGGGATTGCGCGAGGAGGCCCGCGAGCTGTTCAAGCCCGAGAGCTTCGACCGCGAGCAATACATCTTCATCGATCAGGACGAGGCCACCCACCTCTACCTGGTCGAGGAGGGCACGGTGGAGGCCAACATCGTGCACGGGGACGGGAAACTGTTCATCCTCGGCTTCCTCTACCCGGGCGGCGTTTTCGGGGAGGGCGCGCTTTATGAAGACGGCATCTATTCTTATTCCGCGGTGGCGCGCGAGCCCACGCACACCTGGAGAATAAGCTGGGACGACCTGCAGTGGCTGGTCTCTCGTGACCCGCTTTTCGCCCTCCACCTTATGAGAATAGTGGTCGCCAAGCTGGACCAGGCCTATTACAAGGATCGCTGCATCGCCGGGGAGAAAGTGGAGAAGCGCATAGCCTGCGTGTTGCTGAAGATGGTGGACGAGATAGGCATCAGCGACAAGTGCGGGCTGGTGATCGACACTCCCCTCACCAACCGCGACCTCGCCGGCCTGGTGGGATCGACGGAGGAGACGGTCTCGCGCATCATGAGCCGCCTGAAAAAGGAGGGCATCATGGCCGCGGACGGAAAGATGCTGGTGGTCAGGGACAAGGAGGCCCTCCTCGCCTACTTTGACGGCATTTGATATCCCCGACAGCGCGCCTGGAATGAGCGATGCCTGGAGGCTGAAAGAGAGCTTGGCTCGTCTCCGGGATGCGCAGGCTACCAGAGGGCCACAGGCAAGCATTCCCTTACATCCCTGACATAGCTCATTTGCCTGCACCGCATGAAAGCATATATTCTTCTTGAAAGACCGGGAATGAAACAGAAAAGGAGGATAAATGGCCAAGAAGGAAGCGACGGCTAAAGGAGGGCTCTGCTGCCCCCATTGCGCGGACTCCAAGTATCCATGCGTGACCATGGAAAAGCAGATGAGAAAGGGCGAGGAGATAGCGGCGCAGGTCAGGAAAAGCAAGAAAGACCGGTAACGGCCGCGTTTCCACGCCGGCTTCAGCGTATAAAGAGGGGCGGAGACTTCCGCCCCTAGCTCATTCCGGAGCCGCTTGGAGATATACGGATCGCCGCAGCAGGGCCCGCAAACCTTAACCAGCATATGCGTGGCATGGGATATATTTCCATAACTGTCGTAAGGGAGGTGAAGGTAATGGCCGAGCAAGGGAGGGAGACCGGCGCGGGTCTGAAAGAGGAGTTCAGGTTCAGCCCCCGGCCCAACCGCGCCGCGGAGATCGCCTGGACGAACTGGGGCGAGGAAGCGTTCCGACGCGCCGAGGCGGAGGGGAAGCCCGTGCTTCTCTCCATTTCCGCGGTATGGTGCCATTGGTGCCACGTCATGGACGAGACCTCCTATTCGGACCCCGCGGTGATCGAGCTCGTAAACCGCCTATACGTGCCCGTGCGCGTGGACAGCGACCGCAACCCGGACCTCAACCGGCGTTACAACCAGGGGGGTTGGCCTACCACCGCCTTCCTGGACCACCGAGGAAATCTCCTAGCGGGCGCCACCTATATCCCTCCCGAGACCATGCGCACCGCCCTGCAGAGGATCGCGGATCTGTACCGCGAACACCAGGTGGATATCGACCTTGTGCAACCTGATTCCTCTCCCCTTCCCTCCCCGCCAAGGGGGCTCGACCTGGCGATGGTGGAGGAAACGGGAGCCGCGGTGCTGCGCGCCTGGGACCGCATGTACGGAGGGCTGGGCAGAGAGCCCAAGTTCCCCCAGGTCGAGGCCCTCGAGCTTGCCCTCGGCCTCTATGCCGATGAGGGCTACGGCGAGTACCTGGTCTTCGCGCGCACGACCCTGGAGGCCATGATCAGGGGCAACCTCATGGACAAGGTGGAGGGAGGATTTTTCCGCTACTCCACCACGCGCGACTGGTCCGTGCCCCACTACGAGAAGATGCTGGCGGACAACGCCGGCCTGATCCCGGTACTGCTGAAAGCATACGCCCTGACGGGCGCCGAGGCGTTCAGGCGCACGGCGACGGAAACGGCAGCCTTTATCCTCCACACCTTGAGCGACGGAAGGGAGCGTTTATACGGCAGCCAGGACGCCGACGAGGAATATTACCTCCTGGACGCCGCGGGCAGAAAGGGCCTCAACCCCCCTCCCGTGGATCGAACGGTATATGCCGACCAGGCGGCGCGAGCCGCGGCTGCGCTTCTTCAGGCAGGCATCGCACTCGCAAAGGATGAATATTACTCTCTGGGGCTTTCCGCCCTGGAATGGCTGTGGTCGCGCGCCTTTCAGCCGGGAGAGGGCATGGCTCATTACCTGGACGAGACGGGACGACCGCGACGTCGGGGGTTGCTCGAAGACGGGGTCGAGGCGGCCATGGCTTTTCTGGCCGCCTACGGGTACAGTGGAGACCGCAGGTGGATGGAGCGGGCGCGGGAGCTGATCGAGCTGGTGGCGGAACGCCACTGGCGGGAAGATGAACCCCTCTTTCTTGACGTCTCCCCCGGCCACGAGCTTCCCGGCCTCAAACCTCTCCCCGCCGAGCTGCCCGCGCAGTCGCGTGCCGCCCAAGCACTGCTGACCCTGTGGGCATACGGGGGAGGCGACCACTGGCGCGAGCTGGCGGGCAGGGCCCTGGAGGCGATCGCGCCGGCCGCACCCGCTTACGGCTTCATGGCGGCGCCCTTTGCGCTGGCGGTGGATCTCTACCTGCGAGGTCCGTTGATAATACGGCTCTCCGGACCGAAAACGGCGGGGACGTCATCCATGCTCAAGACCGCCGCCCTCTCCGCCAGGGCGAGGAGCACGCTTATCATGGGAGGGGAAACGGGAATAATGGAGGGGAAAGAGACGGCGGAGCTCTGCACCGTGGACAGGTGCGTTCTGCGCGCCACCGGCCATGAGGAGCTTAAAGAAGCGCTGGGCATCCATCCCCGCGTGGAAACCGGGCACGGCGGCTTGAGACATACGACGCAGGCCGGGAAGGCGAACGGCACCGCGGAAGGAAGGTGAGGAAGATGAAAGAAGTCTATCTCGACCATTACGCCGCCACGCCTCTTCTGCCCGAGGCGCGCGAGGCCATGATGCCTTTCCTGGGGGAGCGTTTCGGAAACCCCTCCTCGCTTCACAGTCGGGGTGACGCGGCCAGGGAAGCGGTGGAGGAGGCGCGGGAGAAGGTGGCCGCCCTGGTGGGCGCAGAGCCCGAGGAGATCATCTTCACCTCCAGCGGCACGGAGGCGAACAACCTCGCGGTAAAGGGTATAGCGGCGGGGTCGCGGCGCAAGGGGAGACATATCGTCCTCTCCTCCATCGAGCATTTCTCCGTTCTCCACGCCGCCCGCTCACTGGAGAAAAAGGGTTACGAGCTGACCATGGTCCCCGTGGACGCCCAGGGCTCCATAGACCTGGAGGAACTGGAGGCGGCCATAGGCGACGACACCGTGCTGGTCTCGGTGATGGCCGCCAACGGGGAGATCGGCACCATCCAGCCCATCGCCGAGGCGGCCCGTATCGCCGCCGAGAAAGAGGTCCCCTTTCATACCGACGCGGTGGCCGCCGCGGGCACCCTGCCCCTGGACGTCAAGCAACCGGGGCTCTCCGCCCTCACCCTCTCCTCGGACATGATCTACGGGCCCCAGGGAGTGGGTGCGCTATGGGTGAAGCGGGGATTGCGGCTTATACCCATGCTCGACGGCGGGGTGCAGGAGGGGGGACGCCGGGGAGGCACGGAGAACGTGGCCGGGATCGTGGGCATGGGGGCGGCGGCGGAGGCCGCCAGGCGGGACATGGCCGAGAGGAGCGCCCGCCTGGCGGCTTTGCGCGACGCCCTCGTTTCCGCCCTGCCGCAGAGGATAGAGCACCTTTACCTCACCGGACACCCCACCCGGCGTTTGGCCTGGAACGCCAGCTTCGCGGTGGAGTTCGTGGAGGGCGAGGGCATGCTCCTCTTCCTGGACCAGAAGGGGGTGGCGGTATCCAGCGGCTCCGCCTGCACCTCGCGAGCCCTCAAGGGATCCCACGTGCTCTCCGCCTGCGGCATACCCGCGGAGCGGGCCCAGGGGTCGATACTTTTCAGCTTCGGCCTCCAGAACAGCATGGAGGACGTGGAGTACGTGCTGGAGGTCTTTCCTCCCATCGTGGAGCGGCTGCGACAGATGTCGCCGCTCTACGCCAAATATCTCAAGGAAAGGGGGTAACGATAATGGCGCAGTACAGCGACGTGGTAATGGATCACTTCACCAACCCCCGCAACGTGGGCGAGATCGAGGACGCCGACGGGGTGGGGGAGGTGGGCAACCCGGTGTGCGGGGACATGATGACCTTCTACATCAAGGTGGGCGAGGACGAGCGCCTCGAGGACGTGAAGTTCAAGACCTTCGGCTGCGGGGCGGCTATAGCCGTCTCCAGCATGGTAAGCGAGATGGCCAAGGGCAAGACGGTGGAGGAGGCCCTCAAGATAACCCGCGACGAGGTGGCGCAGGAGCTGGGAGGGCTTCCCAAGCAAAAGATGCACTGTTCCAACCTGGGGGCGGACGCCCTGCACCTGGCCATAGAGGATTACCTGAGCAAGAAAGGAAAGGGCTGAGAGATGGAAGAGAACGGCAAAATAGGCGAAGGCACCTGCAAGTGCCCATACTGCGACCAGGAGCTGGCGCTCTGCGCCGACCTGCCGGTGACCTGCCAGCCATGCTCCATTGCCTTCGTGATATGCTCGGCTTGCGGCGGGCCCGTGCGCGAGGGCAGCGTAACCTGCCCCACCTGCGGCGCGAAGCCGTGACGAGCATGCGGGCCGCGCCGGGGCATTTTTTCGCCGAAAGGAGGTGCTGTCCATGAGCGAGGCACAGGACAAGGCGACCATAGTGGTGTTCAGCGGCGAGCTCGACCGCGCCCTGGCGGCCTTCAACATCGCCACCACGGCGGCCTCCATGGGCATGGAGGTCACCATGTTCTTCACCTTCTGGGGGCTCAACGTGGTGGCCAAGGAGGGCGCCCGTGGAAGCGGCAGGAGCCCGCTGCAGAGGATGCTGGGGCTGGTGAACCGCGGCGGCGCCCGGCGCCTCAGGCTGTCACGTCTCGACATGCTGGGGGGCGGCAGGGCGGCCATGAAGAAGCTGATGCGCGCATACCGCATGCCCTCCCTGGAGGAGATGATGGCCATGGCCAGGGAGCTGGGAGTGCGCTTTATCGCCTGCACCACCTCCATGGCCCTCATGGGGCTGGGGGAATCCGATTTCATCCCCGAGGTGGACGAGTTCGCCGGCGCCGCCACCTACGTGGAGGAGGCCTCGCGTTCGGCGATAAATCTCTTCATCTAGAGGGAAAGGAGGTGCGGCCATGAAGGCGGACAGGACCCTTGACTGCGTGGGCCTCTACTGCCCCATGCCCATCGTCAAGACCTCCCAGGAGATAAGGGAGATGGGGGAAGGCGAGGTACTGGAGGTCATCGCCGACGACAAGGGCATAAAAAGCGACATGCCCGCCTGGTGCTCCAAGACCGGCAACGAATGCCTGAGCATAGAGGAGAGGGACGGGGAGTTCCACGTGTTCGTGCGCAAGAAGGGATAGTCCGGCCAGGCACCCGGGAATACGAACGCCGAGACGAAAGGGGTGAGCGATGGGCGAAAAGACGCGGAAGAACCTATACGAGGCCTACACGGGCGAGTCCAAGGCGGTGGTGAGGCTCAAGGCCTTCGCCAAGAAGGCGGACGAGGAGGAATACGAGGCGGTGGCCAGGCTCTTCCGGGCGGTGGCCGAGTCGGAAGCGGTGCACGCCTACAACAACCTGCGCCTGTTGCGGGAGATCAAGGACACCGAGACCAACCTGGAGGAGGCCCTGGCCAGCGAGCAGAAGATCGCCGCGGTGGGATACGACTCCTTCATCGCCGAGGCCGAGGCGGAAGGAGAGAAGGCCGCCGCCACCATGTTCGCCTACGCGCGGGACGTGGAGGAGAGGCACGCCAAGCTCTACGAGGGAGCCTTGCAGCACATGGTCGCAGACCGCGTCCCCAATTACTACGTGTGCAGCGTGTGCGGATACGTGGCCGACGACGTCATACCGGAGAGGTGCCCTATCTGCGGCGCGCCCGAGGAACAGTTCTTCGAGGTGGTATAGGCGGGCAAGACCGCTTCGGAAAAGAGCGGGGGTCGCGGGGGTGGAGCCCGGAGATCGCTCCGGGCGGCGCCGGCGACAACGCGGAGGCGATATGCGATGCCTTAACTTCAGCGCGGTTCCCGCATGCGGGTCACTATGCCCGCAGCGCAACCCCTTTCCGACAGAAAAAAGGCTTCCAAGGGAAGCCTTACCTTACTATTCTGCGAACCGGTTATCTATTCGATGCCGCACTGCTTGAGGGATTCCATGACCTCCGCGAGGACCTTTTTCCTCTTCTCGATCTCCGCCAGCTTGGCCTCCACGTCCTGCATCTCGGGGTCGAAAACGCAGGCCCCGAAGGAGCAATCCACGCCCGCCAGCTCCTGCAGCTTTCCCGCGAGGACCTTGAGCTCCTCCTCGTAGTCCGCTATCTCCTTGCTGAGAAGTTCGTCCTTCTCGTTGGCCATCGATGCTACCTCCTTCTCGCTCGATCCGGTCATCCCATACATTATACCCGAACTGCGCCGCTTTTCTACGTCGCAACGGCTCTTTTTTCGCCATCGCCCGGCGCGGGCGGAAAAAGCGCGCGCCGACGCCTTAGGCTGCGGCTCCTGCCGGCGGCTCAGGGCATCATGCGGTCGAAATAGAGGGACCGTTCCGCAACTATCCCCCCCTCGCAGGAGACCTCCATGCCCACTTCCTCGCGCTTTCCCACCTCGGATCCCACGTCCACCGTCACCCGTCTTTGAGGTGGCACGAGGTATTCGCGCTCCAGCTCCTCCTCCCCGCAGATGTAGTCCACCCTCGCCACCCGCTCACGCGGGCCGGGATTAAACAGCACCAGCCACTGCTTGAAACCCGTACCCGTGCTCCCCTCGGCGAAAAGCCAGCGCTGCGAGCCTGTCGCCACCCCCGCGTCGCAGAACCCTCCCGCGAGATTGTGGGCCTGGAAATAGACGGTACGCTCCGCGGTCAGGGGCAAAAGGCTCAATACCTCCAGGGAGTAATCGCAATCGCGCGGGAGATCGGGGTCCAAGCGCAGCGTCTTCCGCTCCCCCGCCCCGACGGCCAACCTCTCCTCGCGCACCGATCCGTCGGACAAGTACGTCCTCACCAGCACCCAGGTGGCCTGCGCGCAGGGGTTGAAAAGGGCGAGGTAGGAATGATAGCGCTCCCGGGTGGTCCCCTCCGCGAAATAAAGCCGCGACGCCGGCTCCGCCATCCCCGCCGAGCAGCTCGCGCCCGAGCAGAAACCCCCGTAAAGGAAATATTGCGAGCGCTCCACCGCCACCGCCTCGCTGGAGCGCACGCTCGCGGAGTAGTCCCCCTCCGGGACGAGGTCGTTTACGCGCAGGGTGAGGCGCGAGAGGGGCGGCAGCTCCATGCTCTCGGGGCGCGTCTCCCCTCCCTGGCCATGGAGAACGACGTCAAGCGTAGCCGTCCTTTCCGTAGGGTTGAAAAAAGCCAGATACTCCTCGAAACCCGGCCGCACCGTGCCCTCGGGGAAATAGTGGACCTTGGCTCCCTCCCGCGCTCCCCTGGAGGTAAAGCCGCCCCCGTAGCCCGCGCCGCGGTTGAAAAAGAGCGTCCTCTCCGCCGCCACGGGCAGGGATGACTCCAGCACCGCCGAGATATCCCCTTTCCAGGGCACCTCCCGGTTCACGGCGATGGAGAGGCGGCCGCGTGCCGGTACCTCGTGATCCCTCGCCACCGCCTCCCCGCCGCAGTAATAACGGACGCGCAGGGAAACGGGAGATCGGTTGGGGTTAAGCACCAGCAACCACTCCTCGAAACCCTCGCGGGTGGTTCCCTCGGCGAAGATATGGCGCAGGGCAGGCTCCTCGACCCCCGGACCAGCCTCCCCTCCTCGTACCATCTTCTTCCATCCATAGAGCTCGCTCAGGGTGACGAAAGCGAAGCCGCGCGCGCGCAGCCCCCCCACGATGCCGGTGACCAATTCATAGGTGGCCCGGCCGCCGAAGTGGAAGAGGACGATGCTTCCGTCCCTGGCCGAGGCGACGATGCGGTTCACGCGCTCCGGTACGGAAAGGTTGGTGTTGAGGGCGTCCATGCTGTCGAAGTCCCACATCACCGGGGCGAAGCCTGCCGAAGCCGCCGCGGCGGAGACCCTGGCGTCGATAAACCCCCCGGGAGGGCGGAAGACGGGCAGGCTCTGTGCGGTGGCCGAGGTGATGACCGCCTGACAGGCGTTCAGCTCCTCCACGATCTGCTGGTCCGTGAGCTTGGTCAGCCAGGGATGGTTCTGGGTGTGGTTGCACACGTCCCAACCCAGGGAGTCCATCTCCCTCAGCAACTCCGGGTTCCTCTGCGCCCAGGAACCGATGACGAAGGCGGAGGCGCGGATGCCCTGGGTGGAAAGGAAATCCAGGATACGGTGGTCGAAACCGTAACCGTCGTCGAAGGTGAGCACCACGCGGGGCTGCGAGGAGGCGCGCGCCCTCTGCAGGCCTCCGGGGATCCCGGCAAGCCACGCAAGCGAACCCGCGGCGAGGATGACGGCGAGGACATAGACGGGCAGCGCCGCCTTGACCGTCATGGAGCCGGGGGCGTTTTCGGCCCTCAACGCGCCAGCACCTCGACCACGTCTCCCACCGCCCGGCGCGCCACCCGCTCATCGGCGCCGCCCGAGAGCACGTAACACACGCCTTCCGGGAAAGACTCCTTGACCTTGCGGGCAAAGGAGGCGTAAACGCCGTCACCGAGCTCGAAGGCTCCGTAATCGTCGCGGTGGCCGTCGTGCCCGAACACGATGAAAAGGAGGTCGTGCTCGAAATCACGGGCTGCCGCCAAGGCCTCGTCCACGCCCGCCAGGAAATGCCGGTCGTCCGCGTTGTGGGGAAGGGCGATGTCGATGTTCTTGGGCCCGCCGCTCTTTGCCATGCCGTATCCGGAATGAAAATTGACATGCAGCACCCCGGGATCCGGACCCAGAATATCCCTGGTCCCGTCGCCGAAATGCGGATCGATGTCTATGATCGCGAAGCGCCGCAGGCCCGCGCTGCCGCGTAAGCGCGTTATGGCCATGGCCACGTCGTTGAGGAAGCAGAAGCCCCAGAAACCGTCGTGAGAGGCATGATGACCCGCCGCCCCCACGAAACAAAAGGACGCCAGGGCCCTTCCCGCCGCAACCTCCGTCGCCCCGACCACCACGGACCCCGCCGACAGCAGCGCGATTTCGTAGTAGCCGCTTGCCCTCACCCCCTGGAGATGAGACTCGCTGTGCACTTCGGCGGCAAGGTCCTCGTCGGCGGGCTTCGCCTCCAGCAAGCGTACGCTCTCCAGCTCGAGCAGTCCCCGAGACTCCAGTTCCTGGAAGGCAGGAGCGACGCGGCCCTTCAACGCGGGATATCCCTTATCGGAGAAAGCGGGATGATAGACCACCGCGACCTTGCAGGGATAGGTCAGGTCTTCGGCCGCCTCCGCCAAGCCCGTCACCTCCCCGTCGTTTTTCGCCTTTCCTCGTGCGGCGAGCCCGCAATACCCTTATGGAGACGAGTATAACCCATGGCCACCCTTTCAACATCGTTTTCCGTCAATCGCTCCCCATGGGCCGGTCACCTTGCCGGGCGCGCTCTCCCGCTCCTCCCCCGGCAATCCCCCGGGCGTGGTCGGGGCGGAGGAATCCGAGGACCCGACTGCGCGGCGCGTGGTAAAGCGAAGATGCTTGTATTATAATCTCAACCATTCAAATAGGAGCGGGTCAAGGGCCGGTGTCTTATCAATGCCCATGTTGTTCCGGCTGCCATGCACTCCGGCCTGCCCCACGGCATACCGGGAGGTAAGAGATGCCCATCTTCGTCATGCTCACCAAGCTGACCGATCAAGGCGCCAATACCGTCAACCGCGACCCCGGCCGCATTAAAGAGGTCAACAGGGACGTGGAGGAGTTGGGGGCGAGGGTGTTGGCGCAGTACGCCCTGCTGGGGGAGTACGATTTCCTCAACATCCTGGAGGCGCCGGACACCGAGACGGTCATGCGCATCTCCCTTAAGCTCGCGTCGCGGGGGACCTTGAGGATAAAGACCATGTCCGCCTTGCCCATCGACGACTTTATAAAGTCGATAAAATGATCGCGCGGGGCTGGCCCTGGGAATACCCGCTCTGCATCTACACCTATGTGAAGTAGATAGAAAACCGCGCGGGGATGAACCTAACGGTTGTTCGCCCCACATCGACGACTTCACAAAGTCCATGAAATAAGGCTCAAGGCTCACGAGCGAGGAATCCCATTTCTCTCGTTTATTCTTCTGGGCCAGAGGGTAGATATCAATAGCGGCGAGGCATTTCGTCTTTACCCGTATAGGGGCGAGGGAAAGGAGAACGGCATGGCTATCTACATCCTCATCAGCCGCCTGACCGACGAGGGATGCGCCACGTTGACCAAGAACCCCGACCGCATCAAGGAGGTCAACAAGGACGTCGAGGCCATGGGGGGCAAGGTTCTGGCGCAGTACGTGATCCTGGGGCAATACGATTTCATCAATATCGTGGAGGCCCCCAACAACGAGACCATCGGAAAGATCTCCGTGCAGCTGGCCTCGCGGGGGACGGTGCGCATCATGACCTTGCCCGCCATCGACGTGGACACCTTTATCGAGAGCCTGAAGTGACCTGTGCGACGGGGGCTGCGAAGAAAGGGGCGCCATGCGCCCCTTTCCTTTCGCTCATCGTGCGGCGATCCGCCGCCCGCTTGATAGCGGGCATCGACCCGGATCGCCCTCTCCGCCCCCCGGCCTCGCGGGGTTGAAGGGGCACATGTCCAGGGGGCAGCGCCGGCAACCCAAACGGTGGAGGGTACCCAAGAACAAGGCCCAGGTTGAGAGGTAGGCGAGGAGGCATCGCTTGGAGAGCCTGTACGCGTCCGGCGCAGGCAGGCCGATAAGCACGGGGGCCAGGGCAATATCCCAGTAAAAGCCGCGCGTGTTGAGGGGACGTTCGCTGCGCCTCCAGATAATGGGGGTCATCTTTCCGAAGAGGGTCGAGCAGTACTCCCCGTAGTAGGGACACCGGGCGCAGATATAGCGCCGCGAGACGGTCATGAGCGCGCCCCACGACCCTACCCAGAGCGGCAGCTTTGCCCGCCTCCCCCGCCACAAGACATAAGACCCCAGAGCCATGGCCGGCAGCGCCGCTGCCGTGGTGACCGAGGAAACCCACCTCGGCCAGGGGTTTTCAGGGGCATCGTTCCGTCCTGTCTCCATGGCGGTTTCCTCTCTCTCTCTCACCACCCGCAGGCGGCGCGAAGGCGGAGCCAGCCCGTCGATCCGAAACCGGGACACCCGCCCGTAAGCTAGGTTACGGCCTGTGAGATGGAAGGCCCTCCCCCAAAGCGGGAGACCCGGGGCGAAACAAGTCACTCAGTCCGTGAAACGGTACTTGATAAGGGCCCAGAGGGCCGGGATGCCGTCGCGCCAGCTGATCTTCTTGCCCTCCTCCATCTCGCGCCCGGTATAGGAGATGGGGACCTCGTAGATCCTTATCTTCTTCTTCAGTATCTTGGCGGTGATCTCGGGCTCGATGTCGAAATGATCGCTTCTCAGCTCTATGCCCTCCAGCGCCTCGCGGGTAAAGAGCTTATAGCAGGTCTCCATGTCCGAAAGGGTGGTGTTGTAGAGGATGTTGGTCACCAGGGCCAGAAAGCGGTTGCCCACGAAATGCCAGAAGAGCATGTTCTTGCGGGGACCGGTGAACCGCGACCCGTACACCACCTGCGCCTTGCCCTTGAGCACCGGCTCGAGCAGCTTGGGATAATCCTCGGGGTCGTATTCCAGGTCCGCGTCCTGGATAAGGACCAGGTCGCCGGCGGCGGCGGCGAATCCGGTGCGCACCGCGGCCCCCTTACCCCGGTTCTCGGGGTGATAGATGACCCTGGTCATGGAGCTCTCCTCCATGGCCAGGATGTCCCGCGTGCCGTCGGTGGAGCCGTCGTCCACGATGATTATCTCCCGCTCCAGGTCACCCAGGTCCACCTGCCTGACGCGGCGCAGGATCTCCTTGATGGTGTTGCGCTCGTTGTAAACCGGCATGACGATGGATAGCTTCATCTCCCAACAACTCCCGTCTCTAGATTCCGAAACGTCGCGTCCACGGCCGTTTCCTTTCTCCTCCCCCGGCCATGGACTCAGATATCCCCGTACTTCTCGAGGTAATAGCGCCGGAAGTCCCCGCTCTTTATGGGCTCCCACCACTCGCGGTGATCGCTGTACCACCGCACCGTCTCCCGCAGGCCCGCCATGAAATCGCGCCTCGGGCTCCATCCCAGCGACCTCACCCTGGAGCTGTCAACGGAGTAGCGAAGGTCATGGCCCGGCCGGTCGGGGACGTATTCTATGCACTCCTCCCCCACTCCCATGATCTCCAGGATGGCCCGGGTGAGCTCGAGGTTGGTTTTCTCCTCTCCCGCCCCGATATTGTATATGCCCCCGGCCTCGCCCCGCCTCAGCACCAGGTCGATGGCCCGGCAGTTGTCCTCCACGAACAGCCAGTCGCGCACGTTCCTCCCCTCCCCGTAAAGGGGGACCTTCCGCCCCTCCAGAATATTGGTCACGAAGAGCGGGATCACCTTCTCCGGGTACTGGAAGGGACCGTAGTTGTTGGAGCTGCGCACGATGACCGCGTCTATGCCGTAGGTGCGCACGTAGGAGCGCACCAGGAGGTCGGCCCCCGCCTTGGAGGCGGCGTAGGGACTGTTGGGGCGCAAAGCGCTGTCCTCCTTGAAGGAACCCTCCTCGATGCTGCCGTAGACCTCGTCGGTGCTCACGTGGAGCATGCGCACACCGCTTTCCCTCGCCTTCTCCAGCAGCCGGAAGGTCCCCAGCACGTCGGTGCGCACGAAATCCTCGGGAGAGATGATGGAGCGGTCCACGTGCGTCTCGGCGGCGAAATTGACCACCGCATCCGGCCTGAGGGAAAAGGCCTCCTCCACGTCGGAGGGCTCGCAGATGTCGCCCTTGAGAAAAGAGTAACGCGGGTCTTTCTCCACCTCCCGCAGGTTCGTGGGGTTGCCGGCGTAGGTGAGCTTGTCCAGGTTGATCACCTCGTCCTCAGGATGTTCGCGCAGGACGAGGCGGATGAAATTGCTGCCGATAAAACCGCATCCGCCGGTCACGAGCAGGCGCATATCCTTTTATCACTCCCCTTGCTCTTCCCGCTGCCGCGCGCCTCAACGGGCACACTGCCTACTGCATGACGATGTCCCAGTCGTAGGGCACCCGCGCCTCCTCCTGGGACACTTTCCGGATCTTTCCCGCCCCCGCCTCCAGGGCAAGGCACACCAGGGCCTCCCGTGAACCCACCGCCTTCCAGCCCCTGAGCACGCCGGGAGGGATGACCACCTCGCGCGGGCGGTATTCGCCCAAGAAGAGCTCCATGACCTCGTCCCGGGTCGGTGATCCCTCGCGCCGGTCGCAAAGTACCAGTTTTATCATTCCCTGCGGGCAGAACACCCTCTCCGCCCCAATCTCGCGCAGCGTCCATGCCTCCACCACTCCCGGGAAAAGGCGGCGCGCGGTCAGCGAGGAATGCGCCGCGGCGGCGTCTTCGCCCCATATCTCGATCCATACGCCCGCGGCATCCAAAGCGGCCGCGAGCTCCTTTATCTCTACCCCCGCAATCAACGGTTTGCCTCCGCTATCGACGACGGGCTTCCTCCGTAAATCCCCCGACTGAACGCCATGGAGGTCAAGCCTACCAGCATACCGAAAGGGTCACACAAGGCCCACCCTGGAGTTGTCCCCCAGCACGAAACGGAAGGTGCTGGGGCGCGATCGGGAGCGTGAGATCTCCACGTTCTTGCCGATAAGACTGTCCTCTATGCGTCCCGGTATGTCGGATATGTGGCTGTTCTCGAGCACGATGGAATGTTCGATCTCGCTCCTCTCCAGGGTCACGTCGTAATAGATGGAGGTGAAGGGCCCCACGAACGAGTCGATCACACGCGAGCCCCTGCCCACCACCGCCGGGCCCCTCAGGACGCTGCGCACGATCTCCGCCCCCTCCTCAATGATTACCCGGCCGTCTATGCGGGACTCGCGGTCAACGCTGCCCTCGCAACCAGGGACAATGCCCTCGAGGATCATGCGGTTGGCCTCGAGAAGGTCCTCCAGGCGTCCGGTATCCTTCCACCAGCCGTTGATGACGTGCGCCTCCACGCGCTTTCCCTCGTCGATGAGGCGCTGGATGGCGTCGGTGATCTCCAGTTCGTTGCGCCAGGAGGGCTTGATGGAACGGGAGGCCTCGAGGATGGAGGGACGGAACATGTAGGCGCCCACCAATGCCAGGTCGCTGGGCGGCTCCTTGGGTTTTTCCACCAGCCTGACTATCCTGTTTCCCTCCAGCTCGGCCACCCCGAAACGCTGCGGCTCCTCGACATGGGCGAGGAGGATTAAGGCCTCGACATCCTTACAGCGGAATTCCTCCACGAAGGAGGAGATCCCCTCCCTGATCAGGTTGTCTCCCAGATACATCACGAAGGGGCAGCGGGAGAGAAAAGGCTCCGCGGTTAGCACGGCGTGCGCCAGTCCCAGCGGGGCCTCCTGGCGGATGTAGGTGACCTCCACGCCCCATGCCGAACCGTCTCCCACCGCCGCTTTTATCTCCGCCTCGGTATCCCCCACGATGATGCCGATATCGCGGATGCCCGCATCCCTGAGCGCCTCCAATCCGTAGAAAAGTATGGGCTTGTTGGCCACGGGCACCAGTTGCTTGGCGCTGGTGTGGGTTATGGGGCGCAGGCGCGTCCCCTCTCCGCCGGAAAGTATCAACCCTTTGAGTTCCATAGATGCAAATTTTATCACACGCAAAAGGTATAATGTCTTCTGAAAACCGTGACCGCGAATACGGCTGGAGGTAAAGGTCATGAGCAAGCCCGCAAGAGCGATCCTTTCTCTTATTGCCTCCCTGGTGTTCCTGGGCTCCACCGCCGGGCTGGTCCTGGCCCTTACCGCCGGGGCGGGGGAAGGGGGAGGAGAGGTCAAATTGGAGGTGAAGATGCACCCCAGGGAGGAGGTGCTCACCGCCGCCTACAAGATCTACGGCGACGACAACCAGAGCTTCTGGGCGGCGAAGACCCTGATCAAGAACGTCGGAGAGGTGCCCGTAAAGGACTTTCGCATCTCCTACAAGATCGACGGGTATTGCGACTGGACCTCCACGGAGACATATCCCTTCATCCTCCCCGGCCAGACGGTAAGGGACTACTGCTGGCCCAACCTGAACGACGAGAAGATGAAGTCGGTCACCTCCAAGACCCCGGTGGAACTCACCGTGCGCTACGAATACCAGGGCCTGGAAAAGCCCGTGGAGGACACGGAGAAGATCTACCTTTTAGGCAGGAACGATTTCGTCTTCACCGACCTCGCGGAGGACGATATCCTCACCTTCACCGACGCCTTCGACAACTACCCCATGATCGCCGCCTTCGTGACCCCCAACCAGGAAACGGTGAAGGCGGTGGCCAACGCCATAGGCTCCGGGCTGGAGACGAACATGAACGACAACGACGTTTATGCCGCTTTCCTCCGCTGCTTCTACGTCATGCGCGAGTTGGGGGTCAGGTACATCCAGGAGCCGTTGAGCTACTGGTCGGAGCGCACGGCGCAATATGTGCAGTACCCCCACGAGACCCTCGAGCGCGCCTCCGGCACCTGCCTGGACCTGGCGATATGCATGGCCGCTCTCATGGAGGCCATAGGCATCCGCTCGTATGTCGCCCTCATCCCCGGCCACGCCATCCCGGTGATCGAGCTTCCCGGAAGCGGCGAGATGTTCGGGATCGAGTCCACCTTCGTGGACCAGGATTACACCCTGAGCCACTTCCCGGGCGAGACCAGCCCGGAGGTCACCGCCGAGGAATGCGTTACCATCGCCGCGAACGAGATCCAAGGCGCCATAGAGGATGGCAGCTATATCCTCATCGACATCGAGGATGCCTGGAAGCGGGGGGTGATGCCGATATGGTGAAAGAGAAAAAGCCCGCGCGCATCCTGTTGCTAATCCCGCTGCTGGCGGCGCTGCTCCTCTTCTCCCCCCATGCGGCGACGGCCCAGGGACTGGGAGAAGAAGGCGGCTTCACCCTCAGCGAAGAGTTACGCATAGAGATAAACGAGGTCGGCGACGCGCATATCACCGACGTCATCGAATACGACCAGGCCTGGTTCGACGAATACGGTTACCTGTTCGAGGAGAACCCCAACCTGCTCTCGCGCCGCTATCGCTCCGACAGCAACGTGGGAGAGGTGGAGGACTTCGACGTGGACATAAACGCCCGCAAGGCGACCATCACCATCTCCTTCGACACTCCGGGTCTGGCCTACTATCTTTCGGGTGGATGGACGGTCTTCGGCTACGGCAATCGCTCGCCGGTGAGGGAAAGCGACGACGAATTGGTGCTGGAGGCGGCATGGACCCTCAACAACGAATGGACCCTCTTCGAACCCATGGAGCTGGAGGAGAGAGTGATCATCGACCTTCCGGCGGGAGCGCAGGAAGCCCATTTCGACGAGGACTCCGGCGCCCTTACCTACAGGCTTCCGGTGGCGGAGACCGGAAAGGGCTTTCTGGCTGCGCACAAGACCATGATGATCATCATCTTCTCGCTGCTCATGGCGCTGTCGTTTCTGCTGCTTCTCTACCTGTTCACGCGCAGACCCGCTTCCGGCCGTCCCGCAGCCGTCACGCCGTCGATCATGCCGCCGGCAGCTCCCGGAACAACCCCACCGGTAATGGAGGGAGCAGGGAAAACGCAGACCGAAGGCACCGGCATTCCCGGACAAGAAGCGGGCGTCTCCGCCCCCACGCCTTCGTTCTGTAGCAAGTGCGGGTATCCCAGGGCGTCGGCGCAGGAGAGATTCTGCCGTAAGTGCGGCGCTCCCCATGGCTGACGCGCAGGGCCTGCTTATCCCCAAACGCTTCGGCAGATGGCCGTCATCCGCCGTTAAGGATGTCTTTCATGATGCGCAGCCGCCAGCCGGTCAGCAGTCCGCTTTCCTCCAGCTCGGAGACATCGGCGGGCTTGAGACGAGCCACCGCCTTCAAGGTGGCGTTGGGCAGGAGGAAGCCGGGATCCATACCCAGCTCCGCCGCCTTGCGGTCACGGGACTCCTTGAGCTCGCGCAACATCCGCTCCGCCGCGAGGTCGCGTTTCCGACGCGTGGGAGCGGGGAATGTGGGCAGCTCATCTCGCGGCACCCGCATCCCCCTCTCCACCGCCGCAAGGATCTCCGCCCCGAAGCGTATGAGTTGTTTTTCGGACAAGACCCTTGACGCCGCCAGTTGTCCCCGACTGCGCGGGCATTCCTGCGCCATCCTCAACAGCCGATCACTGCCCACGATCTTGAAGGAGGGCACGTCGCTTTCCCTGGAGCGGTCCTCGCGCCACCGCAAAAGCTCGAGCAGCACGGCGAGTTGGCGGGGCGAAAGCTCCCTCGCTCCCTTCACCTTCAACGCGTCCACCGCGCGCTCGGGCATGGGCTCAAGGCTCTGCAGCGAGCGCTCGAACTCCTCACGCGCCCAGGAAGTCCTGCCGGCTTCCTCAAGCTCATCGGCGAGCCGGTCACGCAGGGAAGCGAGGTAAGCGACGTCAAGGGCGGCATATTCCAGCATCTCGTCGCTGAGGGGGCGGCGAGACCAGTCGGCTTTCTGGAACCTCTTGTCGATGGCCAGTCCGAAATACTCCCCCAGCAAGTCGGCAAGCCCCACCCTGTCCTTGCCCAGGATGCGGGCCGCGATCATGGTATCGAAGACCGGGGAGGGCTTTACCCCCAGGAAGGTCAAGAGCATACGTCCGTCGTAATCGACATCGTGGAACACTTTCTCGATGCTCCCTTCCGCCAGAATGCCGGAGAGGGGGGCAAGGTCCACGCCCATGGGGTCCAGGATGAAGATATCCCCGTCCCCACACACCTGCACCAGGGCTATCTTCTCGGCGTAATGATGGTAGCTGTCGGACTCGAGGTCCACGGATATGCTGCGGCAGCCGCGAAGCCTCTCCATCGCTTCTTCCAGCGCCTCTCGGTCACCCACGAGCTTGTAATCGATCATGCGCATATTATAAACCTCCCTCGGAAGCGTCCGTCCTGACCGGCAAGTCCGCGTCGGCTCACGTGGGCATCCAGCCCACCGGGAGGCCGTTTGCTCATCGGGATTCAGGCGACCTCTTCTCCGCAGGACCAGATCACATGCGCTCGCATCGTTTCCCACGCATCAACGCTCCTCCGCTTGCCGCTTAGAGGATGCGAAGGGGTTCTCCCCCCGAGGCAGACGTCACGACCCTGTTGGGCGAGAAAGCCGCCACGGCGCGAAGGGCCAGGAAACTTTCTTTCGCGGTATAATTAATTATATCGAGTCGGCGAAGAGGGTATAGACCGGCGCGCCACCGGCAAGGTCCGGACATATACGCTTTCCGGAGCCGGACGCCCGTAACGTAAAATCCCTGCGAGGTAGCTTTATGGCGGCGAGGATACGCGTTCTTCATGTAGAGGATAACGAGGACCACGCTCTGCTCATCCGGCGCGGCCTCGAAATGCACGACCCCGACCTTGAGGTGATCGGCGCCGCCAGCGCCGAAACGGCCTTGCGCATCCTCGACCAGGAGGGAATCGACCTGGTGTTGAGCGACTACGCCCTGAGCGGGAGCATGGACGGCCTGGCGCTGCTCCAGGAGGTACGCGGCCGCCATCCCGCCATGCCCTTCATCTTTCTCACCGGACAGGGAAACGAGGAGGTGGCCTCGGAAGCCCTGCGCATGGGGGCGAACGATTATTTCATCAAGCGCTCCGGCTTCCTTCAGTTCAAGCGCCTGGCCATCACCCTACGCAAACAATGGGAGGCGCATGAGGCGCAGCGCGGGAGGGAGGAGGCGGAGGGGCGCTACCGCCATCTGGTGGAACACGTGAACGCCGGCATAGCCCTGGCGCGAGGCGACCGCTTCGTGTACGTGAACCCCAAGCTGTGCGAGATCCTCGGTTACGGCGAGGAAGAGCTGACCTCCCGCCCCTTCCTGGATTTCGCCTCCCCCGCCTACCGCCAGATCATCGCGGAACGCTATCGCCGGCGCCAGGCGGGCGAGAATCTCCCCGAAACCTACGATATCAAGGCCAGGCACAAGGACGGGCGGGAGTTGACCATAGAGCTCACCGCCTCGGTAATCGAGGATTCGGAGGGCATCTCCACCCTGGCGGTGCTGCGGGACGTGACCAGGGAGCGCGAGACGGAGGTGCGAGCCCGCGAGGCGGAGGAGTTCTTCCGCCTCGTCTTCGAGCAAGCCATGGAGGCCATCATCGTCAGCGAGCTCGACGGGCGTATCCTCGAGGCCAACCCCGCCGCGAGCCGCCTGACCGGGTACAGCCAGGAGGAGCTGCGCTCCATGTTCGTGCAGGACCTGCACATACCCTCGGAGCGCGAGCTCTCGCAGCGGGAGCTCGAGAAAATCGCGCGCGGCGAGTTCACCGGCTTCGTGGGCACCGGGAGATGCAAGGACGGCAGCACCAAGAGGTGCGCGGTCACCGGAAGCGTGATCGACCTCGGGGAGCGCAGACTGATGCTGGGCCTGATCATGGAGATTCCCCGGCGGGGGGAGGCCGAGATCGAGGCGCGCATCGCCGAGGAGGCGGACGCACGTTTCAAGCTCGCCATCGACCAGGCGCCCCTGATGGCGTTGCAGGGCTATGACGCCGAGGGCCGCGTCACCTACTGGAACCGCGCCTCCGAGGAGCTCTACGGGTTTTCGCGGCGGGAGGCGGTGGGCAGGACCCTCGACCAGCTCATCCTGGACCAGGAGGGGGCTTCGGAGTTCAAGAACCTCCTGGCGGAGGTATGGAGCTCGGGGAAACCGTCCGCCCCGCGGGAATGGAGCATCCGCGACCGCGAGGGCAGGCAACGATGGGTGCTCTCCACCGTCTTCCCCTTGCTGGTAGAGGGAGAGGTGGTGGAGGCATTCTGCGTGGACCTGGACATCACCTCTCGCAAGGAACTGGAGGTGGAGCTCCTCCGCCGCAACACCGAGCTCGACGCCTTCGCCCACATAATCTCGCACGAGCTCCGCTCGCCCCTCGCGAGCATGAGCGGCTACCTCCACTTACTGCGCGAGTCCACGGCCGGCAAACTCGAGGCCGAGGATGCCGAATTCCTCCAACGCTGCTCCCGTGCATGTGAGCACATGGAGCGCCTCATCGAATCCCTCCTGCAGCTCACGCGCCGCGACAGAGGGGAGTCCGTGAACGAGCGCGTGGACCTGGAGGCGCTGACGCGTGAGCTGTGGGAGGAGCTTCTCCAGTCCTTGCCGCAGCTCCATCCCCGTCTCGAGACCGCCTTCCATCCCCGCGTGGTCTCGGCCGACCCCCTCATCATGCGCAGGTGCATGGCCAACCTGCTGGAAAACGCCCTCAAGCATCACCAGGGGCCACACTCCCCCACCATCGAGTCGGGCTCCATGGTCAAGGACGGCGAGACGGTGGTCTTCGTGCGCGACGACGGCCCGGGCATCCCGCCTGAGATGCGGGATGAGCTGTTCGCTCCCTACAAGCGCGGCTCGACGGCGGTGCCGGGGCTGGGAATCGGCCTGTTCATCGCCAGGAAGGCGGTGGAGAGCTGGGGTGGCCGTATATGGGTGGAATCCGCGCCCGGCGGCGGCTCCACTTTCCTCTTCACCCTGCCAAAGGGCGATTGAACGCCACGCTCCCGGCAAGGCCGGCCGGAGAGGAAACGGTCCCGCGCCGTAAAAACCTGGGTTTTGGGGCCGCAATGATCGCTCGAGGATACCCCTTACGCCTTGTCCATCGTGGCGCGGTTCGCATCCGCCCCGGCGCACTTCTCGCAGCGTGGGCTTTGATGATAATATGTTCCGGGGTGAGAAGATGAAGGAAGGGAACGAAAACCGCAAGCGGCGCCTGCCGGCCTCGGAGCGCAAGAGGGTGATCCTGGACGCCGCCCTGAGCGCCTTCGTGGAGTTCGGGTACCACGGCGCCCTCATGGACACCATAGCGGAGAGAGCCGAGGTCACCAAACCCATCCTCTACCGCCATTTCTCGAGCAAGCTGGACCTGTTGCTGGCCATCATCGACAACGCCGGAGAGGAGCTGCGAACCTCCTTGCTCCTCCCCACCCCTTCGGAGATGGACTGGCTTACCTCCATACGACATAGCGTGCATGCCTATTTCGAGTTCGTGACCAGGTCGGAGGCGGCATTCCGGCTCATCTACGACACCGATCTCAACGTGGACACCAAGGCCAGGGAGCGGGTGACCCAGATCCGCAAGAGCATCATCGACGTGGTAGCGGGGGTGGTGAGCTCCTATACCGACACCTCGAAGATGCCCAGGGAGGACATCGACGTGCTGGCGGTCATCCTCATCGGCATGGTGGAATCCACGGTCATCTACTGGATGAACAACAAAGATCGGCCGGCGGAGAAGTACGAGCAGAGCCTCGTGCAGGCCATCTCCTCCATACTTTCCAAGCTGCCGCCCCGGCCCGCGTCTTGAGAAAAGGGGGAACCGCCATGCCCGGAAGGAACCGTCTCCACATGCCGCGCCTGTCCCAGATAGGCATCTACGTCAAAGACATGGAAGCGGCCATAGCAGGCTACCAAGAGGTATTCGGAATCGGCCCCTGGCTGGTGATGGAGGGGGAGACGGATTACTGCCTTGACCGCGGATGCGAGGTCACGGTGAAGGGGCGTATCGCCATGGGTTACAGCGGGGGTATACAGCTGGAGCTGATCAACATCGTGGAGGGGAACAACCTCTACCTCGACACCCTGGGAGGGCGCGAGGAGGGCCTGCACCACCTGGGATTTGAGGTGGACGATTTAGAGGAGCGCCTGGGGGCATGCCGGGAAGCGGGCATCGGGGTCCTGCAACGCGGTACCCTAAAACAGCTCGGGATGACCATCGACTACGCCTACCTCGACACCCTGGATACGGTGGGGGTTATCCTGGAGTTCATCCAGACGCGCTTCCTGGGCTTCAAGGCGCGCCAATCCCCATGGCTGCTCAAGCCCCTGGCGCGTATCCAGGAGCGCTTCGGGTTCCCCCCCGGCAGGCGTTGAAATCGACCCGTCCAACCCTGCCCTGAAGCGCCGTATGGATCGAGGGCGATCCGGTTCCGCCGAAAGTCCTGGAAATCGGGTCACGGTGCCGGAAACACGGGCAGGGAAAGACGAGCACGCGAGCGCCGATAAACCAAGAACCGTCATCGAAAGCGGCGCGCAAGCGTCGCACGCCGCGCGTCCAGCGCATGGATCGCGCTCCATCGAGAATGGACACCGGTCGCCGGACGCTATCGGGTTGTACCGTGGATATGAATATACTTGGCGCTATCCGGACTTCTTCACACCATAGAACCAAGCCATGGGAACCTCGGCTTAAAGCTTTCGAGGTTCCGACCGAAAATCGAATAGTCGGGCCTTTTTCGTACACTCTCAAGGTGGGGCAGTGGACGGCAGATGGGTGGAGATAGACGGCGAGACCTTCGACCTCGACGACCCCGAGGACAAGAAGCGCGCCATCCGTGCCTGGCTGAAGGCAAAGTCGAGGGAGCGCCGGGACCTACGGCCCGGCGGTGGAACGGCGGAGGAGAAAGACGCCGAAGACCGTTGCCGGCCGGGAGGAAACGGTACCTAACCTATCGTTTGCCTTTATGCCGCCTCCGCGATCCCCGCCGTTAAAGCCCGCGCGCTTGGGAAGCGCCTCCCGCCATGTGTTATCATAAGCCGGAACGGTAACCGCTTTGCCGCTTCGACCAGCAAGCCCTAGGCGCCCTCCGGGGCCGCTTGCGGGATCATCTCGGCGACGCTTAGGTCGGGGGAAGATGGGCAAGAAGAGACTGCCCGCGGACAAAAGAAGGCTGAGCATCATCAAGGCCGCGGAGAGATGCCTCGCTCGCAAGGGTTATTACAGCTGCACCACCGCGGACATCGCGGCGGAGGCGGGGATAACCGAGCCCGTGCTCTACCAGCATTTCCGGGACAAAGCCGACCTGGTGGAGTGCATGCGCAACGCGGCGGTGGAGGACATCTCCAACTACGTCACCAGGAGGGTGCTCAAGCGGAGCACCCCCCTCGAGGGACTGCGGGAGGCGGCCGAGGCCATCTTCGACTACACCACGCGCCACCGCAGCAAGATGCGCGCCTACTATTATTCCATCCCCGAGCTGGGTTCAGGCGGCCTGCGCAAATCGCCCATGCAACGCCTGCACCGCCTACATAACGCCGTTTCCTACATGCTCGAGGAGGCGCAACGCCAGGGTGCGGTGAGAAAAGACCTCCAAGTCGCCAACTTCGCCTGGAGTTTCATCTCCCTGGTGGAGATCGTCTATATCGCCAACGCCCTCGGCCTGGCGGTGCCCTTCAGGGATAAGGAGGAATACATGGATCTTATAGACCGCCTGCTGGATACGGTGGCGGTGACGGACTGAACGGGAGGGCGGAGATGGCGGAAAAGGTCCGCAGGCCGAGGGGAAACCGAAGGCAGCAGATCATAGACGCAGCCGTCAAGGCCTTCGCGGCCAAGAACTACGACGGCGCCTCCATGACCGACATCGCCCACGCGGCGGGCATCACCAAGCGCGCCATTTACCGCTACTTTCCCAGCAAGCGAGAGCTTTTCTACGCCGTGCGCAACGAGGTGTACGGCGCCATCGTGGACAACCTCTGGAGGGAGCTACCTGAGGCCGGCGACTTCAACGAGCTGGCCGACGCCCTTATGCGCAACCACTTCCGCTTCGGCATGGAAAACCCCGACATGTTGCGCATCGTGGTCAACACCATCTCCGAGGCGGCCACGCGGGAGTTCCAGGAGAACATCGAGGGGCTGCTCGCCGAGCGGGCGGAGGAAATAGAGAGGCTTATGCAGGCGGGCATCGAGGAGGGGACCCTTGACCCCGCCCTCGACACCTCCTTCGTCTCCTGGATCCTGGTGCTCATCTTTTTCTTCCTCGTGTATATGCTCGCATACGAGGAAGACTGGCTTATCCCGCGCGGGGAGGAGGCCGCCTCCGTCCTCATGCGCCCCTTCCTCGCCTCCCTGGCTCCCCGCCCTTGATCCCTCCGCGCCTTCGCCCACGGTCATACCCGAGTAAGAGCCGGTCTCGGCCCCCGACCCGAGAAAGCCGGGTAAGCCGGGTTTGCGAAAGCGCATGGAGGCAGATCCGGCTTACGCCGCCCGGGAAGCCCTATTCGTAGATCTTCTCCTCCTCGTTGAAGGCCTCGGGGGCGTCCTGCTCCACGTCGCGCTTGCCTTTCACCTGCTCCTCCAGCTCCTTGTAGAACTCGTGCTGGATGATGAGGTTCATGATCTCGTTGGTGCCGGTCCAGATGGAGAGCAGGCGGCTGTCCCGGAGCATCCTCTCGATGGGATAGACGTTGGTGTAGGCGATGCCCCCCATGGCCTGCATGGCGTTGTAAACGATGTCCCACACCGCCTCGGTGGCGTACTTTTTGGACTCCGAGACCATGCGGCGCATGCGCCCGTGGGGCACGCCGGAGTCGATGGCCCTGGCGGTCATCCAGATGAGGCTGGCCATGGAATCCAGCTTCACCAGGCTCTCGGCGATCATGAACGACACCGCCTGGAAGTTCTTGATCTGCATACCGAAGGCCTTACGCCGCGTGGTGTAGCGCGCCGCCAGCTCGATGGCCTCCCGCGCCGCCCCCACGCATCCCGAGGCTGAGGTCATGCGCTCCGGCACCATCATGCGGTAGAAGATGTGCGAGGCGCCGTTCTCCTCCCCCACCAGGTTCTCCACCGGCACCCTGGTGTCGCGGAAGAGCACGCGCCCGGTGCCGCTACCCCGCGCTCCCATGAGGCCGTAAACCGTCTTCACCTCCACGCTGTCGTCCCGCTCCACCAGAAAGCAGGAGATGCCGTCGCGCGGCGGGGCGTCCGGGTTGGTGCGGGCATAGACCATGAAGTAGTCGGCGCCCTCCGCCCCCACGATGAAGCGCTTCTGCCCGTGCAGCACGTAGTGGCCGCCTTCGCGCCGCGCGGTGCAGGTGGCGCCGAAGAAGTCCGAGCCGCCGCGGGGCTCGGTCAGGGCCTCCGCGCATACCTTCTCCCCCTTTAAGGTGGGCACCAGAAAGCGCTGCTTGTGGTCCTCGTTGCCGAACTGCACGATGCATTCGCCCACGATGCTCACCAGGGAGTAGAGGCAGGTGAGGGGCACCCCCACCAGGGACATCTCGGAGATGGCGATGATCTCGTCCTCCCACTTCAGGCCACGGCCCCCGTACTGGGGCGGGAAGCGCAGCCCGAGGAGGTTGCGCCTCCCCGCCTCTTCCAGGAAGAACCTGGGAAAAGGCGCGATCATGGCGTCCATGTCCAGAATGAGCTGGCGCGGCACCCAGCTCACCAGGTCGCGCACCTCCTGCTGCAGGGCCTTCTGCTCCTCGCTCATGATGAAATCGAACATCTCACTCCTCCTCCGTTCCACCGCCGTCGGCGCTCACCGTCGCCTCGCTTTTTTGGCAAAAGCAAGGCATCGCCTCGAGACGCGGCCACTCTCACGCCGCGCTCTCCCGCTTCCCACTCCGCCTTAACTTCCTTTCTTCTTCATCTCCACCATCTCGCGAGCGCGGTTTCCGACTTCTGCCTAAGGAAGCATAGGGCTTCAGCCTACACGATCGCCGTCACGCCGCATCCGCCGCTTTGGCTCCGCCTTAACTCCCTTTCTCCATCATCTCCACCATCTCGCGGGCTCGCTTAATGAACTCTCCGTCCTCCCCCTGCTCCTCCAGGATACGCAGGAAGCTCGCGGCGAACTCCAGCATCTCTCCGCGTATCTCCCTCAGCTCCTCGATCCTCTCGTCTATCTCCCGGATGTGCCGCAGGCCGTATTCCAGGGTGCGCATGATCTGCTGTCTCTGGGTGGGGTCCACCTCATAGAGCTCCAGGATGTCCTTGAGCTCGGCCAGGGAGTACCCGAAACGCTTGCCGCGCAGGATGAGCTTGAGGCGCGCCCGGTCCCGCTCGTCGTAGAGCCTCTGGCTGGTGGGCGTCTCGCGGTGGGGTGAGAGAAGGCCCACCTCCTCGTAGTAGCGGATGGTGCGCGGGGTGATGCCGAATTCCTGCGCCAGCTCGGAGATGGCCATCTTGGCGCGGGAACTTTTTCCGCCGCCGTTACCGGACATCGCCGTCCCTCCCGGCCGCGACGGCGCTCATCCCCTCGCCGGCTCCTCCACCCTCTTCTCCTCCTGCTGCGGTCCCGCCTCCGCCTCCGCCAGCGCCAGGTCCTGGTAGGCGTGGAAGAGGCGGGCGCAGAAGTCGTCCCAGCGCTCGCAGACCTCCAGCGTCCTCGCGTTCATCTCGAAGAGGTGCGGGACGGAGAGCAGCTCCTCTATCTCGCCCGCGAAGCCCTCGATGATCCCCGGGTCGGCGCCCCGCAGGATGCTCGCCACGCATTCGGAGGCGGGATACCACTCCGCCACCCTCTGGAAATCCCGGTGCATCTGGGTGAGGAGCACGTTGCGCGGCCCCTCCCACAGCTCGTTGACCAGCCCGTCCCGCAGCATGCGCGGGAAGCTGGAAAAGTCCTCCATAACGCCGTGGCCCCCGAACACGCTTATGCCCAGGCGCGACATGTCGTTGGCGTCCGCGGCGGTGGTGATCTTCTGCAGCATCACCAGCTGCCGCACGTCGAAGCGCTTCCTCTTTATCTCCAGGGGCTCGTCGGTGGTCAGTCCCGGCGCCAGGCCGCCCGGGAGAGCGATGAAGTCGCGATAGAGCTTGAAGCACCCCGCCACGCTGCGCCGCGCCAGGCGCTCGTGCTTTTCCAGCTGCCACGCGGCCATGGGGAAGGAGGCGATGGGGAGGCCGAAGGCGGTGCGGAACTCGGCGTATTTGCGGCACTCGCGCAGCCCCCGCAGCATGCCGCTGCTCATGCCGATGCCCACCACCAGGCGGGAGAGGGTGAGCACGATGCCCACCACGTTGGCCACGCCGCGGTCGAGGGGCCCCACGGGATAGGCCAGGGCGCCCTGGAAGGTGATCTCGGCGGTGGGGAGCTCCACCGTGCCCAGCTTCCACTTCAGGCGGTCGATGGTGTAGCCGTTGCGCTTCTCTTTATCCTTGTCCCCGGGGAGCCACATGGGGACGACGAAAAGCCCCACCCTCTCCGAGCCCTGGGGCTTGGCGGTGACCACGGCGTAGTCCGCGTGGGCGGCGGAGCAGAAGAACTTGTTGCCGTAAAGGCGCCACGCGCCTCCCTCCTGCGCCGCCTCCAGGAGGTTGGCGGGCACGTCCGAGCCCCCCTGGATCTCGGAGACGAACTGGGCCCCGATGGCGAAATCGCCGTCGATGCCGTCACGGGCGTGCGCGAGGATGCGCAGGGTCTCGGGGGTGTCCGCGTACTTCTCCAGCAACGCCACCAGCCCCCAGGTGCAGGCGAGGGGACAGAGCACCCCGGCCTCGGAGTTCTGGCTCAGGATGGCGAGCTTGACGAAGCGGGTCCATGGCGAGGTGCTTTGGGAGAAGAGGGCCTCGGAGAAGACCTCCTTCTCCATCATCTCGATCTCGTAGGGCCTGACGATGCGGTCGATGCGGTTCTTGTGACCGTCGTAGTGCATCATGTAGGGGCGCCTCTCGGGGGTGGCGATGCGCTCCGCGAAGTCGCGCCAGCGGAAAGAGGCCTTGCGCGAGAACTCCCTCGCCTCGCGGTCCACCTCCTCCGCCTCCTCGCCCGCGAAGGCGCGTACCATTTTCTGGAGAAAATGATCGTCGGCGTAATAGTCGACCTTGCTCCTCCATTCCAGGAAGGGATTGAAGCTGTAGGGATTGTTCCTGTCCGGAAGGGACATGGCACACCTCCTTCGCCCGCCGCCATCGCCTTGCGCGATCGCGGTACCGCAAGCCGTCCCGGGTTCCAGTGCCGGCCTTGCCGTGTAACCAGGGATGGCCGCGACGACAGCCACCCATAACTATGAATTAACGTTTACGTTAACGTTATAAGAATAATGTTATTTGCTGACTCCCCAGGCTGTCAACAATGCACACCATGGGGTCAGCCCCCGATTTTCGACAAATGGTGCCAGGCCTCAACTCGCGGGGCCCGCCTTCTCTATGGTGCCGGGCGCCTGCCCTCTCTAGGGGGTCGTTCACTTTTCAATCGCTTTACTTTCCACGCTCCAGGGCAGGGTTCTGTTGGCCTGCTTTCGCTGCTCGACGGGGTTCGGTCCTAAGTCCGGGCCTGACCCCTCCGACCTCTGTTTCAGGCCCAATGGGAGGCCCGCTGCACCGCCTTTTTCCAGCCGGCGTAGAGTTTCTCGCGCGTCTCCGCGTCCATGGCTGGCTTGAAGACGCGGTCCACGCGGCGAATGCGCAGGATATCGTGGGGGTATTTCCACATCCCCGCCGCGATGCCGGTGAAGAAGGCGGCGCCCAGGGCGGTGGCCTCGAGCACCTGCGGGCGCTCCACCTCCGCGTCCAGGATGTCCGCCAGGAACTGGAGGAGGAAATCGTTGGCGGAAGCCCCGCCGTCCGCCTTGATCCTCCTCACCGCCATACCGGTGTCCTTCTGCATAGCCTCTATAACGTCCTTGCACTGGTAAGCGATGGACTCCAGGGTGGCCCTCACCACCTGCTCCTTGGTGGTGGCGCGGGTGAGTCCGATGACGGTGCCGCGCGCGTAAGGGTCCCAGTAGGGCGCGGTGAGGCCGGTGAAGGCCGGCACCACGTAGACGCCACCGCAGTCCTCGCAGGCCCGCGCCAGGTCCTGCGACTCCGCCGCGTCCTTTATTATCTGCAGGTTGTCCCTGAGCCACTGCACGGACGAGCCGGCGCTGGAGATGATCCCCTCCATCATGTAGGTGGTCTTTCCCTCCAGTTTCCAGGCGATGAGGGGGGTGAGCCGGTGGATGGAAGCCATGGGCTCCTCGCCGGTGTTCACGTCGATGAAGCTGCCGGTGCCGTTGGTGCATTTCACGCTGCCCTTCTCGAAGCAGGCCTCTCCAAACAGCGCCGCTTGCTGGTCCGCCACCACACAACGGATGGGGATGGGGTCGCCGAAGGCCTCGGTGACGCCGAAATCGCCCGCCGTCTCCCGTATCTCGGGAAAGACCAGGCCGCCGGGGAGCCCGAAGGGCTTGAGCAGGAGGGGACTCCAGCGCATGCCGAAGGGGTCGTACAGGCCGGTGGCGCTGACGTTGGAGAAATCGGTGGCGTGCACCGCGCCGCGGGTGTAGTTCCATACCAGCCAGGTGTCCACGGTGCCCAGGCGCAGCTTCCCCGCCGCCGCCTTCTCCGCCGCGCCCGGCACGTTGTCCAGCACCCAGCGCGCGTGGGCGGAGGATTGCGCGGGGGTAACGGTGAAGTGGGCGGCGGTGATGAGCAGCTTGCCCACCAGGTTGCGGCGCAGGCCCTCGCTCAGGTGGGCGATGCGCTGGTACGCTCCCCCCGCCAGGTGCAGCAGCTTGAACATGGCGCTGCGGTTGACCTTCTCGCAGGCGTCGGACATCCTGGTGTCCTGCCAGGTGATGGCGTTATAGACGGGCTCTCCCGTCTCGGCGTCCCAGATCATGCTGGTGGCCCTCTGGGTGGCGATACCCATGGCGGCGATCTCCGCCGGCTTGATGCCGGATTCCTCCAGAGCTTTTCGGGTGACTTCCATGCAGCCCTCGAAAAGTACCGCGGGGTCCTGTTCCGTCCATCCCGGCTGCGGGAATATCTGCGGTATCTCGCGGTACACCTCGCACACCACGTCGGTCTCGCGGTCGAAGATCACCGCCCTTACCCCGGTGGTGCCCACGTCGTTTACCAGGATGTACTTCTCATCCACGTCGCGCCCCCGTTTCTCTCCGTTTTCCCCGCCTCCCCCTATTATAGAGGTCAGGTCTTGAATCTTGAATTCTTTTCCATATTATGGTTGGATATTCAAGATTCAAGACCTGATCCCATCAATGCGGGTGGCCGATGGAGTCGTGGGCCCAGGTGCGGTTCCCCCCGTACACGGCGCGCTCCGCCACCACCGGGAGATCGGAGGTCACGGTGGTGGAGACCTCCCAGGCGGCGACGTACTTCCCCACCTCGTAGGTGCGGCGGGAGCGGGCGGGCACGGTCTCCCGGGGGCCGGCCACCGCTCCCGTGGCGGTCTGGAAGTCTATGGCAACCGCGGCGGGCTCGTCTCCCGGGTTCTGCACCAGCACCCAGGTCTCGAACCCCCCTTGCGTGCAGCCCTCGGCCAGGTACCAGGCGGTGGAGGGGGCGGTGACCCCGATGG
>JACVJD010000018.1 GCA_015711825.1 Candidatus Solincola daggyaiensis
CCCGACATACACTCTACTCATGAGACGCCTCCTTTCAGTTAGGAGCCGATACTACCTACCTAATTGTTCGGAGGCGTCCGTTCATTATCATTCCACGCCTCGTTCCATGTCCGAGGCTGTTCGGACCCCTATTTCAAATCATGAGAATGCTTCCCCCTTGCAAAGCCCATCCTTTTCCAACTTAGGGCCGCCAAGAAATCCGGGGCGGCTCAAAACACTCCGCAGCCCTTAGGTCGGCAGCCGGGCGACTACTTGAGGAGGGCGGCCCGAATGCGGCCGAATAGGAGACTCACGTATCGAGCGAAGGGATGGTGGGGAAAAACCTGTAATCGGCTGAACGCAGCGGTAGTGGATACTCCATCTCCTTGACAGGGAAATGGAGGAGTATATTAATTGATGTTTAATATATCTGAAAATAAGAAAAGCGGTTGATGAGACAACCGGAACACCGGGGATATCTGATCCGCAAATACCTTAAGCGCCGGGCAAACCTCGAAAAAGGCAGGGTCGAGTGTGAAAGGGAGACTTAACAGCTTGATTAGGCATACCTGGAGGTAGAGATGGAGATCGAGATCGGGTTGGGTAAATTTGGTAGAAGGGCGTACGGGTTAGACGACATCTCTATCGTCCCGTCCCGGCGCACGCGCGACGCGGACGACATAGATATAACCTGGGAGCTGGGCGGGCATCGCTTCGAGCTGCCCCTCATCGCATCGGCCATGGACGCCGTGGTGGACGTGAAAATGGCCATAGCCATCGGGAAGCTTGGCGGGCTCGCGGTGCTTAACCTCGAGGGACTCCAGACACGTTACGAGGACCCCGGACCGGTGTACGAGGAGATCGCGAGCCTGAGCAAGGAGGAGGCCACGCGGGGGATGCAACGGCTGTACCAGGAGCCGGTCAAGGAGGAGCTCATCGCGCGGCGTATAAGGGAGATAAAGGAGGGAGGAGTGGTGGCCGCCGCCTCCCTCACCCCCCAAAGGGTGGAACAGTATTACCGCATCGCGCTGGAGGCGGGGCTTGACATCATGGTCATCCAGGGCACGGTGATAAGCGCCGAGCATGTCTCCTCGCGCAGCGAGCCCTTGAACCTCAAGAAGTTCATCGCCGAACTGCCCATCCCCACCATCGTGGGCGGCTGCGCCTCCTATTCCACCGCCCTGCATCTCATGCGCACGGGTGCGGTGGGGGTTCTGGTGGGAGTGGGGCCCGGAGCCGCCTGCACCACGCGCGGGGTGCTGGGCATAGGCGTGCCGCAAGCGACGGCTCTGGCAGATGCGGCGGCAGCGCGCATCCGCCATCTCACGGAGACGGGAAAGTACGTCAACGTCATCGCCGACGGGGGCATGCGCACGGGTGGGGACATCGCCAAGGCCATCGCCTGTGGGGCGGACGCGGTGATGCTGGGATCGCCCATAGCGGCCGCCAAGGAGGCTCCCGGCCTTGGTTACCATTGGGGCATGGCGACTTTCCACCCCGATCTTCCCCGCGGCACCAGGGTCAAGACGGAGCAGCGCTGGAGCATCGAGGAGATCCTGGTGGGGCCCGCGCACGAGAACGACGGCACCGTCAACCTCTTCGGCGCTTTGCGCACATCCATGGCCACCTGCGGGTACGCAAACATCAAGGAGTTCCAGCGAGCCGAGGTGATGATCGCACCCGCCATCCGCACCGAGGGCAAGGCCATGCAATTCGAGCAGGGCGTGGGCATGATCAAATAGGCGCAGGCAAGCGCAAAGCGGGAAAGGCGGAAAGACGGCGGAAGGGAGGGAGATTGGCCGCCGAAAAGAGGGACAGCGTGCTGGTGATAGACTTCGGGGCGCAATACGCCCAGCTCATCGCCCGCCGGGTAAGGGAGTGCAGGGTGTATTCGGAGATCGTGCCCCATGACATCTCGCCGGATGAGGTCAAAAAGCGCGGGGCCGGGGCACTGATCTTTTCGGGTGGACCTTCCAGTGTTTACCAGGAAGGTGCGCCGCTACCCCACCCCGCCATCATGGAAATGGGCCTGCCTATCCTGGGCATCTGCTATGGTCACCAGTTGCTGGCTCGCGAATTGGGGGGGCGGGTCGAGGCGACCGGGATACGCGAATACGGCAAGACGGATTTGGATGTAACAGGCGAGAGCTTGCTCTTCGACGGGCTGCCCCTGCACCAGATGGTCTGGATGAGCCACGGCGACACCGTGGTCGAGGCCCCCGAGGGCTTCAGGGTAACCGCCACTACCGCTTCCTCGCCGGTGGCGGCCATGGAGGATCCGCGGCGAAAGCTTTACGGCGTGCAGTTCCATCCCGAGGTCGTACATACCCCCATGGGAAAGGAGATCCTGAAGAACTTCCTCTTCTCGGCCGCCGACCTCCTTCCCACCTGGACCATGGTCTCCATCATCGAGCAGGCGGTGGAGGAGGTGCGCGGGCAGGTGGGCGACAGCAAGATCATCTGCGGCCTCTCCGGCGGAGTGGATTCCGCCACCGCGGCGGTGCTGGTGCATAAAGCGGTGGGCGACCAACTCACCTGCGTATTCGTCGACCACGGCCTTCTGCGCAAGGGGGAAGCCGATCAAGTGGAGGACACCTTCCGCCGCCACTTTCACATGAACCTCGTGCACGTCAAGGCCCAGGAGCGCTTTCTGAGACGCTTAAAAGGGGTGACCGACCCCGAGGTCAAGCGTAAGACCATCGGGGAGGAGTTCATCCGCGTCTTCGAGGAGGTGGCGCGGGAGATGAAGGACACCCACTTCCTGGTGCAGGGAACCTTATATCCCGACATCATCGAGAGCGGCACCCGCGATGCCGCCCGCATAAAATCGCACCATAACGTGGGGGGGCTTCCCGAGGACATGGACTTCACCTTGGTGGAGCCCCTGCGCAACCTCTTCAAGGACGAGGTGCGCGCGGCAGGGGAGGAACTGGGGCTTCCGGAGGAGATCGTGTGGCGACAGCCCTTCCCCGGCCCCGGCTTGGCCATCCGCATCATCGGTGAGGTTACGGCGGAGAGGCTGGCCATCCTGCGCGACGCGGACGAGATCGTGGTGGAGGAGATCAAGCGCGCCGGGCTCTACCGTGAGGTCTGGCAGTCCTTCGCGGTGCTGCCGGATATTAAGTCGGTGGGGGTGATGGGGGACGAGCGCACCTATGCCTACCCCATCGTGGTGCGCGCCGTGACCAGCGAGGACGCCATGACCGCCGACTGGGCGCGCCTGCCCTACGAAGTCATGGAGCGCATCTCCAACCGCGTCATCAACGAGGTCAAGGGCGTGAACCGCGTGGTCCTGGACATCTCCTCCAAGCCTCCCGCCACCATCGAATGGGAATAGAGGCTCTGCGCCGACGCCCTCTCTACCCGCCCCCGCTCGTAGCTCTCGCAGGCGATGGGGGAGACCTTCTCCTGCCGCATCGCTTTTCCGCCCGCGAGGCTCTACTCCATCTCCTCGATGGCCAGGGGGAACTTCGAGGTCAGTTCGCAGCCGTCCTTCTCGATGACGATGGGGTTCTCGTAGCGGAAGCCCACCCCGTCCTCGGGGGCGGCGTACTGCATGGCCAGGATGACCATCTCGTTCTCCTGGTAAACGTGGTCGGGGTCGGTCCAGTAGGGGATGGGCACGTCCATGCTCGCCCCCACCCGCCACTCGTCCCCGAAGAGCCCGATGCCGTGCTCGACCCCGGGGAGGATGAAGTCGGAGCAGCCGCGCTCCTCCGCGAAGCGGCCGCATGCGGTGATGAGGTCCCCCGGGGTGGCCCCGGCCTTGTAGCTGTCCGCCACGAACTGCACGCAGGCCACGAAGTTGTCGGCGTGCCAGCGCTGCCTTTTGCTCGCCGGAGCTATGAGGTAGTTGTGGGAATGGTCCCCCAGGGCCAGCCGGAACATGGCGTGGAGGTCGAACATCAGCGCCTCGCCGGCGGCGAACTTTTTGGTGGTGGGAGGAGTGCAGGCTCCCAGGCCGGTGCGCCAGCCGCTGGAGATCTCGTTTAAGCCGGCGAAGTTCCACTCCGAGACGCTGCCCTCCCGTCGCATGGCCAGGGCGGCGATGCCCGCCAGCTCCGTCTCGGTCATCCCCTTCCAGCCGCCGTTCTCGATGGCCTCGCGCGCCGCCCGGTGCCCGGCGTCCACGATACGCCCCGCCTCGCGGAAACGGTTGATGGTGCCCTCGTCCTTGATGAGGGAGGCCCGGTCCACGATGTCGTGGGCGTTGATGAAATCGAATTCGGGCAGGGCGTCGCGGAAGCGCTCGTACTCGTAGTGGGTCATCCAGCCCTCGGCGGTGTAGGTGGCCATGCCGGTCTCGTATCCGATGCGCCCTTTGGCCAGGCCCAGCTCGTCCTGGATGAAGTACTGGATGACCTCGATCTGGTCCGCCCCGCTGGCGCCGAAGTAGCCGCGTACGTGGTCCTCGTCCAGCCAGGTCTCGCTCAGGAGGCGGGCGGAGTCGATGACGAAGGTGAAGACGGTGGGAAGGCCCTCGGCGGGTATGACCATGAAGGAGCGCCAGGGCACGAAGGCGTCGAGGACGAAGCTCATGGTGCGGATGCGCGAGGCGAGGTAGAGGTCGAGGTCGCGCTCGCGCATGCCCTCCTGGATGTCCAGGAGGCGCCTCTCGATGTCCACGGAATAGGGGTCGTTGGGATCGGGCTTGGGAATGTCCAGCATCTCTATCATCTCCCGTCGTCTCGGCGCCGCGCCGGGCGCATCAGAAATGGGTGGGAATGGTGGCGAGCACCTTGTTGAGCTTGTCCACCAAGGGGGCCAGGCGCAGGGCCTTGGCCATGTTGCCGCGCAGGGTGAGCTTGCGGGAGGTGAGCGCCTTCACCGCCCCCAGCTCGCCCCGGGTGATCTGGGCGAAGGTGGAGTAGTCGGCGATGATGCGGAACTCCGCCTTGGGGCCCTCGCCCTCCCCGGTCTCGAAGCCCGAGAGCCTGCCGTTCTCGAAGGCCACGTAGAAGTAGCGGTCTTTGCCGTCGGGGCAGTTCCTGTAGAGGTTGGTCATGGAGCTGGTGACGTTGTGCAGCATCTCCGGGGTCAGCTCCGCCTCCACCCTGCGGCGTCCCTCCTCGGCCCACTCCGGGCTGAGGTAAACCAGGTTGGCCATGGCGACCTCCTTTCCGTAAGCGCCTTGCTGATTACAAGCATACATGCTGAGGCACTCGCGTCGCCATGACTTCGCGCCCCAAACTCTTAGGGTTATTCGTTCCCGTCGCGTGGATACCACACCGTGCAGGGATGAAAAATCGCCCTGGGCATGAGAGATAGCGTTTTAGGTTTTGAGTTGTGTCGGGGTGGGCTCAGGACATGGGTGATAAGATGGTGGCGCAAGGATGAAAACGAAAAGGAGGATATATGCCGGCAGTCCCGAAGGACGCCTCCTCGGTCTTGCTCCTGCGCGACGTCCCTGGGGGCGGCATCGAGGTGCTCATGGTAAGGAGGCACTCCGACAGCGACTTCGCGGCCGACATGCACGTCTTTCCCGGCGGAGCGGTGGAGGAACGCGACTGTGGGGAGGAGGCGGCCGGCCTGTGTGCCGGGCTCGGTCGCGAGGAAGCCGCATGCGTTCTGGATGGGGTGGAAGACCCCTCCCTGGCCCTGGGACTTTTCGTGGCGGCGATCAGGGAGACCTTCGAGGAGACGGGGATACTGCTCGCGAGTGATGGCAGCGGGAAAATCGTTGACTGCCGAGGTGAGGCCGCCGCGCGTTTTGCCGCCTACCGCGAGGAGATGAAGGCGGGAAGGATCTCCTTCACGCAAATGGTGGCGCGCGAGGGACTCAAGCTGGCGGTGGGCCGGCTGGCGTATTTCGCGCACTGGATCACCCCCGAGATATCCCCTATAAGATTCGACGCCCGCTTCTTCCTCGCCGCGGCGCCCCTTTGCCAGGAGGCCCTGCATGACCATGTCGAGACCACCGACCATGTGTGGATTTCTCCCGCGGAGGCTCTGGAGAGGAGCCGCAGGGGGGATTTCGCCATGCTCCCCCCCACGTTTATGAATCTCATGTCCATTGAGCGTTTCGCGAGCGTTGAGGAGGCCATGGCCTCCGCTTCCGGAAAGGAGGTCACGGCCGTGGCCCCGCAGGTGGTGGAAGAGAACGGGCGTTTGAGGCTGGTGCTGCCCGGGGATCCGGATTACCAAAGCTAGAGACAGCGGGGGTTAAGGATGGGGCGCCTTTTCGCGCCGGCATATATGATTTGACGCGCGGATCCCGCCCTCGGCGGGTCGAGAAGGGATAGCATCGCTCCTCGTCGGACGTCTGAGCATTGGCCCTGAGTCGCCCAGCTCGGGTAGTACGGACGGTTCACACCCGGTTCCGTTGGCGGCTTGATCGCAATCGGCTCGTGTTCTTACAGGCGTAAGAGAACATATGGCGCCGACCGCGATTCCGGGATGAGGCCGCGAGACGGGGTTCTTTTCCGGAAAACCTGGGTGGAACGATGATGGCGACGGGATAGCGGTGTGAAAAAAAGCCGCGAGATATGGCATGGGGTAAAACCTGGTGGTAAACGTTGCGGCCTGAAAACCCGCATCCTGCGGCGAAGAGCCCTGGATGATTGCGGCGGTGGCCGTTTGTCCGCAGCCGGCTGTACTATACTCTGGTGCGGATCTCTGGCGCGGATCGGAGATTTTGAGCGGATCAGCGCGGCAGCTCGGTTGGATGACGGGAAGACCTCACGTTTTGAGCGCGAAGAGCCAGCATGAAGTGCCGGCCGACCTCGATCCCGAGCGGCGGGAGGCGCTTCCTCCTGCTCATATGACTTGTTGGCGGCTCTGTCCCAAGGATGATTCAAGCCGAAGAGGAAGCGTGACATGAACCTGGGAGGCGGAAAAAGCGTCGGGAAAGCAATATTGAACGACCTCAACCCCGAGCAGCGGGAGGCGGCCCAATACTTCGACGGCCCCCTGCTCATCCTGGCCGGGGCTGGAAGCGGCAAGACGCGCGTGCTCACCTACCGCGTGGCCTTGCTGGTGCAGGAGCTGGGAGTCGATCCAGGGAGCATCCTGGCCATCACCTTCACCAACAAGGCCGCCGAGGAGATGCGGGGGAGGGTCCACCGCTTGGTGGGTCCGCGCGCGACGGGGGTGTGGATATCCACCTTCCACTCCGCCTGTTCCCGCATCCTGCGGCGGGAGGCGGAGCGGCTGGGATACCGCCGCAACTTCGTCATCTACGACGATGACGACCAGCTACGCCTGGTGGGACGGGTAATGCGTGACCTGAACCTGGACACCAAGCGCTACCCGCCGCGCATGATTCGCGCCCTCATCGAGCGCGCCAAAAACGAGATGGTGGACGCGGATTCCTACCTCCAGCGCGTGGAGGACGACTTCACCGAGACGGTTCATGCCGTTTACCAGGCTTACCAGCGGCAGCTTATGCGCAACAACGCCATGGACTTCGACGACCTCCTCCTCAACACCATCGCCGTCCTGGAGCTGTACCCGGAGGTCCTGGAACACTACCGACGACGCTTTTCCTATATCAATGTGGACGAGTACCAGGACACCAACCCCGCCCAGTACCGCCTGGTGAGGCTGCTGTCGGAGGAACACCGCAATCTCTGCGTGGTGGGTGACGACGACCAAGGTATCTATTCCTGGCGGGGAGCCGACCTGCGCAACATCCTGGACTTCGAAAGGGATTACCCCGATGCTCTGGTGGTGCGCCTGGAGCGCAATTACCGCTCCACCCGCAACATCCTGGAGGCCGCCAACCATGTGGTCTCGCGCATCGCCGGGCGCAGGGAGAAGAAGCTGTGGACGCAGCGCGAAGAGGGTGAACCCATACGCTTCTTCTTCGCCCCGGAGGGCGGGGACGAAGCCGCGTTCGTGGCCCTGGAGATAAACCGCCTCATGGAGGAGGAGGGGTACGGGCATCGCGATTTCGCGGTCTTTTACCGCACCAACGCCCAATCGCGTCTCTTCGAGGAGGTGTTGTTGCGCTTCGGAATTCCCTACAAGATCGTGGGGGGGTTCAAGTTCTATGAGCGCAAGGAGGTCAAGGACGTAATCGCCTACCTGAAGTTGCTCTTGAACCCCGATGACGCCGTCAGCCTGCGCCGGGTCATCAACGAGCCCAAGCGCGGCATCGGCGAGGCTACCCTGGCCCACCTCGAGGCGTTCGCGCGCTCGCAGGGGATAAGTCTCTGGGGGGCCGTAAACGTGGCCGGCGAGGTGCCGAACCTTGGAAACTCGGCGCGGAAGAAGCTGGAGGGGTTCGCGGATCTGGTAAGGGGACTTGCGGGGGATATGGAAACGCTTTCCCCCCCGGAGCTGCTGTCCGCGGTGATGGAAAAAAGCGGATACCTGGAGGCCCTGAGGCAGCAGGAGACTTTTGAGGCCGAGGGCAGGTTGGAGAACCTCAACGAGTTGCACCGCGCTTTGGTGGAGTTCCACTCCGTCCATCCCGGCGAGGGGCTGGACGCCTTCCTGGAAAAAGTCTCCCTGGTGGCGGAGATAGACCTTTACGACGAGGAGGAGGGCGCGGTCACCCTCATGACCCTGCACAACGCCAAGGGGCTGGAGTTCCCGGTGGTCTTCATCGTGGGCATGGAGGACGGGGTCTTCCCCCACCTGCGTTGCATGGACAGCCCGCAAAGCATGGAGGAGGAGAGGCGTCTTTTCTACGTGGGCATGACCCGCGCCAAGGACCGGCTATATCTCACGGCGGCGGCCACGCGTTCCCAGTACGGGGAGAGGAAGTACAACCCGGAGTCGCGCTTCATCGCCGATATTCCGACGCGGTGTCTGTTGAGGTTGCCCACCGACCTCGAGCGCACCTCGTTTGGGGGCTCGCCGGCGAGGTTCAGGGTAGACGAGGTGGGGGAACCGGGCCTGGAGCTGCGCGCGGGGGATCGCGTGGCGCACGACGTTTTCGGCGAGGGCATGGTGCTGTCCGTCTCCCACAGCCGCAGCGGGACGGAGGTGGCGGTCAACTTCTCCGGCGTGGGCGAGAAGCTCCTGCTCTTGAAGTATGCCTCCCTGCGCAAGCTCGGGGTTTGAGAGAGGGCTTCTGATATATGTCCGTCGGCCACCGCAGGGCGCGCCTTACTTTATCATCCTTATCTCTCTGAGCAGGGACTCTACCGCGCGCTCCCCCGCGGAGCGCATCACCTCTTCCTGGATCTCGGGGGGCACGTTGAAGTTCTCATCAAGGCTCACGTCACCGGGATGGTAGATCTCCATCCCCGACCCTGATCCCCTGCCCACAATGCGGTTCTCGCGGTTGTCGAGGAGGAAGGCGCTTATCTGCACGAAGCCGAAGCCGCTGTCCAGCCCCGTGCCGGCGCTGTGGAGCCGCGGGTAACGGAAAAAGAAATAGTTCACCTCCGGGAGAAAGAGGTATTCCGGGTCGTATTCGCTCTGGATGAGCACGAAGAGCTCGGTGGGCATGTGGGCGGCGCTTTCCGCCACCCGGTCCACGTCCGCGGGGTCGGGGATATCGTAGAAACCCATGGGATCGAGAAGGTCCTTGACCAACCTGGGGAGCATGCGCTCCGCGGCGGCAAAATATGCCTCCTTGGCGGTCACGATGAGTCGCGGTTTGTCGAGATCGCTGGTCATATACATCTGGCACCCGATGGCATGGGAGGGCTGAAGCTCACCGTCCCTTTCCACCAGCGCGCGGTGTTCCCCCAGGGATTCCGGCTCCTGGCCGCTTTCCACGAAGGGCATGATCACCACGCGCATGAGGGGAACCAGTTTGCTGCCGCAAGAGGTGCAGAACTCCGCCTGGGGGTCTCCGTGCGTCAAACACTTGGGGCAGTAGAGGCGCTTTGCCACCGCTTCTCCTCTCCTCAGCCGTAATGCTCCGGGACCAAGCAAGCTTTCCGGCAAGGTCGCCGCCGGACCTCCGCCTCTCCGCGATGGCGATGGGCTCCGAGTTCCTCCTTGTAGCGGTTTCCTCTTGCCGGCATAAAGCGAATCCGTTGCATTTATCGTCCTTACGCGGGTTTCACTTGAGAAAGCTCCCAGCTCTTCACGGTTCCCATGCCTTGGTAGTCGGCCATGCCCCTCGCCTTGCGGATCGGTACCGCGCCTCCTCCACCGCTCGACGACCTGGTGGAAACGCTGCCGCCCCTTCTGTGGTGTCAAAAAGCCGCCGAACATGCTTCTTGCTGTTGGATGCCTTAACGTCGGTATGTTAATATGATGACGTTTTACGGCACAGTGTTGCTTATTACTTAATAATCCGTTACCCCGATGCCGGAGCAGGGGGCGCGGGAACAGGAAGTGAATGGGAGGGAGGGATTCGCTTGGCCTTGATCCCTTACCAGGATAGCGCTCCGCGCGTGTCGCCGGAGGCGTTCATCGCGGAGGGGGCTATGCTCATAGGCGACGTGCGCGTGGGCGCCAACTCCAGCATATGGTTCAACGCCGTCCTGCGCGCGGACAGGGGAGAGATCGTGGTGGGCGAGTTCTCCAGCATCCAGGACTGCTGCGTGCTCCATGGACCCGTGAAGGTGGGGGACCACGTCACCTGCGGTCATGGGGCCATACTGCACGGCGCCACCGTCGAGGACAACTGCGTGATCGGGATGAACGCCGTGGTCCTGGACGGCGCGGTGGTGGGTCACGGCAGCATCGTGGCCGCGGGAGCGGTGGTCCCCCAGGGCATGAACATCCCCCCACGCTCCATGGTGGTGGGCATTCCGGCTAAGGTCACCAAGGAGTTCCCGGAGGAGAACGAGGAGAAGCTGCGGGAAATAGCCACGGCTTATTTCGAGTTCGCCCGTCCGCATATGCCGAAATATTGAGTCCCGGATTTCGCACGAAGGTAGTAAGCGGGGAGGTGATCCTGACAGGTATCCTTGCTACATTCCAGGGAGGGATCGGTTCAAAAGGAGGTATCTCATGAGGGAAAAGGTAGCCATAGCCGGTATCGGCTACACGGCTTTCACCTCCGTTTCCCCAGGGAGTTCCTATCGCGAGCTCACCTATGAGGCCGCGGTGAAAGCCTATGAGGAGGCGGGGATCGAGCCGAAGGACGTGGACTCCTTCGTCTGTACATCCGAGGACATGCTGGAAGGGTACAGTATCTCGGATGAATACTGTAACGATCAGTTGGGAGCGGTGCTCAAGCCCGTGCAGACCATACCCGGCGATTTCCTGCATTCGCTCGCGGTGGGCGTCATGCACATCCTGACGGAGAAGTTCGACATCGTGGTTGTGCAGGCCCTGAGCAAGGCGAGTAACATGAAGACCATCCCGGAGATGGTCAATTTCGCAATGGACCCGGTGCTCAACCGGCCGCTGGACATAACGGCCTATGCCGTGGCCGGACTGGAGATGAACCGCTTTCTGGAAGAAGGCAAGGCCACGCGAGAGCAGTGCGCCACCGTGGTGGTGAAGAACAAGGCCAACGCGCTTGCTAACCCGAGCGCGGGCTATGGTGCGCGCATCACCGTAGACCATGTTCTCGAATCGGAGCCGGTGGCCGAGCCCGTCCGGTTGCTGGACATCGCCCCATACGCCGACGGCGCGGTGGTGGTCGTACTCTGCGCGGAGAAAATCGCCGCTAGTCTTACCGACAAACCGGTTTGGATTAACGGCATAGGCTGGTCGTCGGATAGCCCAACTCTGGAGAGCCGTGACTGGACAGACGCGGTGGCGGTGCGCTTGGCTGGGGACATGGCCTACCGGATGGCAGGCATCCGCTGCCCTGCGAAGGAGATTGACCTTGCCGAGATCAACGACGAGATAAGCTTCAAGGAGCTGCAGCACCTCGAAGCCCTCAGGCTTTTCGAGCCGGGCCAGGCGGGGAGGGCGACCGAAGACGGCGTGACCTCGCCTCAAGGGAAGCTTCCCGTAAACGTCTCCGGCGGCGGACTCGGCGTCGGCCATCTTTTCGAGTGTTCCGGGGCGCAAAAGGTCCTGGAACTGGTACTGCAACTACGCGGCGAAGCGGGGGCCAGGCAGGTGCTGGGCGCCAGGGTCGGCCTGGCCCAGGCTTGGAGAGGGATACCCACCACCTCCGCGGCGGTGGCGATACTGAGCGCGTGAGGCGGGGGAGGTGATATGGCATGGCATACCAGAGAGTAGCGATAGTTGGCGCCGGCATCACCAAGTTCGTGCGCCGTGCACATGAGACCGGCAAGGAACTGGCCGCGCAGGCGGCAAAAATGGCCCTGGATTCCTGCGGCATGACCATGAAGGACATCGAAAGCGTCAGCCTGGGCACCGCGCCTGACGCCTTCGACGGCGTACACATGAAGGGCGAGTATCTGAGCGACGGCTCGGGCGGCTGGAGGAAACCCTATATGCGCCAGTTCGTGGGCGGAGGTACGGGCGTCTTCGCACCCATCCACGGCTGGTACCACGTAGCCTCGGGGATGTTCGACACCTGCCTGGTGGTGTGCTCGGAGAAGATGAGCTCGTGCCATCCCCATCCCCAAGGGGCCTTCAAGACCATCTTCGACCATACCACCGAGCAGGCGCTCAACCCCACCCTCATCTGGATCTTCGCCCTGGAGATGAACCGCTACATGTCCACCTACGGCATCACCAAGGAGGAGATCGCCTTGGTCTCGGTCAAGAACAAGAAGAACGCCATGGATCACCCGGCGGCACAACTACCCATGGAGATAACCGTGGAAGACGTGTTGAATTCCGAGACCCTGGCCTGGCCGGTGAACCGCTTGGATATCAGTCCCGCCTCCGACGGGGCGGCTGCCATCGTGCTCGCTTCCGAACACACTGCGAAGCGCATCACCGACAAGCCGGTTTGGATCGACGGCGTGGGCTGGAACCTGGATACCGCCTACTGGGCCACCAGGGACCTCTACTACCCTCGCTATGTTGAGAAGGCGGCAAGGATGGCCTACGAGATGGCCGGGATCACCGAGCCCAAGCGGGAGATTGAGATAGCCGAGCCCTACGACCCCTTCGACTACAAGGAGCTTCACCACATGGAGGGTCTTCTCCTCGCGGATCGGGGCAAGGCGGTGGAGATGCTCCTGGACGGCAAGACCCAGAGGGACGGCGACCGGCCCATGTGCCCGTCGGGCGGCGCGCTTGGGGTCGGAAACCCGATCGCGGCCACCGGGCTGATGAAGGTCATCGAGATCTTCCTGCAGTTGCGTGGCGAGGCAGGAAAGCGCCAGGTCCCCGGGAACCCGCGCTGCGGCCTGGCCCAGGCGTGGGGCGACCTCATGCAGGTGGGCACCGTGGTGGTATTGCGGAGATAAAGGGGGTGCGGTATGGAACTCGAAAAATTCGAACTCGGCGCCACTCCTCTGAAGGAATCGGCGATGAAGGACGGCAAGGTTCTCACCCTGCATAAAAAGCCGAACCTGAAATACGCCTGGGACAACGGTCCGGCCATCGACCGCTACCTGGCCGAGCTCAAGAAGGGCCGCATCATCGCCCGTAAGTGCAACAAGTGCCGACGGATCATGATTCCGCCGCGCATGTTCTGCGAGCTGTGCTGGCGTCCCACCGACGAGTGGGTATATGTCGAGGACACAGGGGTGGTGAACACCTTCTCCATTTGTTACGTGAACTGGGACGCCTCGCGCATAAAGAAGGGCGATAAGCCTCACCTTCCGGCGGTGATCGAGATCGACGGCGCTTCCGACGGCATGGGCATACTGCACGTGCTGGGTGAGGTGGAGCCGGACAAGGTAAAGATCGGTATGAAGGTAAAGGCGGTCTGGAAGAAGCCGGAGGAGAGGGAGGGCGCTATCACCGATATCCTCTACTTCAAGCCGATGAGGGGGTGAGAGCATGGGGCTCACTGAGAGGATCAACCAGACGGACCAACTCTCCTACTACGAGGGCCAGATACCGGTAGAATATGTTTATACCTACGGCCTGGGCCTGGAGAAATTCTTCAGAGCCATCAAGGATGACGGAAAGTTCCTGGCCTCGCGCTGCCTGGAATGCGGGATCACCTACTTCCCGGTACGCTCGTTCTGCGAGCGCTGCCTCGGGAAGATCGAGGACACGGTCGCGGTCCCAGGAACGGGCAAGGTGTACGCCTTCACCGTCGTCCACCTGAATATGGACGAATCTCCTAAAAAAGAGCCCGCGCTGGTGGCGCTCATAGACGTGGACGGCACCGACTGCCGCTTCCTTCACTACCTGACCGGCGTCGAGGCCTACGAGGTCAGGGTGGGCATGAAGGTCAAGCCGATACTCAAGGCGAAGAAAGATCGTCGGGGCCATATCGAGGACATCTTAGGCTTCCAGCCTGCCTGAGCTACGTGGTGAAATGGATGGGGGGCACCCGCCCCCCGTTCTCTTTCCCCGCTCATAACGCACGCGCTTCATCGAAACGCATACCCGGGGGTCAGGGGTCAGACGTTCATGTCGCGCAGACGCGACGAGTTATGGGGAAAAAGAGCAGCAAGCCGCAGGAGGCGCAATAGAATTGGAAGGCAGGTGTTTTTCAGAGCAGATTTCAAGGGTTGGCTTTGCACTATTAATGCGCCTAGACCTGGAGTCCCGGTCCTCGGGAAAGGATGTCCAGGACACACGGCATTCCTGGCAAGTCTGCCGTACGACCGGGTTTGGAGGCGGCGGCGGTTTTACTATATAATCCCATGGGAAGCTTCCGGCATTCCCCTAAAAGTAAAACCCAAAGACAACCCCCGCGTTTGTGGACGGAGCAAGGCAGGGAGCAGGAGACGAGGCAGGTGATGAAGTTGCTGTTCGAGCTGGACGAGGAAAAAAGACTCTTTCGCAAAACGGTACGCGATTTCTCCGAACAGGTGATACGCCCCCAGGTCGATCACCTCTGGGAGACGGGTGAGTTTCCCTACGACATCGTGCGCAAGATGGGAGAGCTGGGCATCATGGGCATCCCGTGGCCCGAGGAGTACGGCGGCGCCGGGGGAGACTACCTCGCCTACGCCATCGCGGTGGAGGAGCTGGCCCGGGTGGATGGCTCCTGCGCCATCACCGTGGAGGCCCACATCTCCCTGGGCTCGAGTCCCTTCTTCTATTACGGCAGCGAGGAGCAAAAACAGGAGTGGCTGGTCCCCCTGGCGCAGGGAAAGATCCTGGGCTCCTTCGGCCTCACCGAGCCGGAGGCGGGCTCGGACGCCCAGAACACCCAGACGCGCGCGGAGCTCAAGAACGGGGAATGGGTGATCAACGGCACCAAGTGCTTTATCACCAACCCCGGCACGGAGATGAGTGGGGTGGTCACCATCACCGCCGTCACCGGGGTGCGCCCCAGCGGCAAGAAGGAGATATCCAACCTCTACATCCCCAAGGGTACGCCCGGCTATAATATCTCCCCCAAGTACAAGAAGATGGGGTGGCACGCCTCGGACACCCGCGAGCTCAACTTCGAGGACTGCCGGGTGCCCGAGGGCAACCTCATCGGCAACCGGGGAGACGGTTTCAGGCAGTTCCTGGACTGCCTGGACGGTGGGCGCATCGCCATCGCGGCCCTGGCGGTGGGAACCGCCCAGGGGGCCTTCGAGGAGAGCGTGAAGTACGCCAAGGAGCGCGTGCAGTTCAAACGACCCATCGCCTCCTTCCAGGCCATACAGTTCAAGCTCGCGGACATGGCCACGGACATCGAGCTTGCCCGCACCCTCACCTACAAGGCGGCGTCCATGCGCGACGCCAAGGTGCCGCACACCATGGAGGCCTCCATGGCCAAGCTCTTCGCCTCCGAGATGTGCATGCGCGCGACCACCCAGGCGGTGCAGATCTTCGGCGGCTACGGGTATATGGACGAGTACGCGGTGTCGCGCTATTTCCGCGACGCCAAGATCCTGGAGATAGGCGAGGGCACCTCGGAGGTGCAGCGCATGGTGATAGCCAGGGAGCTGGGCTTGAGGTAGCGGCATAGCGGGCAGGTAGCCCGCGGGGCGGAGGAGGCGCGGGCGCATAAGATTGGTTTTGACGAAGCCGTGATGATGGCAGCAGCGGAAGGAATACGGATCGCTGAGAGTCAAGCGCAAGCAAGGGAGGAAGAGATGAAGGAAACGGTGATCGTCAGTTCGGCAAGGACCGCCTTCGGCAGACTGGCGGGGGCGCTTAAGGATTTCACCGCCCAGGAGCTGGGCGGACTGGCCATCGCCGAGGCGGTGAAAAGGGCGGAAATCGACCCAACCTGCGTGGACTGCGTGATCATGGGGCAGGTGCTCACGGGCGGCCAGGGCCAGATCACCGCTCGCCAGGCGGCGGTAAAAGGCGGCATCCCCAAGGAGGTGTGGTGCATCAACGTCAACAAGGTGTGCATCTCCTCCATGTCCGCACTGGAGATGGCGGACATGATGATCAAAACGGGGGAGGCCGAGGTGCTGGTGGTGGGCGGACAGGAATCCATGACCAACGCCCCCTATTTCGTCCCCAAGGCGCGCCTGGGATACCGCATGGGCAACGGGGTGCTGGTTGACGGCATGATCCACGACGGCCTTTGGGACGCCTTCGAGAACGTGCATATGGGCAAGGGGTCGGATATCTGGGCGGCGAAATACGGCATCACCCGCGAGCAGATGGACCTGGTGGGGGCACGCAGCCACCAGAGGGCGGCGGCGGCCATGGAGAAAGGTCTTCTCGTCGAGGAGATCGTCCCGGTGGAGATCCCGCAGAAGAAGGGCGACCCGGCCGTTTTCGACCGCGACGAGGGAGTGCGCCCCGATACCACGGTGGAGAAACTGGCGGCGCTCAAGCCCGCCTTCGACAAGGAAGGGGCCATCACCGCGGGAAACGCCTCGCAGATTAACGACGGCGCCTGCGCGGCGGTGGTCATGAGCGCCGAAAAGGCGGCGGAGCTCGGCCTCGAGCCTTTGTGTAAAGTGGTGTCCTATGGGTGCAGCGCGGGCGAGTTCGCCGACCTGCATCCCCACCCCGCCAACGCCATCCTCAAAGCGCTGGACAAGGCGGGACTCGAGGTCAAGGACGTGAGCCTTTTCGAGATCAACGAGGCCTTTGCCAGCGTGACCTGGCGTTCGGCGCAGCTGCTCGGCCTCGATCCCGAGAGCATGGAAAACGTCAACGTCAACGGCGGCGCCATCGCTTTCGGCCATCCCATCGGGGTGAGCGGCATCCGTATCGTGACCACCATGGCCTACGAATTGCGCCGTCGCGGCGGCGGTTACGGCGCCGCGGGCATCTGCGGCGGTGGTGGCCAGGGCGACGGCATGCTCATCAAGGTAGGTTAGAGAGAAAAGAGTCGCGGCCGTTTGGCGCGGTAACCGGAAGGCACGGCGGCGGGGATCGAGCGGTGTTCCCAAGCGTGGTCGGCGGCATGAAGCGCGCCGTTCGGAGATATGGGCGCGGCGTTAGCTTGCGTGTCGCGGCCCCCGCAACGCTTGTACCTGAACCGGTGTGCGTACCGGGGGTGCGCGAGGGGCATGTCGCCGCCAGACGGCATGCCGTGAAGGCAGAAGAGCCCTGCGCCATGGAGGATGGCTTTTCGATATAGGAGCGTTTCGAGTGCGGTTCATGCGGAGGTTTCGGAGGCGGGGCGGTGAAGCGCATCATCACCGGCGACGCTTCCGGAGGGTACGGCCCGGGTGGTATGACGGGCCGGCACGAGGTCTTAGGAGGGTGACATGTACGAACTGACCGAAGAGCAGAAGATGCTCCAGCAGACGGTGCGCCAACTGGCCAAGGAGAAAGTGGAGCCGAGGGCGGCGGAGATCGACGCCAGCGGCGAATACCCGTGGGACATGTTCGAGCTCCTGCGCGACAACGACCTGCTCGCCCTGTGCTTCCCCGAGGAGCTGGACGGAGCGGGGGCGGACCTGCTCACGGTATGCATCGCCATCGAGGAGCTTGCCAAGGTGTGCACCAACACCAGCCTCATCCTGGGGGTTTGCAAGCTGGGCTCGCAGCCCATCATGCTCGCCGGCAACGAGGAGCAGCTCAAGAAGTACATCCCGCCCCTGGCCAGGGGAGAGAAGCAGTGCGCTTTCGGCCTCACCGAGCCCGGCGCGGGCTCCGACGCCGCGGCCATGGGCACGCGCGCGGTGCGTAAGGGCGACGTGTACGTCATCAACGGCCAGAAGTGCTTCATCACCAACGGCGGCATCGCCGATACCTATTCCATCTTCGCCAAGACGGACGATAGCGCGGGAGTCAAGGGCATCTCCGCCTTTATCGTGGAGAAGGATTTCCCCGGCTTCGAGGTGGGAAAGATCGAACACAAGATGGGCATCCGCGGATCCCAGACCACCGAGCTGGTGTTCACGGATATGGAGGTACCGGCCGAGAACCTCCTGGGTAAGGAGGGCGAGGGCTTCAAGATCGCCATGATGACCCTGGACCGTACCCGCCCCTCCATCGGGGCCCAGGCGGTGGGAATCGCCGCCGGCGCCCTGGAGCACGCCGTGAGCTATTCCAAGGAGAGGGTGCAGTTCGGGGCGCCCATAGCGCGTCTGCAGGGCATCCAGTTCATGCTCGCCGACATGGCCATGCAGGTGGAGGCGGCTCGCCAGCTGGTGTATTATTCCGCCGCCCTGGTGGAGAGGGCGGGGCGCGAGGCCTCGGCGGTCTCGGCCATGGCCAAGTGCTTCGCCTCCGACGTGGCCATGAAGGTGACCGTTGACGCGGTGCAGGTCCTGGGAGGATACGGGTACATGATCGAGTACCCTCTGGAGCGCATGATGCGCGACGCCAAGATCACCCAGATCTACGAGGGCACCAACCAGGTGCAGCGGGTGGTCATCGCCCGCCACCTTCTGAGCTAAGGCGAAGAGGTAAAAGCCGGTCGTTTTCTCCCTTCCTGGGCGCGGGAGTCGGGAAGGCCGTATGTGTGCGGGAGGGGTGAAGGGCTCCGCTTCGGAGACGGGAAACGACCGTATCGCCGAGGGATGATAAAGAGGAGGGGCCGCGCGCCCCTCCTATGATTTTTCGCAAACGCGGCTGCAAGCGGCAAGGCGCATCAAAGCCGGAGCGGATGCGTGGTAGAGACGCCATCGCCCTGCCGTAGGGCGGAAATCACCACTATGGCCTATGCGCGCACGATGGGCGAGATCCGAGAAGCAAGCTCTTATGTGTAGCAAGCCGCCCCCATCCGTTCTCCCGCCCTCCGTTGCGGCGCGTCCCTTGGGGGAGAGGAAACCTGCTATCACCCTAAGGTGAGCCGGAAATCACGCTCACGCCTTATATTTCGCGCTCCCCGCGCCTCCGAACCTCTCAGCAAAGAGGCAAAGGAGGCGATAACATGGCCGTCACGGCAAGGATGCGTAAAACGGCGCCCGCCATGGTGGCGGCCTTTTTCGTCTTCCTCTCCGCTTTTGCCGTCTTGGCTACGCCGTCCATAGGCGCTGGCGGCGCCTTGGCGGCGGCGGGAGGGCCGCCTCCCCGCCTTATGGTGGCCTGGGAGGAAGGCAGGGCGGGGCTGGAGAGTCCGACTTCCACCAACGCCCTGACTGAGGGGGCCAGGAAGGCCCTCCAGGCAGTGCCGGGGCTTTACGAGAGCCTGCGGAGAGCCGCGTGGCCGACACCCGACCTCCAGGCGCTGACGTTGGGGGAGGGGGCTTCGCTTGAAGAGGCGAAACGCGCGTTGTCCTCCCTGCCGGGGGTGCGCTTCGTGGAGGAGGACACCGTGGTAAAGGTGGAATCTTATTCCAGCGACCCCTATTACCAGAAGCAGTGGTACCTTGCCCGCATCGGAGCGCCCGTCGCCTGGGAGGGCGGGATCACGGGCGGCGAGGTCCTGGTGGCGGTGGTGGACTCCGGCGTCGACGCTTCCCACCCCGATCTCAGGGGACGCGTGGAGCGAGGCTACGATTTCGTGGACCACGACGAGGACGCCTCTGACGCATACGGCCACGGCACCCATGTGGCCGGGATAATAGCGGCCGCCGGCGACAACGGCGAGGGCGTAGCGGGCCTGGCCTGGAGGGCGCGCATTCTGCCGGTGCGGGTGCTGGACGGGAGCGGGTACGGCTATTACTCGGACATCATCGCGGGCATACGCTACGCTGCCGATCGCGGAGCCCGCATAATAAACCTCAGCCTCGGCGGCGGGGCCCAGTCGCAGGCCCTGCAGGAGGCGGTGGACTATGCGCGTTCCAAGGGATGCCTGCTGGTGGCGGCGGCCGGGAACGGCGGCCTCGACTCCCTCAGCTACCCCGCCGCCTGCGAGGGAGTGGTGGGAGTGGGAGCGGTGGATACGGAGAGCCGCCCGGCTTCCTTTTCCAACCGCGGCGATGCGTTGGACGTGGTCGCCCCGGGCGTGGCTATTTACTCTACCTACCCCGGGAACCGCTATGCTTCCCTGAGCGGAACCTCCATGGCCGCGCCGCAGGTGAGCGGAGCACTTGCTCTCCTTATGTCGCGCGAGCCCGGCCTCGGGGTAGCGGAAGCGGAATCGCGCCTTACCGGCAGCGCGCGAGATCTCTGCGATGTCGGCTGGGATGCCTACAGCGGCTGGGGGATGCTGAGGGTGGACGGGCTTCTCGGCCTGGACGTGAGGAACAGCGACGGATCCGACGGCGGGCTCTTTTTCGCCGAGGGCTGCACCGCCCCGGGGTTCGATACCTACCTGCTGCTGGAAAACCCCGGGAGCGAGCCCGAGGAAGCCACCCTTGATCTCTATGGAAACGCTGGCCCCGTCTCCTCCAGCGGGGTGGTGGTCCCGGCTCGCTCTCGCCTGACCCTGCACCTCAACCGCATGGCGCCGGCTGGGGACGTCTCGGCCAGGCTTTCGACCAGCAAAGGATCACCCTTGAACGCGCAGCGCTCCATGTATTTCGATTATCACGGCATTAAGGACGGACATACCACCGGCGCCGCGGACGTTTCCAGGCAATGGTATTTCGCCGAGGGCTACACGGGTGAGGGATTCGATACCTACATACTGGTTCTCAATCCCCAGAAGGAGACCGCGCACCTGACCCTGGAGCTTATGACCCCCGAGGGGAACTCCACGCACGGATTCGAGGTCTCTCCCGGGACGCGCCGCACCATCAGGCTCAACGATCTGCTGCCGGGTGCGGAGATCGCCGCGGTGGTGACCTCCGACTTGCCGGTGGTGGCGGAGCGCGCGGTGTATTTCGATATGGGCGAGAGAAGCGGCGGTTCGGTGGCCATGGGAGCGCAAGCTGCCGCGGAGGAATGGTATTTCGCGGAGGGTTACACGGGAGGTGAGTTCGACACCTGGCTTCTCCTGGCCAACCCCTCTCCATCGCCCGTGACGGCCTTTGCCTCCTTACAGCGCGGTGACGGCGTGATCCTGGAGAGGGAAGTACCCCTGCAGCCGCGCTCCCGTGCCACCGTGCATATAGACGAGATCCCCGGCCTGGAGAACGCCGAGGTATCCACGCGGGTGAGAGCCGACTATCCGGGTGTGGTGGCGGAAAGGGCCATGTATTTCTCCTATCATGGCTCTTTCGGAACGGCGGGGGGCGGGCACGCGGCCGTGGGCGCCGTGGCGCCTTCCTCCCACTGGCTGATACCGGAGGGATACACGGGCACCGGTTTCGAGAGCTGGATCCTGGTGTCCAACCTGGAGGACAAAACGGTGTCGGTGCGCCTGGTGGTGATGGGAGAGAGTGGGGCGGAAACAACGCGCGAGTTCTCCCTCCCTCCCCACGCGCGCCTCTCGGTGCTGGAGAACGACCTCCTGGCGGGTGAGGGCGTCAGCGCGGAGGTGACCGCCCTCGGCGGTGAGCGCCTGGTGGTGGAGGGCGCGTTCTACTTCCGCTACGGCGAGGGCATAGATGGCGGAAGCTCCTGACCGTAACCGGGGCAAACGCCGTTTGGCCGCAAACAGGTGCGCACTGAGATCGCTTACCGTCCAGTCCTAAACCGCCCAGGAAACAGGCAATCGATAAGAAGAAAGCCTTGGCCTTTGACGACGAGATGCTCACACCCCCTCCTTAACCGCCCAGGCGAAAGGCGATTGACAAGGGGGAGGCGTGGCGATATAATATCGACCGGATGGTCGGTCGAGATTATATAAAGGCGCGTACATCCATGCCCAAGCGCGAGAACCCCGTCAAAGAGCTGCGAGAGAAACAGATCAAGGAAGCGGCCCTGCGCCTTTTCTCCGAGCGTGGCTTTCACCACACCACCATAACCCAGATCGCGGAGGCGGCCGAGCTTGGAAAGGGCACCATATATTGGTACTGGAAATCCAAGGAAGACCTGGCGTACTCGCTGGTATCAGACATGTTGGGCGATTTCCTGGCCCTCATCGAGGAGGCCAGGGACGCCGAGGGGGCGGTAGCGGATCGTTTCAAGGATCTGGTGGCCAAGGTGTCGGAATTGTATTACCGCGAGACCGACTACCTGCGCCTGCTGTGGAAGTTCAGGGTGGACCGCGGCTATATCTTCAGCGAGGGGTACAGGGAAAAGGTGGCAAGCTACTACCTGCGCATGCGCAAGGCGCTGGAGAGCCTCATCGAGGAGGGGATGCGCAAGGGCGAGTTCAGGGAAGTGGACCCGGTGAGGATGGCCTTCATCCTCTTGGGGGTGGCGGAGGGCCTGGAGTTGGAATGGCTGGAGAACGAGGACGAGTTCTCGATGCGCGAGGCCCTGAACGAGATCATGGGCCTGGCCATCGCGGGCATCGCGAAACAGGCATAAGTGGACATCCGTATGAAGGGGGCGTCGAGCTCCCGCGCGAGGAAAGGAGTTGAGGGATGAGGGTGATAGCGCTGGGAGGAGCGGGAATGATGGGCCGCTTCGCGGTCAGGGACCTGGCATCCAAGGAGAGCGTGGAAGACCTGCTCATAGCGGACTACAACCTCGAGGAGGCGGAGGCCCTGGCCAGGGAGCTGGGCCCCAAATGCCGTGCCTGTAAGGTGGACGCCAACGACCATGCCCAGATGGTGGAGACGGTGCGCGGTTTCGACGTGGCCATGGGCACCATCGGCCCCTTTTACAAGTACGAGAAGAAGGTGGCCGGCGCCTGCATCGAGGCGGGCGTCAATTACGTGAGCATCTGCGACGACTACGACGCCGCGGCCGACTTCATGGCCCTGGACGAGGCGGCGAAAAAAGCGGGGGTGACCGCCATCACCGGCGTGGGGTGGACCCCGGGTATCACCAACGTTTTCGCGCGCCTGGGGGCGGACCAGCTCGACGAGGTGGACGAGATCGCCACCTCCTGGGCCTGCGATCCCGCGGACACCGCCGGGAAGGCGGTGACCCTGCATTACCTGCACGCGGTCACGGGCATGATCCCCTCCTACATCGACGGCAGGATGCAGTACATCAAGGCCGGGTCGGGCCTGGAGCGCATCACCTTCCCGCCCACGGTGGGAGCGGTGGACTGCTTCCATGCCGGGCACCCGGAGCCGGTGACCATACCGCGCTACATCGATTGCCGCTCCGTGACCCTCAAGGGCGGCCTCACGGACGTTTTCCTGGTGCAGCTCTGCAACCTGATCGTGGCCGCCAAGCTTACCGATAGCGAGCGCAAGAAGGACATCGTGGGCGGGTTTTTCAACAAGCTGTTGCCGTACCTGGAGAACATCGGCAAGCCGCCCGAGACCTGCTCCGCCTGCCGCACCGACATCACGGGAAAAAAGAACGGAAAGTGGGTGCATCTGGCCTACGGGGCCGCCGCGCATATGGACATGCTCACCTGCCTTCCCACCTCCATCGCGGTGCAGATGGTGGGGGAGGGCAGGGTGGTCGAGAAGGGAGCGCTGGCTCCCGAGGCCTGCCTGCCCCCGCAGGAGTTCCTCAAACGCCTTGCGGAGGGCGGGGTGCGCCTCTACGAGGGCGACGACATGACCAGGCCCCTCACGTTATAGGCGTGACATGACCTAGAAACCGGTTACGTCCGAACCTCCCTGACATGGGCCGAAGGAGCCCGAATAGTCGAAGTACATGGCCCTCTCGGCGAGCAAGGTGGGGGAGCCGTCGACGGAGGTAACGCGCATGGAGAACTCCATGGACTCGCGCTCCAGGACCTGGTTGGCGAAGACGGTGGAGCGGGAAAGGGGCTCAAGCTCAAGGATCTGCGAAATCACCTCGCCGGTGGAGAGCACGTAATCTATACGCGCCGCCGATGTCTCGGCGGAGGTGTTCTGGATGAGCAGCCAGGTCTCGAAGCGCGAGCCGGGGTTCCCCGTGTACCCTTCGGCGAAAAAGAACTGCGAGGCCGGCTGGGCGGCGCCGAGGCAGTTGTGCCCGCCCGTCCAAGCGCCGCGGTAGTCGAAATACATCGCCCGTTCCACCACCACCGGCAGGTCCGCATGCACGTGCGCGCTTACCATCTGCCCTTCGCCCACGTTGGCGTCGGCGCTCACCGTGGTGCGGCTGCGGGGGGCGGCGGTGTATTCAAATGGCCGGGTGCTCCCGTCGGGGAACATGTAGGTGACCGTGAAAGCCGCTGCCCTGTCGTTGCGGTTGGCCACCAGGATCCACTCGTCGAAGGGGCTGCCCTCCCAGCCCGTGTAGCCTTCCGCCAGGTACCAGTCGTTGGCGGCCGCCGTGGCCGCCACCCCGTTGTGCCCTCCCGGCCAGCGGTTGTTGTAGCTGAAATACATGGCCCTTTCCGCCACCAGGGGCTTGTCGGAGCGCAGCAGCGCGCTTACCTCCCTTCCCTCGCCCACCGCGGCGTCTACGCTGATGCTGAGGCGGCGCCGCGCGGGCACCAGGTACTGCAGGCGCTTTTCCTCGCCCGATGGGAAGAGATAGGCCGCCTCCACCACGGCGTCTTCCCCGCCGGGGTTGAGCAGAAGCAGCCATTCCTCGAAGGGGCTGCCTGGCGTCCCCGTGAAGCCCTCCGCGAAGAAGAGCTCCAGGCTGGGCGAGGTGATCCCCATCACGTCGTCACCGCCCGTTATGCCTTGGTGCAGGTAGTACATGGAGCGTTCGCACACGAATCCCTCCTCGCCCTGCAGGATGGCCGCCACGCCGCTTTCCCCGGGCATCTCGGCGTTCACGTAAACGGTGCGGCGGCTGTGTGCGGGCAGGAAATGCTCGAACTCCTTTTGCTCTCCCCCCTCGGTGAGGTAGGTTACGGTAACCGCCATGTCGTCGTCGCCCATGTTGCTCATGAGGATATATTCGTCAAAACCGGGTTGCGTGCTGCCCTCCGCGAAATACCATGTCTTCGGCAGGTCCGCGGAGGAGGCGTTGGCGCAGCTCGCCTCGAGCGGCGGCAGGCCCTGTGCCTCGGCCACGGCTACGTTGCGGACGGTGGCGCCCAGGGGCAGGTGGTTCCCTACCTGCACCGTGAAGCTGACCACGGCCTCCGCGCCGGGAGCTATAACCCCGGGCGCCTCTCCGGGGGAGTTCACCGCCACCCCCCCCGCCAGGGGGGTGGTCCCGCTCACGTCTTCCACCGGCCCGCCGTTGAGGGTGGTGGTGAGGGGCACGTAGCCGGTGTACGCGGGCACCGCATCCGTGATCCTGGCTCCGGTGGCCGCCGCGTTGCCGCGGTTGCGCAAACGCAGGGTGTAGGTGATCACCGAGCCCCTGGTCACCTCCCCGGTCGGGCTGGGATATTTTTCTAACTCCAGGGCCGGCGTGGAGGCGGCCACCTTGTTCACCGTTTGCGCGGTGACGCCGGCGGCCTGTTCGTCGCAGGTCGCGGTCGCCTGGTTGGTTATCTCCGCGCCGCCGGGAGTGGCGTTCGCAACCCTGACCTTGAAGACGGCGGTGGCGGACTTTCCGGGGGATATGACTCCCGGGGGATCGCCGGGGGAGTTCACGCTCATCCCGCTCTGCAGGGGGCTGTTGCCGCCGCTATCGGGCACGGGAGCGCCGTTCAGGGTGGTGGAGCCCGCGACGTAGGAAGTATGTTCCGGAACGGCGTCGGTGAGGAGCGTACCGGTGGCGGTTCCGCTGCCGTGGTTGGATAGCGTAAGGGTGTAGGTGATCTCCGCGCCCGTCTTCACCTCGCCCGAAGGCTGGGCGGCCTTGGCGAGGGAGAGTACGGGGTCGAGGGAGGACATGTAGCCGATGGCGTAGTTGGTGGAGGGGGTGTTGGTCCTTCCCGAAAACCACATCTTGCAGCGGGAGGGCTCGCCATGGCCGTCGAATGCGCTCGCGCTGTAGAGCACGCTGGGGGTGTAGGTGCGGACGTCCCTCCAGGCCACCCCGTCGCTTACGTGGATCAGGGGGTTGTCGGGGTCGCGGGTCCAGGTGATGCCGTCGGGCGAGGTGGCGTGACCTATGCCCTGGTTGGCCCCGCCCGCGGGTCCGCTGCCGGAATACCACAGGTGCCAAACCCCCTCGAGATCGGGTATCACCGCGCCGAAGGTGGCGTAATCGCTGTCCCAGTCACCGGGGTTCCCGTGGTCGAAGACGGGGGCGTCCTCGTAGGGCGGCTGGTGGTAGCGTATCCAGTGGGCGCCGTCGCTGCTGTAGGCCAGCCCTATCACCTCCTGGCCCCCGGTGGTGGCGTCGTAGTACATGGCGAAGGAGTAATCGAAGGGACGGGACCCGGTATTGGAGGCGGAGGGGTTGTGGTGCACCGATACCGGCCCGTAGGTGCCCCGCTTCCAGTCCGTGCCGGAGATGCCGGAGATAAGGGGATAGGTGGAGTCCTGGGTGACGGCCTGGTCGTTCACCCAGTTGACTCCGTCCACGGAGTCGGCCGTGCGCATATTGCCGATGGTGTAGTCCATGACCCCGTTCCAGTACCATATCTTGTAATAATAGGGGCCGGCTCCGAAACCGCCCGGGATATAGAGGACCTGGGCATGATATCCGCCGGAAACGATGCCCTGCATCTCTTCCGGAGCCGACCAGTTGACGCCGTCGTCGGAGTAGGACACCGCCTGGTTGTGGGTCGCCCCCGCGGCCGTCTCGTGTCCCCCATACCACATCTTGTAATGATATGAAGCCCCATGCCCGGAGAACCTGTCGGGGTCGTAGAGGACGCATGGGTAGTAGGCGCGGTGATCCGCGGGGTCGTAAACGGGGTTTGCGGCATGCTCGTGCCAGGAGATATCGGCCGCGGCGGCCTTGAACCCCACCCCGGCGGCCAGGGCGATGGCCAGGGCGGCCATGATGCAGAAGGATGAGGCGGCAAAGCCGACGCGGCCTTTAGCGGGAAACCCCCTTGCCGTCTTTCCCTGTATACGGCTCGAAAACACCTTAGGCCACGCGTTCCCGGTCATCGCCACGGGCAACCCCCTTCTTCTTTTCCCGCAGGGTCGCTGCGGGGGGCGGCTTCCATGCCGCGAACCGTCTTTCCGCACATGTTTCCCACTCACCCTTTGCTTCCCTGTCCGAAAAGGGCGCCGCTCTTTGCGGCCGTCAACCTTTACGGCCGGCCGTCACCATGACTCTTCGTTGCGAAACTTCGTTACGAAACGCGGGTTTTCCTCCCGTGGCGAGCACTAGAGGAAGTCGCCGTCGCCAAGCCACATGCTTTTTACCGGCCCCCTATCTCGCCTCCTTCCGGCTTTTCTCCAAACCTCCTGGTAAAGAGACACAAACATATAAATATATATCGAGAAAAAAGGGAAACCAGGGCATTCGGTTCCTTAAACGGCTTCCAAGGGGAGAGAAGCGGTCAAATAGGATGGAAAACGGCGTGGGGAAGCAGGGACGGCGGCGCCACTCAAGGTCGCCGCGCCGGTCTATTGGACGGTCGATCATATAGGATCGATATAGGATCGCTCTTGGCGGCGAAATGCGGGCGGGGACGCTGAACGAGGGGTTTTCCTGCTATCATAGTCATAGCTTCCGTAAGGCAGTGGGCAAGGAAGGCGCGGAGGAGGCGGAGATGAGGGTTTTTCGCCCGGCGACCGGAGTGTTGGCGATAATCGTCATCACGGTCGCGTTTTTTCCCGGCTTTGCGGGCCGACCCGTGGTGGCCGCTTCCCCGAGGTCGCACGGGTTTGAAAGCGCCGCTGCGGAGCTTCCCACGCGATGGTATTTCGCCGAGGGCACCACGCGCGAGGGGTTCTTCGAGTATATATCCTTACAGAACCCGGGAACCGAGGCGGTGAAGGTCCGTATCACATACATGACCAACGACGGCCCCATCGGGCCCTTCGAGCACCTCGTCCCTCCCGTATCCCGCGGCACCGTTTTCGTGAACGGGTACCTTGAACCGGGCCTCGACGTGTCCGTGGCGGTGGAGGGCGACAAGGGCGTGGTGGCCGAACGCCCCATGTATTTCGTCTATAAGGGCGTCTGGGAGGGGGGACACGTCTCCAAGGGGGTCAATGAGCCCCAACGCACCTGGTATTTCGCGGAGGGGACCACCAGGCCCGGGTTCGATGAGTGGCTGTGCCTACAAAACCCCCAGGAAGCGGAACAGCGGGTAACGGTGACCTTTTATACCCCCGGGTACGTGGACTCCAAGACCTATCGCATAGCGGCGCGCCATCGCTTCACCCTGGACATCAACCGAGAGGTGGCGGAACTGTGGCCCGACCATCCTCACCAGGACGTGAGCCTGAAGGTGGAGGCCGAGGAGGGCGTTATCGCCGAGCGTCCCATGTACTTCGATTACAAGGGAAGCTGGCGGGGGGGAGACATCGTCATGGGCCAGACCGAGCCGGGAAGGGAATGGTACCTGGCCGAGGGCTACTGCGAATGGAATTTCGAGACCTGGCTTTGTTTCCTGAATCCCAACCTGGAGGAAGCGCATATCACCTTGAACTACCGCCGCGGAGACGGGGCAGCCCTGCCCTCCCAAAGGTTCGAGGTCCCGGGTTACTCCCGCTTCACCCTTTACGTGAACGAGGTGGTGGGCAAGGGAGAGTTCTCCTTCCACGTGACCTCCGATCAGGACATCGTGGTGGAGAGGCCCATGTATTTCAATTACCGCTATACATGGACGGGCGGCCATGACAACACCGCCGTCTCCCGCGCCGCCCCGGAATGGTACCTGGCGGAGGGGTCCACCCGAAGGGGCATGGAGACCTATTTGTGCGTGCTGAATCCTCTGGACGTGGGGCAGAGGGTGATCGTGGAGTATCTCATGGAGGAGGGAGGATACATGGAGGTGGAGTTCCCCGTCCCGCCCCGTTCCCGCTATACGCGCAACGTCAACGCCGACCTGGGTGACGGGCATGACGTCTCCTTCCGCGTCAAGGCCCTCAAGGACACCGACCCGGTGGAGCCGGGCGAGGTGGTGGTGGAGCGCCCCATGTATTTCCTTTACGGTGGGACCATAGCGGGGGGGCACGTCACCTCCGGCTACCCCGAGGTCTCGCCCTGAAAAACGAGAGACCCCTTTCGCTGGTCCCGTAAAGCGGGCTGGTTCGATGGAGGGAAGGGGGGGCGACCCCTAAGGCTCGGAGTATTTGCCACCCCCGCGCCTTTTGGGATAATATTTCATGGCGTAACCGCAGGCGGAGCTTTAGGTAATACGGAGGAAACCATGGGAATAATCGACGAGGCATTGGCGAAGGGCCAGAGGGCTCTCTCGGAATACCAGGCCAAGCTCTTCCTCAAGGAGCGCAATATCCCCGTCACCAGGGAGGAGCTGGTGCTGGGGGAGGAAGAGGCCATAGCGGCGGCGGAAAAGCTCGGCTATCCCGTGGTTCTCAAGGCCTGCGGCCCCGAGATCGCGCACAAGACGGAACGCGACCTGGTGCAGGTGGGGCTGGACGGTCCCGAGGAGGTCAAAAGGGCCTACCAGACCATCATCGAGAACCTGGGGGGAGACCCCTATGACGGGGTGCTGGTGCAGGAGATGATCAAGGGCGAGCGCGAGCTGGTGGTGGGGCTGGTGAGGGATCCCCAATTCGGGCCCTGCGTGATGTTCGGGCTGGGCGGTATCTTCACCGAGGTGCTCAAGGACACCTCCTTCCGCGTGGCTCCCATCGAGAAATACGACGCCCTGCAGATGATGGAGGAGATCAAGAGCAAGGCCATCCTCGGCCCCTTCCGCGGCAAGGAGGCGGTGGACCGCGATCTATTGGCCGACATCCTCATAGCCGTGGGCGACATCGGCATGGAGTTCGACGCCGTGAAGGAGATCGACATGAACCCGGTGATCATCCAGGGCTCCAAGCCGGTGGTGGTGGACTCCCTAATCGTTCTGGGGAACGGATCCGCCGCTTGAAGAGCGGGACGAAAAAGCGGAGGCGGCGGGCTTTAGCCTGAACAAACGGGCCCTACCCTTGTTTTTCGTAAAACCCTTGGTGTCGTGGATAATGGATGTCTTTACCTTTTCGACGACCGCGCCTCATCCCGACCCGAGTTGGCCGGTGTCTCATGCTCCGATCCCAAGGGGGACGGTGGCATGAAGCGGGAGGGAAAAACGCGCTCCCGCTCGAATGGCTTAAAGACGGTCGCGGTTGAGTACCCTCAGGTGGTGTAGAGGGATAGGGCGAAAAAAGAACCTCCCGCGGGATGCCGGGCCGCGAGCGAAACGGAGGACGGTCATTCCGGAACGGTGAAAGGAACACAAAGGGGGCGCGTTACGCGCCCCTCCTCACACACTCCTGTTGACGGAACGGAAAGCCCCGGTGCGGCCGTCAGCGCCCGATGATATAGCGGTTGGGATCGACCTCGTCGCGCAGGAGGTGAAGCTCTTCCTCCGTGGGCTCGGGGGTTTCCACCACCTCGGGGGCCTTGAGCAGCTCGAAGCCGGTGTTCTCCTGCACCTCGTCGAAGGTGTAGCCCTTGTGGATGGACTCCACGCGCATGCGCTTGCTCTCGGGATCGTATCCCATCACCGCCATGTTGGTGATCACCTTGTGGGGGCCGGTGTCGGCGGGGAGGCCGGCCGCCTCACGCGCCCCCGGCCCGTCCAGATATCCGGGGGTGGTGATAAAGCTCACCCTCTCCACGAAGCGACGCGCGTCCTGGGGTGTGATTACCATTATTTTCCATGCCATGGAGCCGAAGTCGTTGGCGCCGCCGGAGCCGGGGAAGCGCACCTTGGGCTTCTCCCAGTCCCCGATGACGGTGGAGTTGATGTTGCCGTACATGTCGATCTGGGCGCCCCCCAGGAAACAGTAGTCCACCATGCCCCGGGAGATGGTCTCCATGACCTCGCACATGCCGCTGGCCATCACCGCCTTGTAATAGGTGCGGGAATCGCCCACCGAGATGGGCATGGTGGGGAGCAAGGGCGCGATGCCTCCCGCCTCGAAGATGATCACCAGGTTGGGGGCGTAGGCCTTCTGCGCCAGCATGGCGGCGGCGCACGGGGCGCCGGTGCCCACGGCCACCGCCGCGCCGTCCTCCAGGTTGCGGGCGGCGGCGCATATCATGAGCTCCATGGTGTTGTATTCGGTCATCTCTACCCCCTCCCGTCCACGTCGATGAGGTGCTCTATGGCGCGCAGCTCGTTTATCCTCTCCAGGCCTCCGCAAAGCTCCAGGTACTGGTTGAAGTCACGGGTGCGGTATATGTATTTGTCCAGGAACTGCTTGAACTCCTCGGGGTCCTTCTCCACGTTGAGCCACAGCCTCAAGTGCTCCTCGTCCGAGAAGTACTCGTAGGGCATGTTGCCCGGGTAGCTCCCGAAGGGCACCTCGCACACCGCGTCCACCAGGTAGTAGGGGATGAGGGTGGAGGTGGGGTCGGAGCGTATCTCCTCGTTGGGGATCAAGCGCTCGGTGGTGATGATGAGGCGCTTGGATGCCCGCGCCAGCTCCAGGTCGGCAACGGAAATGCCCTTGATGCGGCAGTTGCCGTAGATGTCCGCCTCGTGCACGTGGATGGCGGAGACGTCCGGCCACAGGGCGGGGTAGAGCACGTAGTTCTCCCCCGTGAAGGGGCACTTCACCACCTTGGCGGCGCTGTGCTTGAAGGTGTCGGTGCCCATCATGTTGCGCGCGGGCATGAAGGACACGCCGGCCGCGGCCGCCTTGAGACGGCAGGCCATGCCGTAGTTGGTCCACTCGCATGACTGCACCTTGCCGCTCTCCATATAGCGGCGAGCGTTGGGGGAAAGGCCTCGCGCCTCCAGCCCGATGATGTAGGCGATGTCGCAGCGGTTGAAGACCTCACCGGCGGCCAGGATCTGGAAGTCGTGGGTGGAAGTGTGTCCGGCGAAGGCCAGGTTCTTCTTGCGCTGCCTCACGATCTCGTGGCATACGGCGGTGGGTATGCGGTTGGCCCCGAAACCGCCGATGGCGAGGTAGTCGCCGTCGTGGACGAATCTTCCCACCGCCTCGCTGACGGTCATCACCTTGCTGACCATGGCCCTGGTCTTGGCGCGGAAAAACTCCCGGGCCTTGTCGGCGTCGGGATCCATAAAGAGGGGGCCGGTTCCTTCTGCGACGACTTCAAACATACTCTTCCCTCCCTCGTCGTTGTGCAAGGAATATCCCGCAGGTTGATATGTAGGATATCATCTAGCAATTTGACTGGCAAACTATTAAGGAGCACTTGTCATTTCGTCTCGCGGCATGTTTAATAAATCCTTAAAAGGGGATACTCCATAGCAAAGAAAGCACATTACGCGGCAGGATAGAAGCACTTTCGCTGCGGCGCACGTTCCCTAGTCGCACCAACGCACACGGCCTTCAGGAACCACCTTCGCTACACCGTCATATGGTATTTCATGACTTCGAGGCCGCCCGACATGGAAGGCAGGCAGGGAGAACGCGGAAGCGTGACGAAAGGGGGAGCGAGGATGAGCGAGGTCGTCTGGGAACCTTACGGGGACTACATCGAGAAGGCCAACATCACCAGGTTCATGCGCAAGCACGGCATCTCCACCTACGAGGAGCTGCTGGCGAGGAGCACCGACGAGCTGGAATGGTTCTGGGACGCCATCATGGAGGACCTGGACATACGCTGGTACAAACCCTACGAGAAGGTGCTGGACACCTCGGAGGGCATACAGTGGGCGAAGTGGTACCTGGGGGGGAAGACCAACGTCGTCCTCAACTGTTTAGACAAACACATGAAGACCCCGGTCAGGGACAAACTCGCCTTCATCTGGGAGGGCGACGACGGCGCCATCCGCCGCTATACCTACGGGGACGTTTACCGCGAGACCTGCAAGATGGCCCACGCCCTCAAGAACCTGCGCGTGGGCAAGGGCGACACCGTGGGCATCTACATGCCCATGAGCCCGCAGATCATCTTCTCCCTTTTGGCCTGCTGGAAGGTGGGGGCCATCACCATCCCCATCTTCTCCGGCTTCGGCCCCGCGCCCCTGGCGGCGCGCCTGCGCAACGCCGAGGCCAAGGTGCTTATCACCGCCGACGGTTCCATGCGGCGCGGCAAGATCTTCCCCATCAAGGAGAACGCCGACGAGGCCGTGGACCAGGTCCCCTCCGTGAAGCACGTGGTGGTGCTGAGGCGCGTGGGCATAGACATCCCCTGGCACGCCACCCGCGACATCTGGATGCACCAACTGGTGCAGGGTCTCCCCGAGGACTGTCCCACCGAGGAGATGGACTCCGAGGACTACGCCATGATCATCTACACCTCCGGCACCACCGGCGCCCCCAAGGGGGCGGTGCACACCCACGGGGGATGCCTGGCCCAGATATGCAAGGAGCTGGGTTACTACTTCGACGTCAAACAGGAGGACATCTTCTTCTGGCTCACGGACATCGGGTGGATGATGGGGCCCTGGATGATCATCGGGGTGATGAACTTCGGCGGCACCTTCGTGATCTTCGAGGGAGTGCCCGACTACCCCGAGCCCGATCGCCTCTGGGAGCTCACCGAGCGCCACGCCATCAACACCTTCGGCATCTCGCCCACCGCCATCCGCATGCTCATGCGCTTCGGGGAGTCATGGATAGATAAGCACGACCTCTCCTCCTTGCGCATCCTGGGCTCCACCGGGGAGCCCTGGGATCCCGATTCCTGGATGTGGTATTTCGAGAAGGTGGGCAAGAGGAAACTCCCCATCATCAACATCTCCGGGGGCACCGAGATCGTGGGATGCTTTCTCTCCCCCCTCCCCATCACCGACCTGAAACCCATTACCTTGCGGGGCCCCGGGCTGGGCATGGCCATAGACGTTTACGACGACGAGGGCAAACCGGTGCGGGGAGAGAAGGGGCACCTGGTGGCGGTAAAGCCCGCCCCCTCCATGACCCGGGGCTTCTGGCGCGACCCGGAGCGCTACCTGGACACCTACTGGTCGCGCTGGCCGGGCGTGTGGTACCACGGCGACTGGGCGAGCGTGGACGCGGACGGCTTCTGGTTCCTGCACGGCCGCTCCGACGACACCATCAAGGTCTCCGGCCGCCGCACCGGGCCGGCGGAGATCGAGGCCGCCTTGATGGAGCACGAGGCGGTGTCCGAGGCGGCGGCCATCGGCGTCCCCCACGACATCAAGGGGGAGGCCGTGGTCTGCTTCGTGGTGCTGCGCCCCGAGCACAAGCCCACCACCGAGCTGGCGGAGTCCATCAAGGACCGCGCGGCGGATTTCCTGGGCAAGGTGGGGCGCCCCGACGAGGTGCATTTCGTGCCCGCCCTTCCCAAGACCCGCTCCGCCAAGATCGTGCGACGCCTCATCAGGGCCCGCTACCTGGGGGAGGAACTGGGGGACCTGGCCTCGGTGGAGAACCCCCAGGCCCTGGAGGATATCCCGGTGCGCGGGGCGGAATAAACCGCATTCGGGCCGGTCGTTCAGCCGGCGCGGAGGAGAGAGCGCCGCGGGCGAAAACGGCCGCAGGATGTCGAGCGATCGACATATCGAGTTGGGATCGCTTTTTCTGAACAGGCGCGGATGCAGGGCCGGTTCGCGATGAAAGAGCGCGGGTTTCCCGGAGGCTTGCCCTGCCGGCACCCTTGCTTACCCGTTTCTTGCCCCGGGCTTTACGGTCATGCAGCGGTCGAGCCCAACGCGCGCGCAGTAACGCAGAAAGCGGGAGGCTCCGCAAGGAAAGAGATACCCGCTGCGGCATGCCGACGCTCGAGGAGGCCAGGTCGTTCTCTCGCGCACCCCTGCGCAAGGCGCTGACGCGGCCTTATACGACGGGGCTGCTCAAGAAGGAAAACACGTTATCAAGTGCCCATCTGCCGCTTGCCTTTTCGACTTCGCCCGCAAACGCTCTCGCAAAGGCGGGGCTCAGGATGCGGAGGGGACCGCGCTCCGAGATCGCCACTTACGGTATTATTATGGCGGGAGGGGGTCGCTTCCGGCGGATTTCGCGCAAGGAGGAAAAAGGTGGAAAAGTGGGATGTAGTGGTGGTGGGAGCGGGCGTGGGAGGGCTCTCCGCGGGGGCGCTCCTGGCCAAGGAGGGCCTGCAGACGTTGGTGCTGGAGAAAGACGATCGCGTGGGCGGCAGGGCCATGTCGCTGCGCGGGGATGAGCTGCGGGAGAAGGGAACGGGATGGTACCGTAGGCTTCTGGCGGGTCAATACTGCTACCTCGCGGAAAGCAGCCCTTCTCTGGAGGAGATGGCGGAGAAGGGGACCCTGGACGGCTACACCCTCGACCTCGGTTACCACGGCGTGAGCGTGGCGGGGGAGGGATACTTCGCGAAGCTGAGGGATCTTATAGGGGGATACGGCTCGCGCGAAGTGGAGATCGTGCCCTTTCTGACCGGCTCATGGATAGACGGCGAGTTCTACCGTGAGCCGCCCTTGAGCGAGGGCAACGCCCTGGACGAGAAGATACAGGCGGAGCTCGACCGGCTCGGGAAAAAGTTCCTGGATTTCTTCGGCGACCTGCTCTCGCTGACGCCGGAACAGGCTCGGGAGCTGGACCGTGTCTCCCTGCACGAGCACCTGGTGAAAACCGGCTTCGCGGAGAGCCGCGTGCTTTACGATTATTTCCGCTGCATCGGGACGCTGATCACCACCATCAACAATCCCCACGACATCTCCATCGGAGATATCCTGCGCTACTCGGCCCAGGTGCTGGCGCCCGCCGTCCTCAAGGGGGGGAAGGTTTACGTGGGGGGGTTCACCCGCGACGGGGTGATGGCGTGGTCCGAGGCGGTGGCCGGAAGGCTGCGCGATTTCGGCGGGACGGTGCGTCTGGGCGCCAAGGTCAAGCGGATCGCCCTGCAGGGCGGAAAGGTGACCGGGGTGGAGCTGGAAGGAGATGGCGGCGGGGAGTTCATCGCCGCCGAGCGCGTGGTCTTCAATATCCCGGTGCAGGAGCTGTTCGATTACGTGGAGGAGGGCGCGTTTCCCTCCCATTTCGTCTCCCGCGTGAGGTCGCTCTACGGGTACGGCAGCCTGTCTCCCTACATAGGCCTGTCGGATCTTCCCGTCCCAGTGGAACACGCCAAACGGCTGATGAAAACGCCCTGCGTGGTGCCTAGGTCGGAGGGGTTCGACTGGGATGTCTATATGGCCTGGAACATCCAGTCCTTCATAGAGACCGGCTGCGCCCCGGCGGGAAAGCACCTGTTCACCGCCTACCTTCCCTTGACCGAGGCGGAGTCTCACCATCGCGAGCTGGTGATGAAGGTGGTGAGGGCGGTGCCCGACTTCCTCGAGGGCCTCTACCCCGGCTTCAAGGACTGCATGGACTGGGAGCTTTATCCCGTCTGCGTGAAGCTGGAAGGGGTTGCCAAGAGCGTGAGTCAGGCGGGGAGCCTCAAGCCGGACGTCAAGGCCCCAGGGGTCGAGGGTCTCTACTTCGCGGGCGACACCGTGCGCGGCTACGGGGTGGCCATGGACTGTGCCTGCTCCAGCGGTATCCTCTGCGCCTCCGCCATCACCGGCAGGGACTACGGGATAAGTTAGGGAAGGCGGCAGGGGGCGGGCGCTTTGCGGGGCAAGACCCCGGGCGGGAACGGGACCGCTTTCGCCGCGGATCCGCAACCGGCGCCCCTAACGGCTCGTATCGCTTCGGGCCGGAAAGGATAAGGCGCCCCGGGATGGGGCGCCTCAAGAGATCTCTTTCTCCGCCGGCGTGTTTTCCGCGGCCGTTTGCCCGGTGCCAGGCTACAGCTCGGGACCGCCCTTGAGGCCGAGGATCTGGCGTGCCTCGTCGGGGGTGGCCGGCTCGCGGTCCGCGAGCTCGATGATCTTCACCGCTTTCTCGACCTGCTCGTAGGAACCGGCGGCGAGCACGCCCTTGCGCACGGTGATGTTGTCCTCCAGGCCGACGCGGATATGCCCGCCCTCCTGGGCGGCGACGAAGGCGCCGCGGAACTGAGCCGGGCCCACGCCGCAGGTGCTCCAGGTGGCGTCATCTGGGATGAGGTCCATGAAGCGCTTGAAATTGCCGAGGTCGAACCAGCATCCTCCCAGCACTCCCCACACGAACTGGTAGTGCAGGGGCTCTACGAAGATGCCTTGGTGGCGCACGAAGAGGGTGTTGTAGATGCCGCCGACATCATAGACTTCCAGCTCCGGCTTGGTGCCGGCCTCCTTCATCTCCTTGGCGAAATCGACCAGCATCTGGAAGGTGTTGGTGAACACCGTCTCGCCCAGCACCACGTGGTTCTTCCAGTCGCCGAGGGCGAAGTTCATGGAGTTGGTATTGAGGGAGGCCATCTCCGGCTTGAGCTGCTTTACCACGTTGATGCGCTCCTCGGGGGTGGCGCCGATGCCGATGGCGGTGGAGAGGTTGATGACGATGGGGCACTTCTCGGTGATCCCCTTCACGATCTCCCGCAGCACGTCGATGCTGGCGGTGGGGAGCCCGGTCTCGGGATCGCGGGCGTGGATGTGGACGATGGCGCACCCGGCGTTATAGCACTTGTAAGCCTCCTCCACGAACTCCTCCACGGTATAGGGCACCGCGGGATTCTGCGACTTCATGGTCGCGGCACCGGCCAAGGCCGCCGTGATGATGCACTTATCCTCGAGCGACATGGCAACACCTCCTGTTTTCCCTGCTGAGACGCCGATTTAAGACCTTGCTTCCCCTGGCGGTTAGAGGAAGCATCTTTAATCCTAATATAAAACCGCGGGCAAGGCAATTTAGTAATCTCCGCTTAATACTTTTGGAGGCAAACAAAAACGGCTAAGACGCCGCGACCTCCGTGTTTTCGGCGCCGGCCTTATGGGGATAAACAAGCGCGTTTGCGGTGAAGGCGGCTATAGCGCCTCTACGGATGGGCGCCGGATTCCCAACCCCGAGGCGTCGATCTCGGGAATGTAAGAAGAGGCGGTTTTTGATATTGTTAAGGCTGTCGAAATGCGCGGCTCGGTGGAATACGGTGCACCGCTGGGAACGGATGCCGGCAGGCATCTGGGGAAGATAAAAAAAAGGAAAAAAGGAGAGGGCGATGGAACAGTATAATCCCGGGCAGATAAGAAAGTTCCTAAAGCAATTGAGGCAACGCGAGGAACAGTATATCTATTATCTTGGGCAGCTTGCCTTTCAGGCCGGGGAGGAGCAGCGGCTGTCGGAGCCCGCCATGCTCGATGCGTACCGCACCCTCAAGGACATAAAGACCCAGATTGCGCAGTGGGAGGCATCCCTGGCCCAACTCAAGGCGTCCAAGGACGCGGCGCGCAGGCCTCGCTGTCCCAGGTGCGGAAGCGAGGTGGTGCAGGGCGCCCTTTACTGCCCGTCATGCGGGGGGGCGTTGACCGCACCCTCCGGCGTTGCGATGACCACCGCTCCAACGGTCGAAACGGCGCCCGCGCAGGCCGCCCCCATGGCGCCGATTGCGGCCATGCCCGGGCCCGGCATGCCTGGGACCGTCCCTTCGCCCGTGCCCGGCGCGCCGGTGGCGCCCCCGCACGCGCCCGGGCAAGTCCCGATGCCGCCGTCCGCGCCTCTTCGGCAAGCGGCATCGGGAGCAACTCCGCAGGCCGTACCTCACGCGCAGGCAGCGGCCGCCGCGACCCCCGCGCAGATCGGGCGGTCCTGCCCGAAGTGCGGGGAGGCGCTTGACGAGGATGCGCTTTTCTGCGGCAACTGCGGGATAAGGGTGACATCGGATGTGGAGACTCCCGCTGACCAACCGCCGGGAGCCGCCACGGTGCCCGAGGGCGGGGAGGCAACGAAGGCGACGCTTGAGGCGGAAGGGAAGACGGGGGAGCCGGCGCTCGGAGGGACCACGGGGGGAGCTACCTACGCCGCGGAGGCCGGGATGCCCTCGGCGAGCGTTCCAGAGGGCGCGGCAGCAAGCGGGGCCATCGCTTCCCGGGAAGCGAGCGGGACGGCAGCCCCTGCGCCCGAGTCCGCGGGGCCGGTCGGCGAGGCCTCAACCCAGCCCTCGCAAGCCGTGGCAAAGGAGGAATCTGCCGAGCAGCCGGAAGAGTTTACGGCCGAGGAGACCATCGCCTGCCCGAGCTGTTGGGCGGCCATCTCGGATCTCGATGCCCGCTTCTGCCCCAACTGCGGAACGAAGGTGAGAGAATGATCCAGGTATATACGGGAAACGGGAAGGGGAAGACCACCGCCGCGTTGGGCCAGGCCCTGCGCGCCCTGGGCCACGGCATGAAGGTATTCATGATCCAGTTCATGAAGGGCCGCACCTACGGCGAGCTCGTCACCTGCGAGAAATGCCTGCCGGGATTCACCATCGTGATGTCCGGGCGCGACGAGTTCGTGAAAAAAGGCGAGCCGGAGGAGGTGGACCTGCGCATGGCGCGGGAAGGCTTCGAGCTGGCGAAGAAAGTGGCCGCGGGGGGAGAGCACGGCATGCTCATCCTGGACGAGATAAACGTGGCCATGGATTACGGTCTTTTACCCGTGGGGGAGGTACTCGATTTCCTCCGCTCTTGCCCCCGGGAGATGGAGGTGGTGTGCACCGGAAGGTATGCGTCTCCGGAGCTGATCGAGCTGGCCGACCTGGTGAGCGAGGTGCGCGAGGTCAAGCACCACTACCAGCAGGGCGTACAGATGAGGAAAGGAATCGAATTCTGATCGCGTAGAGCGAATCCGCACCACACATCTCTGACGTGGCGGAAGGAGGTTCCGGGTTTTGTGTTAGACCCCTCAGGCGTGATAACGCTTTGTGTGGGCACGCAGCGCGAGCGAGGTGGCAGAAAGTGGATAAGAAGCAGTGGTACAAGGAGCACTACCTTCCCGCCCCGGCGAGGGAGGCTGATTTCACTACCGTCTCCGGCCAGGAGCTGGAGCCCCTCTACACCCCCGAGGACACGGCCGGCCTGGACTATGAGCGGGACCTCGGTTACCCCGGCCTCTATCCCTATACCCGGGGGGTGCAGCCCACCATGTACCGGGGGAGGCTGTGGACCATGCGCCAGTTCGCGGGCTTCGGCACCGCCGAGGACACCAACCGGCGCTACAGGTTCCTCCTGGAGAAGGGGCAGACCGGGCTCTCGGTGGCCTTCGACATGCCCACCATCATGGGCCGGGACTCCGACGACCCCCTGGCGGAGGGGGAGGTGGGGCGCTGCGGGGTGGCCATCGACTCCCTTGCGGACATGGAGACCCTCTTCGAGGGCATCCCCTTGCGGGATATCACCACCTCCATGACCATCAACGGGCCGGCGGCGGTGCTGCTGGCCTTCTACCTTTGCGTGGGAGAGAAGCAGGGCGCCTCCTTCCGGGAGCTGGGGGGCACCATCCAGAACGACATCCTCAAGGAATACATCGCCCAGAAGAGCTGGATCTTCCCGCCCCGCCCCTCCATGCGCATCATCACCGACATCCTCGCCTTCTGCTCGGCGGAGGTGCCGCGCTGGAACACCATCTCCATCTCCGGCTACCACATCCGCGAGGCGGGCTCCACGGCGGTGCAGGAGCTGGCCTTCACCCTCGCCGACGGCTTCGCCTACGTGGAGGCGGGTATGGAAGCCGGCCTGGACGTGGACGACTTCGCTCCCCGCCTCTCCTTCTTCTTCAACGCCCACGTGGACTTCTTCGAGGAGATCGCCAAGTACCGCGCCGCCCGTCGCATCTGGGCCCGCCACATGCGCGAGAGGTACGGGGCCAAGGACCCCCGCTCCTGGACGCTGCGCTTCCATACCCAGACCGCGGGATGCTCCTTGACCGCCCAGCAACCGGAGAACAACATCGTGCGCACCGCCTTCCAGGCCCTCTCCGCCGTGCTCGGGGGCACCCAGAGCCTGCACACCAACTCCATGGACGAGACCCTGGCCCTGCCCACGGAAAAGGCGGTGGAGATAGCCCTGAGGACGCAGCAGCTCATCGCCCACGAGACCGGGGTGGCCAACGTCATCGACCCCCTGGCCGGCTCCTACTTCGTGGAGGCCCTGACCGACCGCATGGAGGAGCAGGCGGAGGAGTACTTCCGCCGCATCGAGGAGCTGGGTGGGGTGCTC
>JACVJD010000019.1 GCA_015711825.1 Candidatus Solincola daggyaiensis
ACGCGGGTCGGAGGTTTGCCGGAGATCATCCGCGAAGAGACGGGCGTATTGGTGGAGCCCAGAAATCCGGCATCGCTCGCCGGCGCCATACAGCAGATGCTCGAAAACCTGGAGCGGTTCGACAGATTGAGGATATCGACTCTGGCCGCGCGGGAGTTTTCCCTGCATGCGATCGGAAAGCGACACAACGAACTTTACGTGATGTTGATGGAACGGAAAAAGGCCCGCTATAGGCAAAAAAGCGGTATTTACGACGGGTAAAGCTCCCGTGGTGTTACCATCGCCACCGCGATGGCCTGGATGGACGGATAGATTTCGCGTAGAGAGAAAAGCGTAGATATGAGTGAGGGCGGTTTTTTTAGAAGCACGTTGTTCACTATCGCGAGCGGCGTCTTCATCCTCGCAGTGGGTATCGCAACGTCCATGATCCTGGCAAGGGTGTTGGGACCCGAGGGGAGGGGCGTGTTCGCCCTCGCATGCTTGTTGCCGTCCATGATCGTGACCTTCGGCGGCCTGGGCATAGGGCCGGCAACGGCTTTCTACGTGGCGCGCGGAGACTTTCCCCGCAAGCAGGTCCTTGGCAACAACCTATTGATCGCACTCGCCATGGGATCGGTAGGGGTTCTTATCGGGGTGGTGATAATCGTATTCTTCCGCCAGAGACTTTTCCCTGGCGTGAACCCTGCATATCTTTATTTCGTCCTCGCGTTCATCCCCATCGAGTTCCTAGCCGCCTATACGAGATACGTTTTGCTCGGGGCGCAGTGGATAAGAAAGTTCAATTATGTGGATATTGGGCAGGCCGTATTGTTTTTGGCGCTTATATCCGTATTCTTACTTGGAATCAACGCTGGGGTCTCAGGTGCACTGGCCTGCATGCTGCTCACCAATATTATCACGAACGTCTTATGTTTAATGTGGGCCAAGTCCGCCGCCGGAGGGGTCGATTTAACCTTCAATACCGCATATTTAAAAAAATCCGTAACCTATGGATCCAAGGTTCACGTCTCCAATATCCTGGGATTTCTCAACTACCGCGTAGACATGCTCTTCATAAGCGCCTTTCTCGGGCCCTCCGCGGTAGGTCTTTACGCCATAGGAGTCGGGTTGGTGGAGAAGTTGTGGCTGGTTTCCCAGGCGGCCGGGACGGTGCTTTTTCCGCAGGTATCGGCGGAGAAGGATGAAAAAAGAAGAAAGGAGTTCACGCCGCTCGTCGTGCGTACCGTGTTGTGGATCACCGCGCTCGGCGCCGTCGCGCTGGTCATTTTAAGCCGGTGGGCGGTGCTGTTGCTTTATTCGGATAAGTTCTTGCCCGCCGTCGGGGCCCTGCAGGCGCTTCTGGTGGGAACAGTAGCCTTGAGCGCAGGGCGCGTGCTGGGCAGCGATATCTCAGGCCGAGGGCGCCCGGAACTGAACATTTTCATAGGCATCGTTACCGTGGCCACCAATATAGTGCTCAACTGGATCTGGATCCCCCGCTACGGCATCTCGGGGGCGGCCTGGGCCTCCACCGTCTCCTATTCCATTTCCTTTCTCGGAGGCCTGTTCTTTTATTGTAGGCTCTCCGGCAATAAATGGTACGTGGTCGTCTTCCCGCAGAGGAGAGATCTGGAGGTATATCTCAGGGTGTCGAGATCCTTATTGGCGCCCATGCGCGGCCGCGTGGGAAGGGCTGCGTGGAGGCGAAGGGGCGTAGGCAGCGAGGAGGGCATCGATAAGTCGAAGGTAGCCGGGAAAGGTGACGGCAAGCGGAAAGGTAGAGTAGGTAGTGATGAGTAAAAAGGGCACGGGACGTAGAAGCGTTTTCATGATCAGCAGCAGCTATCCGCCCTATGTGACGCTTGGAGGCATGAGAACGTCGAAGTTCGCCCAGTACCTTCCCGGTTTCGGATGGCAGCCGACGGTGCTCACCATGTCGGGGCCCGCCAGGAGGTGGGTTTCACCTCAAAACCCGGCGGGCGGCATAACAGGGGTCAAAGTGATCCGGGTGCCCTTTTTCGATCTTATAGCACTCATGGACGGCGTGGCCCAGGGGTTGGGATTGGCAGAAAAAGCAGGCCCACCGGAAAGGAGCGCAGATGAGAGCGGTGCGGGGCGAAGGAGAGAAAGGGGGTTGGGATCCGGCGCCCTATCGACACTCAGAAGATTAGAGCGCTGGGCGGCTTTCCCTGACTACTACGTGTTCTGGCTTCCGAACGCCTTTGTGCAAGGCATCCGGGAATTGAAGAGCAAAACCTATCACGTCCTATACAGCACCTCTCCGCCCAACTCATGCCACTTGCTGGGGGCGGCCCTGTCAGCGGCAGCGGGCTTGCCGTGGGTGGCGGATTTCAGAGATCCGTGGACGCAGAACGTTTACAGAACGGCATCCTTTTCGCCTGCTAGGTTCAAAGCTGAGAGAGGATGCGAAAAAAGATTGTTGCGCAGGGCATCTGCCCTGGTGACCGTCTCCGAGGCTTTGGCGGAGGACATGCGCGATCTCCACGGCGACAGGCCGGGGGGGGTTTACTGTATAACGGGTGGTTTCGATTCCGATTACAGCTTGGCAGGCGTCCAACCTGGCAGGGATAGGTTCACCATCACCTACGCCGGCTCGCTTTACGGCTTAAAACGGGATCCCACTCCCCTCCTAGAGGCCGTGGACGAGTTGATAAGGGTGGGGTTCATAGAAAGGGAAAAGATCCTCGTCAGGTTTTATGGACCTTATGAGCCCGGATTGGCCGGGCTTAAGAACCGGCTCACTTACCCTGAAGTGGTGGAGATAAACGGCGTGGTTCCGCGCGAGGAGGCCCTCGTTAGACTTGCGGAGTCCTCGATAGTGGTTACCATGCAATGGAGCAATCCCTACGACGAGAAGATATACGGAGGTAAGATCTTCGAGCTCATGGGGGTGGGGAGGCCCGTCCTCACCCTGGCTAGCCACCAAGGCCTGCTGGCGCGCCTGGTTGAGAGGACCGGTTTGGGTCGCGTTTGCGCGAGCAAGGAGGAGGTCAAATCGGCGCTGTGCGTCTGGATCGAGGAGTTCAAGAGGCATGGATGCGTGGAATTCTCGGCTAAGGCGGAGGAGCTGGAGGTTTACCGTTGGAAAAACCTCACCGCTAGGCTTGCTGCGGTGCTGAATAGCGTGAGCGCCCTAACTACCTGACTGCGGCGCCTGCCTATATCGCTCAAGGACACCCTTTTCGCCAGACTAAAAAAGTGATCGCCCTGGAAAGTGGCAACACATTATTTCGCTGTCCTCTCAGGTGTGCTTCGAGCAGGGACATAACCGCTGCGGGGTCTATAACCCCATCCCTCATGGCGGAACCTTCACCCAACAACTCCTTAAGGAAGCCGGATATTGGGCCCTCCCGCCAGAAGTAGCCCTGACTAGGCCACGGACCTGGGGTTAGGACCCATCTGGGTGTCTGCGGATGGAATGTTCTCAGGGCTAGCGGGGTAAAGATATGGTCATAGATGATGCCGGGAACGCGGTGCGTAACGTTAAACAAACTGCCCAGGCAGAGCGGAAGAAAGGTATAAGAATTCGATATGAGACACAAGCGCCGGCCAAGCGCTTTCAAGGCCTTCAGAAAAAGCCTGGAGTCGAATCGCGTCTCGGGCGACGTGGAGAGAGCGATATCCACGAGCGCATTGTCCATGGCCACCCACCTTTCAGGGAGGTAATGCCTGAGGCAATCGGCCAAGGGGAAGGTCAGCCATGCCGAGAGGTTGCCGAACACGAAGAGCTCCAACGCGTCCAAGGGTTCTACCACTGAATCCTCCACCCTGTCCAGGAATCTCCGCACCAAGGAACGTGGAATATCTACAACATCGCCCTTCAGCCGCCCAGAAAGCATTTCGATAGCATCGAGCCTGACGCCTTCCATATTGAGAAGAAGTTCCTCCATCTCGGACTTTGAGCTGCTCTTATGGAGTATTTTCGCAGAAGCCTTACGGCGACCAAGCCTTATGATCTTGGTCGGCAGGTAATGGCCTCGCAAGATAAAATCTAGACCTAGGCCGTGCAGCACGGCCCTTCCTTCCGTATCCTCCATGTAATGGATGAGGTTGACGAAGTGCGCATGATGGAACTCCTTATTACCCTCGGTGATGCGGGCGGCGGTCGGCAGGATATCCAGGTAATGGAAAGGAGAGCGTTGCAGTAGAAAATGGGGGCAGCCCTTGGTCCTGGCGACCTTGCGCGCGATGCGTGTTTCGTAGTTGATGCGGTCGCAGGAAGTATAACAGGCGGTACCCTCCGGCAGGCAGGCGAGCAAGGCGCGGGAGTCGGCGCCGCCGCTCAGCATGAGGCTGGCTCCGTCGAATCCCAGGAGGTTCCTCTCGGTCGCTTGCCGCAACGCCTCCGCCAGCTCAGCCGCCCGTTCCTTTGTGTCCTCTCGACCGCGCTTGTACCTGAACTTGATTTTCCAGTACTCTTGCATGGTGGCCCGGCCGCCATGGATGACGCAGGAGGTCGCGGGCGGCACTTCCGTCACCTCGTCCCACATACGGGAGTTCAGCAGCCTGCCGAAGACAAAGAATTCCGCCAGTCCCTCGGGGTTCAGTTTCCGCGTAGGGTCGAAGCCGAGATGACGAAACGCCTCAATCCGCGAGGAAAATGCGACTCTCCGCTCCGTCATCATGTATCTCAAAGGACGTGAGGATAAGCGGTCGGATATCAACGCCAGGGTTCCTTCCGCCTGATCGTACACCACGATGGAGAAAGAGCCGTTGAGGGCGGCGGCAAAACCTGGGCCTTCTCGGCGGTAAAGCACAGCCAGCTGTTGCGTCAGCCTGTCGAGGTCAGACAGAGACAGATCCTTGCCCTCGATCTGGGTGATGTAGCCGTAGAGGAGGACGAAGAGCCCGCCGTCGTCTTTGTATACATGGCGCTTGATGGCTTCGCCGCAAGGCGATACCGCCACGCCGAAAAAGCGGTCCCCCTCCACCGATTCCACGCATTCCCGCGAGGCAAAGGAAAGGGCGCTGGAGACAGCTGAAAGGTCTATATTTTCAGGACTTCCACCGAGGCAACCTGCAAATCCTGCTATCTAAAACACCCCCATTATCGTTGATCTTTAAAAGGCGACTAACAGTACGAGCGAGTCGAGATCATAACCATAGCACATATAGCGGTCACGATTCGTTGCCGCTCTCCATGTCCTCCTTCTTTGACCTGCTCGGACACTATGCCCATCACTTCCTGTTCATTATAAATGTGGCCGGGAGCCGGAGAACCTTCTGCATCTCTATCGCGAACCGTCCACCTTATCCTTCAGCGACAGGATGTTGTTATAGTAGCGTTCGTAATCCGCGCAAAGCCGGTCATGGTTAAACCTTTTCCTTATGGTGTCGGGGTTCGATACCAGGAAATCCCTCATTTCCCGAAGTCTTGCGGGGTTCACGATCACCTCACGCATGGCCTCCTGCAGCTGGTCTTCGTTCTCCACCAATATGCATCCGTTTTGCAGGTCCTCGATTATCTCGTTGACGCCTCCGCGGGGGGCGATGATGAGGGGCTTTCCGAGCAGTAAAGCCTCCACCGCGACGCGCCCGAAGGATTCGTAGCATTTTGCCGGCGCCAACACAACATCTGAAGACCGGTAGTACTCCAGCATACCGTGGATGGGAACGGGATCCAGTATGTGAACGTTGCGGAGGCTGTGGCGCGAGCATTCCTTCCTTGCCCATCCGGCCAAGGGTCCTCTTCCTATCATCAGTAGCTCGAAACGCTCAGCATAGCCCTCCTCGTTCAACCGCGCGGAGCACCTCAGGGCTTCCCGCACGCCTTTTTCGTGTGCAATCCTACCTGGCATAAGGAACCGTACTGGGCCGCCTTTTCCTCCATGCGGCGACTCATCAGGCTCCAGGGAATCCTCGTACCATTGCCTCATAGGAAGGGAGCGGTAGATTATGGTGATGTTTAAGGGCGATATGCCGTGCTCCACAAGGATTTTGCCCGTATGGCGGCTGTTGGCGACGACAAAACGCTCTTTTCGCAATCGCCTGATAATAGACCTTCTCTTGAGATCCAGAAGGATAAGCTTCCAGGAACGGTGGGAGGATTCGAGCTGCCTCCGGGAAAGGTCATCGATGACGGTGAAGACCTTGACCACTTCCCCCCCGGCGATCTTTGAGGCGGCGGTGATGGAGAACCTGTCCTGGACGTCCAGGATATCTGGGCGGTGACAGCGGATGTGCTGCCTGATCCTTCTAGCGATGAGGCGGTCGAGTAAAGGAGCTCCGGTGTTGTAAAACCCTTCTGGGATGATTTTCAGCAGCCTTTCCAATGGCGTCTCGGGGGCTTCTTTGCGGATATATTCGTTGACCACGTCGATGCCTTTTTCGCGCAGGTAAGCCGCCACGAGGGAAGATGATATATTGCCACCTCCCTTGTATTCCGTGCCCAGGGTCGATACGAACAGCACCTTCATCTAACCGCCGGTTCTCCTGTGAGTCGGTCCGATCTCCCACGAAACTACTGCAATATCATCACCCTCAACAAAGAGCCGTGGTCTTATCGCTGTAAAAACTGTTGTTCCGTTCTCATGCGAAATCCTTGTGATGTTATCGTCGCCTGTGGATATGGTTCACGACTAGCCGCCAGCGGAGACGCTGTCCGCGGCGCACCGTATTAAGGCTCAAATATCCAATATGTTATCTTACCGATTCTTGCCCCACCAAAGCCAATATGGTCTGGTTTGGTTGCCGCGCACGGATATTTCTCATCTCACATTCGCAATCCCAAAGGATCATGCGGCATGTCCTGAAGCGGCGTTTTCAGCCCGCCTTTGCCTTCGCATACCGTTTAACCCGGAAGCGCCTGACCCCTCGGTCGTTCTTTGCAATGGGCGCCGGGAATGCCGACGCAAAGGGTGTCCTTGCCTACCCGGCTATGGAAAATGACATGTATATCTGGTAGAAGAAAGCTGGGCGAGTTACCGTGATCCGCACGGAATTCCAGGCGAAGAGGGTATGCAATGAGGATTTGCCTGATAAGCTACGATTTCTATCCCCACGTGGGAGGCCAGGGCGTAGAGGCATACAACCTCTTCAGGCGCTTGAGGGAAGAGCAAGGCCTGGAGGTCAAAGTGGTCTCAGGATGCCGCAATGACATTGAAGGACACGTATGCATAAAGGTGACGGAAAAGATCCCGGGGTCCGCCCTGCGCTTTTCCTTTAAGGTGAACCAAAGGCTGAAAAGGATCTTGACCAGGATATCACCGGACCTTGTGCAGATATACGGAGGCCCCGGCGGAGTGCTCCTGCTCAGGGAAACAGGCCTTCCGGTCGTCTATGTTGCCAACCACACGTATGCCCAGCAGCGCAGATACCTGGGCAGAAGGGTGTACGGGGTCCTTGCGAGGGCGGAGAATGTGGGATATGCGAGATCAAGTCACATCGTTGCCATCTCCACCACCACGCGAAAGAGCCTGATCGAGGACTACGGGATCAAAGGCGAAAAAGTGACCGTCATACCCGTGGGCGTGGATACGAGCCGGTTCAAACCGCTTGTGGAGGAAAAGATACCGGACAGCATGTTGTTTGTGGGTAGGCTATGCGAAAGAAAAGGCCTTTTTCACCTTCTGGAAGCTTGCAGCCTTATACGAAGGAAAAAGCCCGACTTTCATCTTTTCATAGCCGGGGAAGGCGGGTTGCTCGTCTCCTTAAAGGCCAAAGCGGCGGACTTGGGTTTGAGTGGTAACGTGAGTTTCCTGGGGAAGATCAGCGAAGAAGAGCTGGTCAGGTGGTACAACCGCGTGGAAGTCTTCTGCCTCCCTTCCCTTTTCGAAGGATTCGGCATCGTGTGCTTGGAGGCCATGGCTTGCGGCACGCCGGTGCTGGCCTCCCGTTCTCCCGGCATCGTGGACGTCATGCCAGCAGAGCATGGCGGCTTGATGTTCGAGCCGGGGAATGCGCGGGAGCTGGCGGCGAAGGCGATCGCCCTTCTTGGTGACCAGGTAGAAAGAAGGACCATAGGGGAATCGTTGCGAAGAACGGCAGAGAGAGAATACGACTGGAAAAGCATCTCATTGCGCTTCCTTGATATTTATAGAAAGGTGATGGATGCATAATGCCCCGGCGTTTCGACTCTGAAGCATTAAGGATTATAGCTTTGCTCGCCGTTCTCTTTTTGATCTATAACAGTTTGAACCTCTCGCATGGCAGGTGGATCCTTCACCCTGACGATAAGAACGTTTACGTCTTTTCCAACGTGCTTCTGCATACCGGACGGCTCTGGTACCAGAGCGAATACAACATCGAGTTCGAGACGGGCGCTTTCGTGCCCGGCCTAGACGACTACGTCATGGTTCCCGCAAGCGAGGCGAGGATAAGGGCTCCGTATTCGCCAGGCGTCTTCGTCCTGGTATGCGTAGGGCATATATTCGGATACAAAGGCCCATTTGTCGTTGTCAGCCTGGTGGGCATCATTGGGCTGTTTTTTCTTTACCTTGCCATGAGAAAGCTTTATGGAAGCGAAGTGGCGTTTCTGGCCGTGTTTCTCATGGGCTTCTCCTCCGCCTACATCTACTGGAATAACATGCTCTTTTCCAACGTACCCGCCCTGTCATTTGCCGTAGGGGGATTATATTTCACGCTAAGCGCCGTCAAGGAGCCTGAAAAGCTGAACAACTACCTGCTGGCGGCGGCCTTTTTCGTTTTCAGCGTATGGATCAGATACGAATTCGTTATTTTAGCGCTGCTGTGTATGCTGCCGGTAATATGGAACATGAAAAAGTTGCGGCTCAGAAACGCGCTCTATGCATTTATCCTGCTCATGGCGTTGACGGGGGTGGTGCTGGCTTTAAACTACCTGACCACGGGCGGGTTCTTCGGTATCCCGCAGAAGGCAGGAGCCACGGCGACGGAATATGCGGTCAAGTATCCGGCGCGCTTCAAGGGCGTGGAGGTTCTATCCAACAACTGGGAAATGTACGTTTTCGGAGTCGCGCCGCTCCTTACCGTCCTGGGATGCGCGGGCCTTTTTTACACACTTTTGCACGAGAGGAACGTCTATGCGGTGTCTCTGATGTTTCTAGGCTTGATGGTCTTTTATTACTACGGCAACAACAGCAAGTTCTGGGGGTACGGAAAGGGATGGATGGCCGCGAGCTATACGAGGTATTTTCTGCCGCTTTTCATGGTGTTGTCATGCTTTGCCGCCGTCTTTGTGGCGGGATTTCCAAGGAAGCGCGGCTGGAAAGAGTCCACATGCTCCCTCATCCTCTTCATGGTCCTGGCGGTCCATGCCGCTACCTCTCTCTCCTTGCTCGGGTCGGCGGAATTTGGGCTCTCTTACACCGAGGAATACATGAGGGGACGGCGTGCGGTGGAGGAATTCGCGGCATATCTCCCTGAGAACGCCGTGGTCGTGGACCTTACCGATGCATGGTACGAGAAAATGATCGTCTCACGGACGGTCTTCCTTCCGAGTAGGGTCGTGAAGGGGGGCAGCGGTGAAATGAAAGTGGCTGAGATCCTGGGTGCGCTGTTGGATTCCGGCGTAGAGGTTTACGTATTTCATAATCCGGAACGCAGCGTATTGAGTCCGCAAAAGCTCGCGGATTTGAACGCCGATTTCTCCTTCCAGCCGGTAAGCCACGGCATCGTCATTGCAAAGGGAGGCAGGTCACCTGAGATATACCGGTTGACTTGGAGGGACAGAGCGGAAGCGACTGGGGTCGAAAGGCGAGAGCCTGAAGCGGGGGCCGGCGTCGACGCGTGCGTGCGGGGTCCCGTTTCAGGGGCCTGATGACATAAAGGGGACAAGTAAGTGGAGAAAGGAAGCGCTGGACGCAGCCACCCCGTTGCGGACGGGGCCAAAGAGGGCATCTGGAAACTCATCAGGCGGTCATATAGGGCTGCTTTTGGCGCAGCTGTGTTGTCGATCTTAGCGCTCTTGCTTTATGTGAACGCAGCGCCATCGGGTGCCGAGGTGCGCTACGAGATAATCATGCAGGCGGGGGAGGCGCCGACGGCAATGCGGAGTTCGTACTCGCTGGGCGGATATAGCGATGCCAGGCGTTTTACCGTCAACGGTTCCAGGATGGCCTCGGACCAGGTGGTCTTCACTTGGAAGGTCCCTTACGGACGCTTTGACCGCGCAGAGGCGGTGGTAAGGTACAGAGGCGATCCGGAAGAGCTACTATTGGGGATCAAGGGCGGGGCATCGAAGTGGCTGGAGACCAAGCCGGTCCATTGCCGCATGTTGAACGAGTTGCCATGGGATCGCATCGAGGAAAAGGGGCTAACCCTCTTCCAGAGGGAGAACGCTTATGCGACCATCCATGATTTCCTGGGGAGCAGGAGGGCTGTTATTGGCCAGGGCATGGGCAGGCTTTCGCCCTCCGACCTCGCTGCTTATTATTTCGACGGACTGCCTTATTACAAGGAAAAGGCGGGCGAAAAAGCCAGGATGCTGGATATAGGGCTGAACCTTAGGGGTGCCCACAAGGCCATAGCCTATATAGACGACGGCCGCCTCGAACTCTCCTTCGATAAATACGACCTGAACATGTACGAGGGGGGAGACAACCTTTCGTTTAACGTTTTCCGCAAAGGGGAAAACGTTTATGGCGCTACCATGAAAGACGACGGCGATACGGCGGCCAGTTATATCACCTCCAGCCCGCAGGGAATGTCCATAGCGCTGGACGGCTTGCAAGATGGCTTCTACACGCTGGTTTGGGATTGCGGACCCGATGTTCTTTTCCGCGACCTGCGCCTGTCCTGTAAATGGGCGTCCTTCCTCGACCGCGTGTTTATGGCGCAGGGGGAACTGTATGGCCTCGAGCGCTCGGGTACTGTCTCGCTTTACACCTCGGCCCGCATCATGGCGTTGGAGACCTGGCACGCCGAAACGCTGCAGGAGGTATCCGTGGACGGGGTCATGACCATAACGCTATCTGAGCCAGGAGTACCCGTCACCACAGACCTGGCCTCAGGCATAAAGGAGATAGCCGTAAGAAACCCCAATCTTTTGCTGAACTCTCCAGGGTTTTCCTTCGCCGTCAGCCGGGATTCGCTACTGATACCGAGCTATGAGACGTTTTCACCCACCTTGTCGCTTCAGGGTATCGATTACATAATCGCCAATTATTCCGCTCCGACGATGGTAGACGGCGCTTGGGAGCGGAGGATCGAATTAGATCTGAAAGGAAGGGAAATGGACGGGAACACCCTGCAACTCCTGATCACCTCGCCGGGGCTTGCCTCCAGTGAAGTCGAGCTGGACCTAATATCCATCGAGTTGACGCTATTCAAGGATTGAACAGAAAGGGGTATGCGAGGCGAGCGTTTGTTACGGTGCGCAACTTCAAGCCTTCGGGAATCGGTTCTAACGCCGGTATTGGAGAGCACGTAAAAGGGCATAAGCGGTAAGGAGCAAGGGAGCTTCACATGAGGCGTATTGCGAGAGCGATGGAGATGATCTCCGATATCGTGGGAGACTTTTTTGCCGCAACCCTTGTTTTATACTGCGCCCTTTTGACTTTTGAGGTGTTGAGGCCTGGATTCGCCCGCTTCTTCTTCGATATCCACTTCGTCGCCTCGATGGTGTTTTTTTCTGGCACCACTGCAGCCCTAACCTGCCGCTCACAGCGTCGGCAGAGGTGATGCGTTACGAGGCCTGGTGCTGCCGAGCCCACACAAGAGACAGGGGCGACTATGTCGTGGATCAGTTATCTGTACCGCGATTTGCGAATTCCGAAGACAACAAGTTCGCCCCCGGTAGAATTGCTGAGGATGCGCCGTTTTATGCTCGTGAAAGAAAGCGCAAGACTAAGAGCGGTCGTTGTACGCATTGCCCGAGGCGCCTGAGAAATAGATCTCCAGATGAAGAAAGGCGACAAGGGCCCGTTCCCTCTCCAGTTCTTGATCTTCCCGCCCTCCTGCCGGGGCCCGGCTCGGAAGCTCTTTGAAAGCCGTTCTTATGGTTTCCGCAAGAGAGACGGGACAGCCGGTCTTGGCGAGAAAGACCCCACCGCCCTTACGCTCATCTAGGTCGCAGGCATCACTGACCACTACCGGTTTGCCGAGGGAGCGAGCGAGCACGACCGATCCGCTGGCGGAATCGAGATTCTTGAAAGGGAAAACGGCAAGATCACATGCCGATATGTATTTATGCAGCTCATGGAAGGGAAGGTAGGCCAATCTGGTTATTACATTTCCCCGTAAGCCTTCCGCTTCGATGATCTCCTGATACTTACTCCATTCCTCCCATGGTTGTCCCGCCACCACAAGCTTGGTATTCGGATGATGTTCCGTTACCATGGGCAAGGCCTTGATAAGAACATCAAGGCCCTTGTACTCCCTGATGTTTCCGAAAAACAGCAGGACTTTATCCCCTCTCTTTATGCCCAGATCGTTACGCGCAGCGTCCTTGGACACTGTTTTTTCGTAGCCGCGCATGGCCGATAAAAAAGGAACGTGGGGCACCACATGGACAGGCTTCGGACACCGTCCCAGGCGCTGTAGCAACTTTTCCCGGTTCGATTCGTTGTGCACGATGAACTCGTGAGCTTGATCAAGAACGCTGTAGTGCATGAGGCCTTGAAACAACCCTTTTTCGTGTGGTTCAACATTGTGCACCGTCATTATAATGCGCTTCTTCCTTGCCCGTGCGATTCCCAGGATAGCGTGGTAAACGGGCGCGAGCACCCCCGTCCACCAGTGGGCGTGCACAATCTCTCCGCAGAGGGAAAAGCCCGTCGAAAACCAACTCAAGGGATTGCAGAAATCGATGCAGTCACGCACCTCCAGACGCTCCTCGCGCAGACCCGCTACCGTGGGATAGAGATCATCCTCACGTGTGCCCCCGGGATACAGCTTCTCAGGATAAAGTCTTTTAAAGTTCAGGAACTCGATCTCCACCTGCCCGCTCAAGCAACCTAACAATTCGGCGCAGTAAGGACTGATGCCCTTCAGCGGGGGAAGGGTTCCGATCATCGAGACCTTAGGACCTCTCAAAGCGTCACCGTTCATGCCGATATTTTTTAAGAGATTGCTTTGCCGACCCGTAATTACTGAAACAACACCAATATACCAGATTATCCCGGAGCATTTAAGGGGGTGTCCACTATGTTTATGAACCCGGGCAGGGGGCAGCAGCTCAGGTATTGAGCCGCGTGTAAGGGACGTCGGCGGCTAAGCCGTCAAGTTACAGGACCGCCCCATGTGCCGCTCAAAACGAGAAACGGTTGGGGCGTTGTTGTATGGCGTGGAATATGTTGAGGACGATCGCTGGGCGGAAGCGTCTCATGGCCTCCCTGTTGCGGCGGTTTTCCTTAACTCAGAGATGCGAGGGACGGCAGCTTTTTGAGAAGCGAACGTCGATAACGGGGGTGACGAGTTGCCCCTTTCTAGCGGGCTTTGACGGATGGTAAAGCAAGCAAAAGGAAAACCCAGGTTTCGCGGCTTTGACCAAACGGAGAAAAAAACGCTACTATCGCTTACGAGTTCTCTCTTGGTCTTGTTGGTTGCCGTTAGCGGTTTATGGAGTGTCGATCGTGAAGGTATCCCTGGTCGTCCCGGTTTTCAACGAGAAAGAAGCGATTGGAGATGATCTCGAGGTCGCCATTGACGCCTTGCGGGCAACCGACTGGGAGTGGGAGATCATCGTGGTGGACGACGGCTCCACCGACGGCACGGCGGAGATAGTGCAGTCCTTTCCGGAGGTGAAGCTCATCCGCCACCCCTACAACATGGGGGGAGGAGCCGCGCGTTCCACGGGTATCCGGCACGCTTCCGGAGAGATAGTGGTGATCTCCGACGGGGACGGCACCTACCCCATGCGGGACATCCCCAGGCTGGTGGAGGCCCTGGGCGACTGCGAGATGGTGGTGGGGGCGAGGACCAGGGAGGCGGGCACCCACAAACTCCTGCGCGTGCCGGCCAAGTTTTTCATCCGCAAGCTGGCGGAGTTCATCAGCGGCGCCAGGATACCGGACCTCAACTCCGGGATGAGGGCCATGCGCAGGGATACCGCCCTTCCTTACCTGCACATGCTCCCCAACGGGCACTCCTGGGTGAGCACCATCACCCTGGCCTTCCTCACCAACGGCCACCCCGTAAAATACCTGCCCATCGACTACTATCCGCGCAAGGGCAAGTCCACCTTCCATCCCGTAAAGGACACCGGGAACTACCTCATGACCATCTTCCGCACCATCACCTGGTTCAGCCCCTTGAAGATATTCCTCCCCCTGGCCATGCTCTTTCTGCTCACCGGAACAGGGAAGCTCATCGCGGACGTGGTGCGCTACAGCTGGCGCGTCACCCCCAGCACGGTGATCCTGGTGCTGGGGGGCCTGCAGATCATGGTCCTGGGGCTCATCGCGGACATGATCGCCAAGAGGAGTTCTCCGTGACCCCCAGAGTCCTCATCACCGGGGCGGACGGTTTCGTCGGCCGCCACCTGGCTTCCTACCTCCTGAAAGACGTGGGGGCGGAGGTCAAGGGCATGGATCTGCGGGCGCCGCGCCCCGGGGGGCCGTGGGAGCGCTGCGCCTTCGAGGTGTGCGACATCCTCGACGGGAGGGCGGTGCTCGAGCTGGTCGAGAGCTTCCGCCCCGCATACGTCTTTCACCTCGCGGCGCAGAGCTCGGTGCGCCGCTCCTGGGAGGATCCGGACCTCACCTACCGCATCGCCATCGGCGGGCAGGCCAACCTCATCGAGGCCCTGCGCGAGGCGGGGGTCGCCGCGAGGGTGCATATCGCCTGCTCGGCGGAGGAGTACGGGAGGGTGAGCGAGGAGGAGCTGCCCGTGGCCGAGGATCACCCCCTGCGGCCCGCCAGCCCCTACGCCCTCAGCAAGGTGATGCAGGAATACCACGCCGTCTTCGCGTGGCAGGCATACGGCATGGAGACGGTTATCACCCGCGCCTTCAACATGACCGGGCCCGGGCAGTCGCCGGAGTTCGTGGTCTCGGATTTCGCGCGCCAGGTGGCGGAGGCGGAGGCGGGATTGCGGGAAGCGGAGATCCGGGTGGGCAACCTGGAGGCGAGAAGGGATTTCTCCGACGTTCGCGACCTGGTGGGAGCGTACTGGGAGCTGCTGCGCAAGGGCGTTCCCGGCCAGGCCTACAACGTGTGCTCGGGCGAGGACCATTCCATATCGGAGCTGCTGGACATCCTGCTCTCATTGAGCGATAAGCATATAGAGGTGGTGGTTGACCCGGAGAAGTACCGCGTGGCGGATATCCCGGTGCTGAGGGGGGACAACACCAGGATGCGCGAGGTCACGGGGTGGGAGCCCCGGCACCGGCTGGAGCAGACCCTGGCGGACGTGCTGGACTGGTGGAGGGCGGAGGTCGGGGGGACGCAAAGGAGGTAGTCATATGCAGGCGGTTATCCTGGTAGGCGGGCAGGGGACGAGGTTGCGCCCCTTGACCCTCACGGTGCCCAAGCCCATGCTTCCCCTGATGAACCGGCCTTTTTTGGAGTTCCAGATCGAGCTCTGCAAGCGCTACGGCGTCACCGATATCATCCTCTCCACCGCCTACAAGCCCGAGGTCTTCGCCGCGCGCTTCGGAGACGGGAGCGCCCTGGGGGTCAAGCTTACCTACGTCACCGAGGAGGAGCCCCTGGACACCTGTGGGGCGGTGAAGAACGTGGAGCAGCACATCCAGGGCACCTTCCTGGTCTTCAACGGGGACGTGCTCAGCGACCTCAACCTCGCCAACCTCATCGCCTACCACCGCGAGAAGGGGGGGAAGGCCACCCTGTACCTCACGCGGGTGGAGGACCCCACCGCCTACGGCCTGGTCCCCCTGGACAGGCGGGGGCGCATCTGCGAGTTCCTGGAGAAGCCGAGCTGGGACCAGGTGATAACCGACCTCATCAACGCCGGCACCTACGTGCTCGAGCCCGAGGTCCTGGACCGCGTGCCGGCGGGGGAATGCTATTCCTTCGAGCGCCAGCTCTTCCCCGGCCTGTTGGAGGACGGGATCCCCATGTACGGCTTCCCCAGCGACGCCTACTGGCTGGACATCGGGACCCCGGCCAAGTACCTGCAGGCCCACTACGACATCCTGCGCCGCATGCTCCCCTTCCGCTTCCGGGGGGAGATGGTGAGGCCCTCGGTGTGGGTGGAGGGGGAGGCGGACATCTCCCCCGAGGTCTCGATCTTCGGGCCCACGGTCATCGGCGAGGGGTGCAGGATCGCGCCTCACGCCACGGTTTCCAGCAACTGCGTGCTCGGGCCCGGCTGCGTGGTGGAGGAGGGGGCCCACCTCGAAGGCGCGGTGTTGCATGCGGGCTGCAGGGTGGGAGCCGACAGCGTCTTGAGACAGTGCGCGCTGTCGGAGGGGGTCGTGATAGGGGAGAGAGTGCATGTATCCGACATGGCGGTGGTGGGAGGGGGCGTGAAGGTAGGCGAGGACAACGAGCTCCGTTACGGCATCAGGGTATGGCCGGGCCACGACATCCCCCCATCCACGCTGCGATTCCTGACCAACTAGAGGAGAGGAAGGGCGCCGGGGGGTTTCGGCTCATGTCGCCGAGGTCTCGAGGACGAAAGGGCCGTGATGCCGCCCCGTCAAACTCGAGGTACGAGCGAGCTCGGCAGGGATAGAGAGGCGGCCTCTGTGAGTCTCGATACGGGGGCGGTTGCGCAGCGCATGGGCGGGGAGAGATGAGGTATTGGAGATGGGAAAAGGGTGCTTGGCCGATGGGCCGAGTCAGCCTGGAAAACCGGCTCCCATATAGGCATAATGGACGGATGACGGCAGCCCGCCCGGCGCATGGGGCGGGTGATGCGGAAAGGATACCGAACGGGTTCGTAGCAAGGAGGACGTCTTGAGGATACTGATCACGGGGATAACCGGCTTCGTGGGAAGCCACCTGGCGGAATATGCCCTGGCCAAGGGGGGCATAGAGGTCTTCGGCACCGTGCGTTGGCGCTCGCGTATGGACAACGTGGAGGGTATCCTTGACCGTATCCAGGTCATCGACTGCGACCTGCGGGACAACGTGGCGGTCAGGAGGACCCTGGAGGAGGTCAGGCCCGATTACATCTTCCACCTGGCGGCGCAGAGCTTCGTGCCCACCTCGTGGGTCGCTCCCGCCGAGACCCTCACCACCAACATCATCTCCGAGCTCAACCTGCTGGAGTCCATCCGCGACCTGGGGCTGGACACGCGCATCCAGGTGGCGGGCTCGAGCGAGGAGTACGGGCTGGTCTTCGAGCACGAAACGCCCATCAGCGAGGAAAATCCCCTGCGTCCCCTCTCCCCCTACGCGGTGAGCAAGGTGGCCCAGGACATGCTGGCCTACCAGTACTTCCGCAGTTACGGCATCTACGCGGTGCGCACCCGCGCCTTCAACCACGAGGGCCCGCGCCGCGGCCACGTCTTCGTCACCAGCAACTTCGCCAAGCAGATAGCGGAGATAGAAAAGGGCAAGAAGGACCCCGTCATCGAGGTGGGTAACCTCAACGCGCGCAGGGATTTCACCGACGTCAGGGACATGGTCAAGGCCTACTGGCTGTCCCTGGAAAAGGGCGAGGCGGGGGAGGTCTACAACATCGGATCCGGCCGGGCCGTGACCATCCGCGAGATGCTGGACATGCTGCTCTCCTTCACCCACTTGGACATCGAGATAAGGCCGGTGCCCGAGCGCATGCGCCCCTCCGATGTGGAGCTGCTGGTATGCGACTGCAGCAAGTTCAAGGCCGTCACGGGATGGAACCCCGAGATCCCGCTGGAGAAGACCCTGCGGGACACCCTCGATTACTGGCGGGAACGCGTTTAAAGAGAAGAACCGGCGGGACGGCTTGTTTTATATTTCCGGCGTCGGGCCGGGAGAAGCGCGGAGGAAAAGCTAAAGGAGCGGGAATATGGAATACGACGTCAAGGACCTCTCCCTGGCGCAGGAGGGGCGCCTGCGCATAGAGTGGGCGGAGCGGGACATGCCGGTGCTGCGCATGATCCGGGAGCGCTTTGAAAAGGACAAGCCCCTCAAGGGCACCCGGGTGGGCGCCTGCCTGCACGTGACCACGGAGACCGCCAACCTCATGATCACCCTAAAGGCGGGGGGCGCGAAGGTGGCGCTGTGCGCCTCCAATCCCCTTTCCACCCAGGACGACGTGGCGGCCTCGCTGGTCAAGCACCACAAGATACCGGTCTTCGCGGTGAGGGGGGAGGACAAGAAATCCTATTACTCCCACATCAACGCGGTGCTGGACAGCCAGCCCCACGTCACCATGGACGACGGGGCGGACCTCATCTCCACCCTGCACTCCGAGCGCAGGGAACAGGCGGAAAAGGTGTGGGCGGGGGCGGAGGAGACCACCACCGGGGTCATCCGTCTCAAGGCCATGGCGGAGGCGGGAGTGCTGCTCTACCCGGTGATCGCGGTGAACAACGCCATGACCAAGCACCTCTTCGACAACCGCTTCGGCACCGGGCAGTCCACCCTGGACGGGGTGTTGCGGGCCACCAATATCCTGCTGGCGGGCAGGCGGGTGGTGGTCTTCGGTTACGGCATGTGCGGGCGCGGCGTGGCCTCTCGGGCCCGCGGCATGGGGGCCAACGTGACGGTGGTGGAGACCGACCCCCTGCGCGCCCTGGAGGCGGTTATGGAGGGCTTCGAGGTGTCGGGGGGCGCCGCGGCGGCAGAGAAAGGCGACCTTTTCATAACCGTCACCGGGGACATCCACGTGCTGCGCGCCGAGCACTTCCGCCGCATGAAGGACGGCGCGGTGCTCTGCAACTCCGGCCATTTCAACGTGGAGATAGACATCCCCGCCCTGGAGAAGATGTCCCGCGGCAGGCGCCGGGTGCGCGAGAACGTGGAGGAGTTCCTGCTCCGGGACGGGCGCCGCATCTACCTCCTCGCCGACGGTAGGCTGGTTAACCTGGCGGCCGCGGAGGGCCATCCCGCCTCGGTGATGGATATGTCCTTCGCCAACCAGGCCCTGGTGGTGGAGTACGCCAAGGAAAGCCACCGCTACCTGGAGAAGACGGTTTACGACGTTCCCGAGGAGCTGGACCGAGAGATCGCGCGCCTCAAACTGGCCTCCATGGGTATGGAGATCGATTGCCTCACCCGCGAGCAGGAGAAATACCTCTCCTCGTGGGAAATGGGTACCTGACGACCGGCAAAGACGCGTCGACATCGCATATCGGAGTAGAAAACTTTGGCCGCGGAATTCGCTTTCAAGGCGGTGGACTGGCGGGAGGGAAAGGTGGTCCTCCTGGACCAGACACGGCTTCCCGCCGAGGAGGTCTACTTGGAGATAGCCGACTGGCGGGAGGTGGGCGAGGCCATAAAGGCCATGCGGGTGAGGGGAGCGCCCGCCATCGGGATCGCCGCCGCCTACGGCGTCGCCCTGGCGGCGCTGGCGCGAGACCCGTGGCGGGAGGTGGAGGATGCTTGCCGGGAACTCGCCACCGCCAGGCCCACGGCGGTGAACCTGGCCTGGGCGGTGGAGCGCATGCGCGGGGTGGCGGAAAGCGCGCCGCTGGAGGAGCTTGCGTCCGCCCTGCTGGCGGAGGCGGACAGGATCGCCGCGGAGCAGGATGCCGCCGACCGAGCCATAGGGGAGCTGGGGGCGGAGTTGCTCGCGGAGGGGAGCCGTGTCCTCACCCACTGCAATGCCGGGGGACTCGCCACCTATTCCTATGGAACCGCCCTGGGGGTGATAAAGAGCGCTTTTGGCAAGGGAAAGATCGCCCACGTGTGGGTGGACGAGACGCGCCCTCTCCTGCAGGGATCCCGCCTCACCGCCTGGGAGCTCGCGCGTGAGGGCATCCCCATCTCCCTCATCTGCGACAACATGGCCGGGCACCTCATGTCCAGAGGCGAGGTGGACGCAGTGGTCACGGGCGCGGACCGCGTGGCGACCAACGGAGACAGCGCCAACAAGATAGGGACCTATACCCTGGCGGTGCTGGCCGCCAGGCACGCGGTGCCTTTCTACATCGCCGCACCGCTCTCGACCCTGGACCCCGCCGCCCCCGACGGGAGCTCCATCCCCATCGAGGAGCGGGAGGAGACGGAGGTCACCACCCTGGCGGGAACTCCCATAGCGCCGCGAGGCGTGAGGGCCCGCAATTTCGCCTTCGACGTGACCCCGGGGGAGCTGATAACCGCCATCATCACCGAAAAGGGCGTGGCGAGGCCGCCCTGCCGCGAGACCCTGCTCAAGCTGCTTTCATGACGCCCGTAGAGGCGGCGTTGCGGCGACAAGAGCTCAGGATCACCAAGTCAAGAGGCGGCGTTGCGTGGCCGGCGCCGCGTGGCGTAACTTATAAGGCAATGGCAGCGGCCTTATAAGGGTGTGATGCGGATGAAGGCGATGATCCTGGCGGCAGGTTTGGGGACCCGTTTGCGCCCCCTCACGGAGGAGATCTCCAAACCCATGGTGCCCATCGTCAACCGCCCGGTGATGGAGCACATCGTCGAGCTGCTGGCGCGCCACGGTTTCAAACAGCTTTACGTCAACCTCCATTACCACCCCGACGTGATCACCGCGCATTTCGGCGACGGCTCGAGATGGGGCCTCTCCATCACCTATTCCTTCGAGGAGGAGCTACTGGGGACCGCCGGAGGGGTCAAGAAGCTGGAGCGAGAGCTGGGAGGAGAGAGGTTCCTGGTCATAAGCGGGGACGCCCTTACCGACCTCGACCTCACCTCGCTCATGGCCTTCCATGCCGGGCACGGCGCCCTCGCCACCATCGTGGTCACGCCGGTAAGCGACCCCTCCAAGTACGGGGTGGTGATACTGGATGACCATTCACGCATAATAGCCTTCCAGGAGAAGCCCTCGCGCGAGGAAGCTCGCAGCCACCTCGCGAACAGCGGCATCTACGTGTTCGAGCCGGAAGTCTTGGAAATGATCCCGACCGGGTTCTACGATTTCGGCTCCCAGCTTTTCCCGCGCTTTCTGGAGGAGGGCATCTCTTTCAACGGCTACCGGCACAACGACTACTGGAACGACGTTGGCAGTCTGGAGGAATACAAGACCGGCAACTTCGACGCCTTGACCGGCAAGGTAAGGGTGAGCATCCCCGGGGTGAGGATAGGGGATGACGTGTGGATAGGGGACGAAACGGTGATCGAGGAGGACGTGGTCATGGTGGGCCCCATCTGCATCGGCGCCGGTTGCCTGGTGAAAAAAGGAGCCAAGCTCTTCGGCCCCCTGGTGGTGGGGGACCGCACGGTCATCGACGAGGGGGCGGTGTTGTACCGGGGCATCAAGTGGGGTGACGGCTATATAGGCAAGGACGCCCACCTCATGGACTCCATCGTGGGGTGGGAGGCGGAGATCGGAAACGGCGCTTCGCTCCTCCGCGATTCCGTGGTAGGGCATCGCGCGGTCATCGGGGAGGGTAGTATCATCCACCCCAGCGTGAGCATAATGCCCGGCTCGGTGATCGAGAAAAACCTCCATTACAAGGGCTGATGGGATAGAAGAACTCGTGGTCGAACCCCGACCCGGGACACGCGTGCGGTTCCCTTCTTGCCGCCAGGGACGTCGGGCGGCTTCGGTCGGCCGGTGGGGTGAGTCGGCTCGGTTCCGCGACGCGCGGACAAGGGCTTCGGTTGAGCCTCCAGCTCGAGGCGGAGGCCGTCTCGCCGAGCGGTGCTGCGCTCGCGATGTCGCCCCCTGCGACACCCTCCCCATGTGAGTATCTTCATCGTCGTGCGTGCCGACATGTCGTGGTCCCGATTCATGCCCTGGGCGATACTTACGCTTTCGGCCTCACCGGCGGGATGCTCTTTATCGGCACATGAGGCAGCGCATAAAACAGACCCTCGGGCGATGGGGCGTTGACATCCGCCAGGCCATAATAGAAAATAATTAATATGCTTAACTTAAATAACATAATAGAGTTGTTGTTTCCAGTGAGGTGCGCGGGTTGCGGGGAATACCTCCGCAGGCCGATATGCCCGCGATGCAACGCCGCCATACGGCGGGTGAGCGGGCACACCTGCTCGCGGTGCGGCAAACCCACCGCATACCCCGTGGACGGGTGCCTGCAGTGCGGAGCCCACATGAAGACGGTCGACCGCGCGGTGGCCATGGCGGTTTATGAGGAGCCGCTGCGCTCCGTTATCCATAAATTGAAATACGGCAACGGATGGAGGCTGGCGGCCCCGCTGGGGGCCATGGCGGCGGCCAGCCTGGCTCCCCATCTGCTCTCTGAGCGGCCGGTGGTGACCTTCGTGCCCATGCATTTCCGCAAGAGGAGAGAGCGCGGCTACGACCATGCCGAGAAACTCGCCGCCGGGGTGGCGCGCGCGCTGGGACTCGAGGCGGTTCCGCTGCTGCAGCGAGCCCGACCTTCCCCCGCGCAGGCCTCCCTGGGATACGCGGAGAGGCGCCTGAACGTGAGAGGGGCCTTCAAACCGAGGCCGGCGGCGGAGCGGTCGTGGGAGGTGGTGGTGGTTGACGACGTGCTCACCACGGGGTCGACCATGGCGGAATGCGCTGCCGTCCTCAAGACGGGAGGGGTGCGGCGGGTGGTGGCGTGCGTGCTCGCAAGGGACGTCCTCGATACGGGACAGGCGGCGCGCTACCGCGCGGGTTGAGGATGAGGAAAGGCCGGCGGGACGGCAGCGGGCGGCAGAGGCAAGCAAATCCCGATCTGCCATGTTATGGAAGCGCCGGCGCCTCCTCGACCGCTTCCCGGCAAGCCGCAATAGCCCTTCGGGGAAAGGGCACAAATGGCCATGCCGTATTTACCGTTTAAAAACGGGCGCCTGGTTGACGATAAAAGAATAGGTTGAAGGAGGTCGAAAGATGCGGACGGAGGCAAGACGGGGCGGCAATGATCCGCGCATCATCGCCGGGGTGAGAGGCGAAAGGGCATATCCCGATTACATGCAGACGGCGCCGTTCGCTTTGGTGGGGGGATTGCTGGATCCGCCCGAGGTGCGTGCGGAATTGGTCGCTTATCTGAAGAGCGCCATCACCCACCATCACTACCACGTTCCGGTGGAGCTGGTCGCGCAGAGCATCATCGAATGTTGGGCCCCCTGCCTGCATAACTGAGCGCATCTGCGAAGCCGCTGCCCGGCGGCGCGGTTTCCACTTTCCGAAACCCTGCCTTCTCGAGTCGACCATCACCAAAGCGGCCGCCTTTCCTCCTCAGCTTCTTCCGTCGCGGTGGAGCGCGGCGGCGCGATGATGACCTTCCGTCAAGGCGCCGGACCGTGGCGCCCTCGGGAAGCCGGAGGCTCGCTCATGGGCCATGGCGTATAATGAAAGGGGAAGGCTTTGGCCCGGGTCTGTGGTTGAAAGTCGATGCCAGCCGCAGGCGAAACGACCCACGTAAGCCAACTCTTGGTTGGTGAGCATGGTGCGGCTTAGGGGTAAGTCCTGCCCGGCGTAAAGCTGGAGAAGCGTAGTAGTGGAGGGCCAGGGATCTTTCCGAAGAAGAGCCCGCCCTCTGCGAGCCGTTCAGCAGGCGAGTGTGGGGGCAAAGACCAGGTCAGCCGGGTTCCGAGGCCTTCCCCTTTATCCGTCCGCATGTTGGCACGGGATCGATGGTGTGTTAGGCTAATGCGAGTCGGAGCAGGGAATCCGGGCCAAGGCCCGGGCATGTGCCGGCCTTACATAACGGTCTCTGTGAGGGCCCATACCGCAACCAACCTGGTATGGGTTTTTTCGCTGAGAGGAAGGGAGCGAGGAAGATGCAGATGATCGTCAAAGGGAAAAACCTGGAGGTAACGGACGCCCTACGCTCATACGCCCAGGAAAAGGTGGGCAAGGTGGAGAAATACCTCGACCGCATCACCAAGACGGAGATCGAGATGAGCGTGGAGAAGAACCCCAAGATCCCCGACAACCAGGTGGTGGAGGTCACGGTTTTCTCCAGCGGCCCGGTGATAAGGGCCAAGGAATCGGCCACGGATATGTACCAGGCCATAGACCTGGTGGCGAACAAGCTGGAACGCCAGGCGCGTAAGGTCAAGAAAAAGCTCATCGACCGCTCCCACCACGCCAGGAACCCTTTGAAGGAGGCGGCCTTGGAGGGGGAGGAGGAGGAAGCGGAACCGGTGATCGTGAAGACCAAGAGCTTCCCCCTCAAGCCCATGACCCCCGAGGAGGCCTGTCTGCAGATGGACCTGGTGGGGCACGATTTCTTCGTCTTCGTCAACGCCGAGACGGAGGAGACCAACGTGGTTTATCGAAGAAAGGATGGGAACTACGGTTTGATCGAGCCGGGAGGTTGATATGCGCAAGCTCCTGGACATGGCGCGCCAGGTGCTGGACTACGTGATCAGGCGGGGGGCCACCATGCGTCCCTGAGGGGACGCCATGGGAGAGGGAAACTCTATGGACATCAAGGCTAAGGCGTTGGCGGCGGTCGGCTTGGCCGGCTCGCTGGCGATCATCCTCATCCAGACCCTGGCGCGGGAGGTGCCGGTGTTCTGGTTCTCGGTGGTGGTCCTCGGCGCCCTCCTGGTGGTATGCGAGACCATGGGGGAGAGGATGGCCTCGGGGGGGCGCTCCACCTACGGCATCATCGTCATCTTCGCCGCCATAGCCTCCCTTAACACTCCCTCGGCCATGCTCGTGGCTCTCTGCGGAGCTTTCCACCTGCGCATGTTCGAGCGCCGGCAGGACGCGTGGGAGCTTGCCCTCGCCGGCTCCGTCTACGCCCTCTGCGCCTGGGTCTCGTCCGCCGTGTATCACGCCCTGGGGGGCGCCTCCAGGGCCTTCACCTTTTCAGGCGCCATGCGTTCCCTGCTGCCTCTGCTGGTGGCGGCGGGGGTCTTCTGGGCGCTGAACGCCCTGGCCATGGCCGCGATCCTGCGCTGGCGGGACGGCGTGGAGCCCGCGCGCTTTCTTGTCGGCGATGCCCTGCGCCTGCTCCCCAACCATTTCCTCTACGCCCTCATCGGCCTGGGCATGGGAGTGATCTACGCCCAAAACGCTTTCCACGTCGCCCTCGACCTGGAGGGTAGGCCCTTGCTGGACGCGGGGGGCAACCAGGTCATCCTGGGCTCGGTGGCGGAATCCCTTCGCGGCCTCTTCGCGGTCATGGCCCTTACGGCCATCCTGGGCGTGGCGTGGTATTTCAGCGGCAAGAACATAACGTTACTGGAATCGTACGACCGCAGCATGGAGGTGCTTGTCACCCATCTGGAGAAGCGCGAGCCCTACCTGGACGGCCACGCGGTGAGGGTGGCGGAGCACGCGGCGCGCGTCGCCGGGAGGATGCGGCTTCCCGTGTACGAGGTCAGCCGCCTGCGCCACGCCGCCCTCCTGCATGACCTGGGACGCCCGGCCATCCCGCGCGAGATACTGCTGCAGAGGGCGACCCTGAGCGCCGAGGAGTTCGAGCGCGTCAAGTCGCATCCCCTGGAGGGCGCGGCCAGGCTGGAGGAGGTCTCCTACCTCGCGGATATGGCGGAGGCGGTGAGGCACCATCACGAGTACTATGACGGCGGCGGCTACATAGACGGCCTCAAGGGGGAGACCATTCCCCTCTCCGCCCGCATCCTGGCGGTGGCGGACGCCTACGACGCCATGCTGCATCCTCGCCCGTGGAGGGAGGCAAAGTCCCGCGAGGCGGCGATAGCCGAGCTGCGCGAGAACGCGGGGCGTCAGTTCGACGCGGAGATAGTGGAGCATTTCATCGCATCCATACAGGAGGAGGAAGAGCGGCGGGAAAAGGAAACGCCGCCGGCGACCGCTGCTCCGGATGAAGGCGGGGCTGCCGTGGGGGAGATGCGTCAAGTGGGGGGCGAGCCTGGGGAGGAGCGGAAAAGCAAGCGCAGGGCGAAACGCCGCGAGGAGGTCCTGCGGGAGCGGCGCGAGGCGCGGGAGCGCCTGGAGCGGGAGGCCATGATGCGTCTGGAGGAAGAGGGCGGCGCGGCCCCGGCGCGGCATGAGGCGGCGGAGGCGGGCGGATCCGCTCCCGGAGAGGGTGGGGAGGAGCTATGAACGAGAAGCGCCTCAAGGCCCTTCGCGTCCTCTCCGCCCTTCTTTTCCTGGCGGTGATCGCGGCATGCTTCCCCTTCGTGAAATGGGGGGATATCGACCCCGCGCGCACCTTCGGGCTTGCCGCCGTCCTGGCCTTTTTCGAGGCCTGGAGGATACAGTTCCCGTGGGGCAGGCCGTTGCGTCTGGGAATGGCGGCCATCCTGTGCGTGATCGCCATCAGGCCGCTTCCGGAGGCGGTGTTCATCTTCCTGCTCGGGAGCCTGGCGGGCAGGGCTTTCTCGCGCCTGCAGCGCTCGGGCGAGGGCGACCTTATGCACATCGTCCAGCGCACCTATATCGTCGCCCTGGCGGGGATAGTCTATCGCCTGGTGGCCTTCGCGGGGTGGGATATGACCTGGAATCCCTACCCGGCATACTTCGGCAACCTGCCTGACGGCAACGTTTACCTGACCTATTTCAACCCCGTGGTGCTTCACCGCGCCCTGGTCTTTCCGGCCGCCTTCCTGGTCATGGCCCTGGTCTTCTACGTCGGGGAGGTGGTGACCTCCTCGGTGGAGACGGGGATCCTGCTGGCCGGCAACTGGCGGGTCATCCTGCCCCAGCACATGCGCCAGACCTTCCCTGCCTACCTGGCCATCACCGGCGCGGGGGCTCTCACGGCCCTCTATTTCCCCCGCTTGCCTTGGTTCAACTTCCTCCTCTTCCTGTTGCCCCTGCTCCTGGTGCGCGCGGAATCCAACCGCGATAAGGAGCTGGATGAGCGCTACTTCCAGACCATGCGCATCATCGGCGACGCCTTCGACCTGGCGCGCGGCATGCCTGGGCACTCGGGAAGGGTCAGCAACCTGGCGGCGGAAGTGGCGCGGGAGATGGGGGTCTCCGCCGAGGAGACGCGCAACATCCGCTACGCCGCCGCCCTGCACGATATCGGGCGCATCGAGCAAGAGGGCGATGAAGAGGCGCAGGGCCACGCGGAGAGAGGGGCGGAGGTGCTGGAAGAGGTCCCCAGACTGCGCCCCATAGCGCATATCGTGCGCCATTCCCATCCCTTGCCGGAGGAGGAAGGCGGGGCTACCAGGGTTCCGCTGGGAGCGAAGATAATAGGCGTGGTAAGCGATTTCGACGCGCTCACCAACCACTCCAAGCGCAAGCTGCCGCAGCGGGAGGCCCTGGAGGAGATGGGCCTGGAGCGCGGCAGGCGCTACGATTCCATGGTGTTGCGCACCCTCTCCCAGGTGCTGGAAGCCCAGTCCAGGGCACGCCGGCGCCCCGAGCGCGAGATCAGGCAGCGAGCCAGGGTGCTGGAGGAGGAGGAACTCAAGGAGAGCCTGGAGGAGATCTTCCGGGAGGAAGAATAAGCGAGCTTGAAGCGAGTTTGCGCGTGAGGCGACCGGATTACCGGGTCTAAAAACCCTTAGATGCCGCGTTCTAGGTGCTTGCATGAGCTTTTTGGCGATCGGACATACATAGGGGCAGCCAAAAGGGGACGGATTGGCGTGGGCGGGCGTCGGTTGGCGTATCTTTCCAGAAAAAGGGCGCGCTCTCTTTAAGGGCATATCGGTCAAGGGCCGTCCCACCGTGTCCACCGCCCGTCAAGGGTAGCGTGCCGCCTTCGGGCAATGGACGAGTCTCACGGCGTGCGCATCGACGAACTCCAGGTATCGTCGATGCGTCCGGGCGGAGCCGCCAGGAGCTGGTTGCCTTCCTGGCGAGTAAGCGAGTGATCCTGCGCGGTACCTCAACCACGTTTTCAGGATAGCGACAAGCCGATGTTCTTAGCCCGGCGATGCGGGTGCCGATGCGCGATATACATCGATCATCGGGAAGAGGCAGGGGGGTTACAGTAGGGAATTGGATGACGAATCTCATACGGCAGCGGATTCCCCAAGCCTTGCGGTGAAGAGCGGGTCTTCAAGCGCGGGCGGGGAAAGCGGACGCCGAGAGGTCGCCTTCGGCATGCGAGCGCGCTTTTCCAGCGCGAGCAAAAGACCATGCGCGGGCAGCCGCGAAACGGGGGAAAGAACGCGAGCGGTCTTGATGGCGAGGGTACTGGCAAAGCGAGGTTGCCTCATGGCAGTCGGCCGGGGCCGACGGGACTCCCGCGATATTTCTCGATGTTGAAAGGCGGGCGGTTTCCGTGGCATGGTAAGGATACGGCCGCTTAGGCCCCGGTGCGCTCGGAGGCCGGACGCCGCGTGTGGAGAAAAGGAGGAGCGTTGAAGAACCCCTTGGGAAAAGTCCTGCGCATGGGGGAGAGGAAGAGATTGGAGCAGCTCTCCGACCTGGTGCAGGAGGTCAATGCCCGGGAGCCGGAGATGCAGCGACTCTCCGACGCGGAGCTGCGCGCCCTTACGGGGGAGTTCAAGGGAAGGCTGGAGAGGGGCGCGTCCCTGGACGACCTGCTCCCGGAGGCCTTCGCGGCGGTACGCGAGGCGGCGGTGCGCACCTTGGGGCAGCGGCATTTCGACGTGCAGGTGATGGGGGGCATAGTGCTGCACCAGGGAAAGATCGCCGAGATGAAGACGGGCGAGGGAAAGACCCTGGTGGCCACCTTGCCGGTCTATCTCAACGCCCTCGAGGGCAAGGGCGTGCACGTGGTGACGGTCAACGATTACCTGGCGCGGCGCGACAGCGAGTGGATGGGGGCCATCTACCGCTTCATGGGGTTGTCGGTCGGCCTCATCCAGGCCCAGATGCCCAAGGAGGAGAGGTTCCCGGCCTACCGCGCCGACGTCACCTACGGCACCAACAACGAGTTCGGTTTCGACTACCTGAGGGACAACCTGGAGGTGAGCCGCGAGCGGCGGGTGCAGCGGGGCCACCATTACGCCATCGTGGACGAGGTGGACTCCATCCTCATAGACGAGGCCAGGACGCCCTTGATCATCTCGGGCGCGGCGGAGGAATCGGCCAGGCTCTACCGGCAGTTCGCCCAGGTCGCCCCGCGGTTGAAGGCGGGCGAGGATTACGAGGTGGAGGAGAAGACGCGCACCGTCTCCATCACCGAGGAGGGCATCCACAAGGTGGAGACCATCCTGGGTCTGGAAAACCTCTACGACCACCTCAACACCCCCCTGGTGCATCATCTTCAGAACGCCCTCAAGGCCAAGGAGCTCTACCGGCGCGACGTCGATTACGTGGTGACCGACGGCCAGGTGGTGATCGTGGACGAGTTCACGGGTCGCCTCATGCCCGGCCGTCGCTGGAGCGACGGCCTCCACCAGGCGGTGGAGGCCAAGGAGGGCCTCAGGGTGCGCCAGGAGAACCAGACCCTGGCCACCATCACCCTGCAGAACTACTTCCGCATGTACGAAAAGCTGGCGGGCATGACGGGAACGGCGGCCACCGAGGCCGGAGAGTTCGAGGAGATATACGGCCTGGAGGTGGTGGTCATCCCCACCAACCTGCCCATGATCAGGACGGACCACAACGACGTGATATACAAGACGGAGGAGGCCAAGTTCCGCGCCGTGGTGGAGGACATAGCCGCCTGCTACGAGCGGGGACAGCCGGTGCTGGTGGGCACCATCTCCATCGAGAAATCGGAGCGCCTCTCCGCCATGCTCAAGAAGCGCGGCATACCACACCAGGTCCTGAACGCCAAGCACCACGCGCGCGAGGCGGAGATAGTAGCCCAGGCGGGACGGCTGGGCGCGGTCACCATCGCCACCAACATGGCGGGGCGCGGCACGGACATCATGCTGGGGGGAAACCCCGAGATGCTGGCGCGGCGGAAATTGGCCGGTAAGACGGAGGTGGACGAGGAGGAATACCGCGCCGTGCTCGAGGAGACGCGCAGGGAATGCGAGGAGGAGAAAAAGAAGGTCATCGAGCTCGGCGGCCTCTACGTCCTGGGCACCGAGCGCCACGAGGCGAGGCGCATAGACAACCAGCTCAGGGGGCGCTCCGGCCGCCAGGGGGACCCCGGGATGTCGCGCTTCTACCTCTCCCTGGAGGACGACCTCATGCGCATCTTCGCCTCCGGCACCGTCGCCTCGCTCATGGACCGTCTGCGTCTGCCCGAGGACCACCCCATCGAGAACAAGATGGTGACCCGGGCCATAGAGACGGCGCAGAAGAACGTGGAGGCCAACAACTTCGAGGTGCGCAAGAACCTGCTCAAATACGACGACGTCATGAACACCCAGCGCGAGGTCATCTACGGCGAGAGAGACCGTATCCTGGAGGGCGAGGACCTCCACTCGCGGGTGGAGGAGATGGTGCCGGAGGTCATCGAGGCGGCGCTCAAGCGCTACGCCGACCCCGGCGACTACCCGGAGAACTGGGACCTCGAGGGGCTGTTCCGCTTCCTCAAGACCCTCTACCCCGCCACCTTCGGACCCGATGATATCGACCTCAAGGCCCTGACCTTCGAGGGATTGAGAGACGCGCTGGTGGAGGACGCCCTGGAGGTGTACAGGGCGCGGGAAGAGGAATTCGCCGCCACGGGGCGCGACATACGCGATTTGGAGCGACTGGTGATGCTGCGGGTGATCGACAACCGCTGGCGGGATCACCTCTACGACATGGATCACCTGCGCGACAGCGTGGGGTTGCGCTCCTTCGCGGGGCGGGATCCTCTGGTGGAATACCAGAACGAGGCCTTCGCCGCCTTCCGGGAGCTCATCGCGGGCATCCAGGAGGAGTTCCTGCGCTACATGTTCCATGTCCAGGTGGTGAAGGCGGAGGAACGCCCCTCCCTGCGCGTGGTGGAGGGAGGCGGAAAGGAGGGCGGGAAGGGAAAGCCGGAGGCGGCGCGCGTGCAGAAGGTGGGAAGGAATGCGCCTTGCCCTTGCGGGAGCGGGAAGAAATACAAGTTCTGTTGCGGGTCCTGATGCCTCAGCCGAGGAGCGAGGAGGAAAACCTTTCCACTCGGAGCAAGGGTAAGGGGGCACCAGCGATGGGGTATCGGCCTGAACGGGATCTGCCGGCGATGATCGGTGTCGTTTATGATCTATGGCCTGCGGTCGGGAGATCCGTATCGTATCTTAAGTGGAAGCAAGGGACGGAAACAGGAGGGTCAGTTGCTGAGCGATTACCGTGACGAGCTCGAGGAGATAGCCGGAAGGCTGGAAAAGATAAAGGAGTATCTTTGACGTAGAGGGGAAAAAAGCCAAGGCCGCCGAGCTGGAGAAGCAGGCTTCCCGTCCCGACCTCTGGGACGACCAGGAGAGCGCCAGGCATATCTTGGCCGAGCTCGCTTCCTTAAGGGACACGGTGGAGAAATGGGATAGGCTGGATGCCCAGCAGAGGGAGCTGGCGGAGCTGGCGGAGCTGGCGCAGGAGGAGGAGGACCTGAGCCTGCAGGACGAGATCGCCGAGGGGGCGAGGGCGCTGCGGCGGGAGGTGGACCGCCTGGAGGAGAAGAGCCTGCTCTCGGGGGAGTTCGACGCACGCGACGCCATCGCCAGCATCCACCCCGGCGCGGGAGGCCTGGAATCCCAGGACTGGGCGGAGATGCTGCTGCGCATGTATTTGCGCTGGGCGGAGGCGCGCGGGTTCAAGGTGGACCTCAACGACGTGCAGGAGGGGGAGGGCGGGGGCATCAAGAGCGCCACCTTCACCGTGCACGGCCCTTATGCCTATGGACTGCTCATACCCGAAAAGGGGGTGCACCGCCTGGTGCGTATCTCCCCCTTCGACGCCTCCAGCCGCCGCCACACCTCCTTCGCCTCCCTGGACGTTGTCCCTATGCTGGATGACGAGGCCGAAATAGAGATAGACCCCAAGGACCTGCGCATCGACACCTACCGTTCCAGCGGCGCGGGCGGGCAGCACGTCAACGTGACCGATTCGGCGGTCCGCATAACCCATATCCCAACCGGCATCGTGGTGTCCTGCCAGAACGAGCGCTCGCAGATCTCCAATCGCCAGACGGCCATGCGCATCCTGCAGGCGCGCCTGGCCGATCTCGCCCGCAAGGAAAGGGAGAAGGAGGTGGCGAAGCTCAGGGGGGAGAAGATGGAGATAGGCTTCGGGAGCCAGATCCGCTCCTACGTGCTCCACCCCTACCGCATGGCCAAGGACCACCGCACCGGGCTGGAGGTCGGAAACGTGGACGCGGTCCTCGACGGCGACCTGGACGACTTCATCGACGCCTACCTCCGCCTTAAAGCCTCTTCGTGACCCTTGCCTTGGGTCAGGGCCGTGCGGGTCGATGGCCTCGGCTCCACGACTCGCGGGTCCCGGGTTCCGTTAGGCCGGAGGCGAAAAGCGGGGATATTCCCCTCACCCGGGGCTGCCTCTCGCGATGTCGTCTCCGCCGACGACCCCTCCCGGCAGAGGCTTGTTCATCCTCGCAGGTTTTGCTTTCTTGCTTACGCGCGCAAGGCCGCACATCCGATGGCCCCTTCCGGGCAGGGGGGTTTGAGGCGTAGGGTATAATAGCGCGGAAGGCTGACCCGGCGGGAGGAAAGGAAGGCGAGTGGCCGAGGGAAAGGAATACGCCATAAGGGTGGACCCGCACGTGCACTCCATTTCCAGCGGCCACGCCTATTCCACCATCGAGGAGTGCGCGAGGGCGGCGGCGGAAAGGGGACTGGAGGCCTTCGCGGTGGCCGACCACGGGCCGGCCATACCCGGCTCGGGGAACCTCTATCATTTCTGGAACCTCAAGGTGATCCCCAGGCGGTGGCACGGCGTTTGGGTGCTGCGCTCGGTGGAGGCGAACATCCTTGACCGGCACGGCAGCCTCGACCTTCCCGATAAGGTGCTGGCGAGCTTGGATCTGGTGCAGGCGGGCCTGCACCCTTACACCGGCTACGAGGGGGAGGGGGTGGAGGATCACACCGCAGCCCTCCTGGCAGCCATCTCGCATCCCCTGGTGGACGTGATCGTCCACCCCGACAATCCCTCCTACCCGGTGGACATGGAGAGGGTGGTGGAGGCGGCGGCGGGGGCGGGAAAGGCCCTGGAGGTCAACAACAGCTCCTTCGTCTACACGCGTGAAGGCAGCGGCGACAACTGCCGCCTCATGGCGCGGCTGGCGGTGGAGCGTGGATGCCTGCTCTCGGTGGGAAGCGATGCCCACGTGGCCGACTTTGCAGGAGAATTCTCGCACGCGGTCGAAATATTGCGGGAAGCTGGCGTGGATCCGCGAAGCGTTATAAACTACTCCATCGAGAGGCTGGGGGAGTTTCTGGCCTCGCGGGGCAAAAGGCTGGTCCTGGCCTGACGAGGGAAAGGCGGGCGAGGAAGGGAAGAGCATGATCATACCGATGCGCAGGCCGGAAGGAGCGGCGGCGAGGGAAATGGAAGAGAAAGAGCTCAGGGAATACCTGGAAAATATCGCCAAAGAGGTCCGCTGGGACATCGTGCGCATGATCGGGTTGGCGGGAAGCGGACACCCCGGCGGCTCGCTTTCCTGCGCGGATATCCTGGTCTGCCTCTATTTCCACAAGATGAACCACGACCCCGGACGTCCGGACTGGCGCCACCGTGACCGTTTCGTGCTTTCCAAGGGACATGCCGCACCGGCCCTCTACGCGGTTCTGGCGAGGAGCGGATATTTCGACCGCGAGGAGCTTTGGAAGTTGCGCCGCTTAGGATCCATGCTCCAGGGGCATCCCGACCGCCTCAAGACGCCGGGGGTGGAGATATCCACCGGCTCGCTGGGCCAGGGGCTTGCCGCGGCGGTGGGCATGGCCCTGGGGCTGCGCATGGAGGGCAACCCTGCGCACGTCTATGCCCTCATCGGCGACGGAGAGAGCCAGGAGGGCGGGATATGGGAGGCGGCCATGCTGGCGGGCCACCAGCGCCTGCGCAACCTCACCGCCATCCTGGACCACAACGGGCTGCAGATCGACGGCAGGTGCTGCGAAGTGCTGGACCTGGGGGACATAGCCTCCCGGTGGCGCGCTTTCGGGTGGGAGGTCCTGGAAGTGAACGGCCACGATGTCCTGGAGATATGCTGCGCGCTGGACAAGGCGGATGAGTTCGACCGCCCGGGAATGATCATCGCCCATACCGTCAAGGGCAAGGGCGTGTCTTTCATGGAGAACAACGTGGATTTCCACGGCAAAGCGCCTACCCCCGAGGAGATGGAGAAGGCTTTGAAGGAGATCGAGGGCTCTTGAGGCTACAGCGGGAGACGAGGAACACCAGGGACGGATACGCCGCGGCCCTCCTGGAGTTGGGGGAAAAGGACGAGCGCATCGTGGTCCTCGATGCGGACCTTGCCAAATCCACCCAGACGGAGAAGTTCAAGCAGCGCTTCCCCGAGCGCTTCGTGGACTGCGGGGTGGCGGAGCAGAACCTCATGGCCACGGCGGCGGGGTTGGCGGCCACGGGCAAGATCGTCTTCGCCTCCACCTTCGCCGTTTTCGCCACCGGACGGGCCTACGACCAGGTGCGTAACAACATAGCTTACTCCAACCTGGACGTGAAGATCTGCGCCAGCCACGGGGGCATAACGGTGGGCGAGGACGGATCCTCGCACCAGGCCCTGGAGGATATCACCCTCATGCGGGCCGTCCCGCGCATGAAGGTGGTGGTGCCCGCGGATTATTACGAGACCCGCGAGGCGGTTAAGGCGGTGGCCTATATCCCAGGTCCGGCATATGTCCGCATGGGGCGCCCCAAGGTCCCGGTCCTCTTCGACGAGGGGTACCGTTTCGAGTTCGGCAAGGCGCGCGTGATGCGCGGGGGAAGGGACGTTACCGTCATCGCCTGCGGTTACATGCTTCACCAGGCCCTGGACGCGGCGGAGGAGCTGGCGCGGGAGGGGATCGAGGCGGAGGTCCTGAACCTGCACACCGTAAAGCCCCTGGATCGCGAGGGCATCCTGGAGTCGGTCTCGCGCACCGGGAGGGTGGTCAGCTGCGAGGAGCACAGCGTCCTGGGAGGTGTCGGGGGCGCCGTCGCCGAACTCCTGGTAGAGGAGTTGCCCACGCCCATGCGCATGATCGGCATAAGGGACAGTTTCGGTACCTCGGGAACCGCCGAGGAGCTGGTGGAACATTTCGGGCTGGATGCCCATCATATCGCCGAGGTCGTGCGGGGTTTCCTCGCGTGACGTAAGGAAAGGGAGCCGCAGGCGCCGAAGAGGGGAGATGATCGACAGTGATCCGCATGCGAAGGGTCACCAAGATATACAAGGGCAACGTCTATGCCCTTGAGGATATCACCCTGGACATAGAAAAAGGGGAGTTCGCCTTCCTGGTGGGGCCCTCCGGCTCGGGGAAGAGCACTTTTATCAAGCTACTCATAAAGGAGGAGGAGCCCACCAGCGGGCAGATATACATAGCCGATACCAATATAAGCCAGCTGCGCAAGTGGAAGGTGCCCTACCTCCGCCGCAAGATCGGGTGCGTTTTCCAGGATTTCAAGCTCCTTCCCCACAAGACCGTTTACCAGAACGTGGCCTACGCCATGGAGGTGACGGGGAAGTCGCGCCGCCTGGCGGAGCAGCAGGTGCCGGAGGTGCTCAAGCTGGTGGGGTTGGGGCATAAACTGGACGCCTTCCCGGACGAGCTCTCCGGGGGCGAGCAGCAGCGCGTGGCCATCGCCCGCGCCTTCATCAACCGTCCGCCCATCCTGCTGGCCGACGAGCCCACGGGGAACGTGGATCCCTCCCTGGCGGAGGGCATCGTGCGCCTGCTGGAGAGGATAAACGAGGCCGGCACCACGGTGATCATGGCCACCCACGACAAGGCCATCGTCAACACCTTCAGGAAGCGGGTGATAGCGCTGGAGAACGGGCGCATCATAAGAGACCAGGACAGGGGCGTGTACGGCTATGAATAAGATCGCCTACTTCGCCTCCGAGACCTGGGCTTCCCTGCGCAAGAACCTCATCCTCGCCGTCGCCGCCATCGCCGTGGTGGCGGTATCCCTGGGCATACTGGGCATGGTGGTCATGGGCTGGAACATGTTCAGCAACATGATCAAGAACGCCGAGCGCAAGGTGGGGGAGGTGGATATCTACCTCTCGGATCTCACCACCGAGGAGGAGCGCGCCGCCATCGAGGCCTTCCTGGTGAGCATCCCCGAGGTGGATCCCACCAAGGTCACCTACAAGACCAAGGACCAGGCTCTGCAGGAGTTCAAGGAGAGGTTCAAGGACCAGCCCGAGCTGTGGGAATACATCGACGAGAACCCCCTGCCCAACTCCTATGAGCTCATGACCAAGGACCCCAAGGACGTGGGGTTGGTGGTGGGAAGGATAAGCAACGAAGCCCCCTTCCGCGACCGCATCGAGGACGTCAAGTCGGCCAGCTCGGCCATCGAGAAGCTGGAGAACATCTTCGACAAGTTCCGCCAGATCGGCATCGTGGGGGTTATCGCGCTGGCCATCGTGGCCGTGCTCCTGGTCTCGGTGACCATCCAGGTGGCCATCTTCGCGAGGCGCCGCGAGATAGGGATCATGAAGCTGGTGGGCGCCACCAACTGGTTCATCCGCTGGCCCTTCGTGCTGGAGGGCATCTCCGAGGGCCTGGTGGGCTCAGCGGTGGCCATTCTCGTGGCCCTGGCGGTAAAGGTTTGGATATTGGACAAGCTCATCGAGAACCTGCAGTTTTTGCGCCTCTCCCTGTCTCCGGGCCTGCTGGCGGTGCTCTTCCCGTGCATGGTCCTGGGAGGAGTGGTCATCGGGGCGCTGGGAAGCGCCTACGCGCTGGGCCGTTTCCTGGAGGTATGATCGCGCGTCTCGGGGGTTGGCCGGCGCGGAGCGCGGTGGAGGCAGGCGGTTGACGTGGAGGAGCTGCACGATCCCTTGAACGACGAGAGGCGTCGCCGCGACCGCCTCATCATCATCCTTTCCGTCCTGCTCTCCCTTCTCCTGGTGGGCTCCTGCTTCGCGGTGCCCTACATCCTGACCAGGGGGAGGCCCTCCTCAAACTCCGACCGGGAAGAGGGCGCGGGATCGAGCGCCGGCGCGGAGTTGGAGCAGAACGAGCGATCGCGTGAGCTTGAGCAGGCCCTGCTGAAAAGCGACGCCTACGCGCGAGCCCAGGACATCGTGGAGGCCAACTACGTGGACGAGGTGGACGCGGATTACCTGCTGGGATCCGCGGCCCGGGGAATACGCCGCCTCTACGGGGAGGGATCGGGTGAGGAGGCGCTGGTGGAGCGGGGCATAACCGCCATGATCGATTCCCTTGACGACCCTTTCTCCTCCTTCATGAGCGCGAAGGACCTCGCCATGCTGGACACCCAGCTCTCGGGGCGGCTCTCGGGCGTGGGGGTGGCCCTGGAGAAGGTGAAGAACGAGGTGCGGGTGACGCGCGTGCTGGAGGGAACCCCGGCCCAGGAGGCGGGACTGCAGGAGGGGGATATCGTAAGGGAGGTGGACGGGAAGGACCTGGAGGGCATGGAGCTGGAGGAGGCGGTCTTCCTCATACGCGGCCCCGAGGGCACCACGGTGCGCTTGGGAATCGCCAGGCCTCCCTCCCTGGACGTTACCTATTACGACATCGTGCGCAGGGAGATAGAGATCCCGGTCATCGATAGTGAGGTCAGGGAGGGCGGCGTGGGATATCTGCGCCTCTCGGACTGGACGGAGGACGCCCACGAGAAGATGTCCCAGGCCCTCGCGGAGATGGCGTCGAAGGGAGCGAGGTCCCTGGTCATCGACCTGCGCTCAAACCCCGGGGGTTACATGGAGCCCGCCATCAGGGCGGCGGATATGTTCCTGCGTGACGGGGTGATCGTCTCCTCGCGAGGGCGCGTGGGAGGGGCCACGCGCGAATACCGGGCGGACGGGGAGGTGAAGTGGGATCTCCCGGTGGTGGTGCTCATCAACCGCGGCACGGCCAGCTCCTCCGAGATATTCTCCGCCGCCTTGCGCGAGAACGAGCGCTGCGTGCTGGTGGGGGAGACCACCTTCGGAAAGGGCTCCATCCAGAAGATCTTTCGCCAGGACGACGGCACCGGACTGCGGCTGACCATAGCCCGTTACTACACCCCGAGCGGATCGAGCATCGACGACGAGGGCATCGCCCCCGATGTGGCGGTGAAGAACCCCGTGGTGGGCGAGGATGACCTGCAGCTGGAGAGGGCGCTGGAGGTCGCTCTTTCCGGGGTGTGAGGCGCGCAGCCTTCGGGGAATGGGGGATAAAGGCCGCGGTGCCCGCCAGGCGCTCCAGCTTTCTCTATTCCACCGCCGCCTTCAATACCACCTGGAACTCCGCGATCTTCCCCTCGCGCACCGCGCCCCTCTCCTCGATCACCTGGAAGAAATGCACTTTCTCGCCCCTGGCCATGAGATCCTCGACCGCGGCGCGCACGGCCTCGGAATAGCCGAGGGGCGAAGACCCCACCACCTCTATAAAACGCAGCAAGACCTACCTCCTTTCCTGCAAGCACGGCCTCAGCACTGCCTTAGCGGCATTATTGTACCCTCGCGGACGCCGGCGATATCGCAACCCTCCGCGAGCGGTTAGAGCATGATGCGTTTTACCCTCGCGGAGTTTGATGGGCAGCGGCGCAGGGATAAAGGCCACAAATGGAAATGGGCGGGCCGGTCGGCGCATGAGGGCATACCGCCGCGAAAAATAAAGCCCTCTTGCGAGGGCGGTATGGAGTTTGGTGGAGGCGGGGGGAGTCGAACCCCCGTCCAGAAATCCGGCCGGGTGGGCTCTACGAGCGTATCCGCCGCTGCTTTTTTCGCCGCCGGTTCGCCCGGCGGAGGGCTTGCCGGCGGCTATCCCGTTAGGGTTTTCCCTCGGCCTTTACGGGAGTGGGGCCTCGGTGATCCCGCTTCATGACGCCCCTTCCCCGGTCGCGGGCCTCCCGGAGAGGAACGGGCCGCTTAAGCAGCCAGAGCCAACTCGCTGTCGGCGTCTATCGGTTTTCCCGCTTTTTAACGAGGCTCGGGTCCCCGGCTCGCTCCCGCGCCGGCCGCCGATCCCTGTCGAAGCCGTTTCGCCCCCAGGTTTTCAAGGTGCATCGCCTTTCTCTACCTCTATTGTAAACCATTATGCAACCACCGCCGGCCTGGTTTCGCGAAGTGCGCCCGCCATCGGCCTCGCGGGGCGGGAATGGGACGTATAAGAGCCCCTCGAGCCGGGATCTCGATCTCCGCCTCATTCCCGGCCGGGTCGTCCCCTGCCCGCTTCCTTGAGGGAGCGCTCCAGGTCGCGCCGGGCCTCTCTCTCCATGATGTCGCGACGGCGGTCGGCCTTCGCCTTGCCCCTTGCCAGCCCCAGCTCCACCTTGATCCTGCCCCTCTCGTTCAGGTACAGCCTCAAGGGGATGAGGGTATACCCTTTCTCGTTGACCTTGCCCTCCAGCCTGCGCAGCTCGTCCCGGCGCATCAAAACCTTGCGCGGCCGCAGGGGCTCGTGATTGAAGGCGCCGCCGTGGCTGTAGGGGGCGACGTGCATGTTCTCCAGGAACAGCTCCCCGCCGCTCATCCTGGCGAAGCTGTCGCGCAGGTTGGCCCTACCCTCGCGGATGGACTTTACCTCCGATCCCAGGAGAGAGAGGCCGCCCTCGTATTTTTCCTCTATGTGGTAATCATGCCTGGCCTTGCGGTTCTCGGCCAGGGTCCTTACGCTTCCCATGCCATTTCCTTTCACCCGCCGCAGCAAACATCATAACCCACTTGCCGGGGAACTCAAACTTCCATATAACTGCGTTCCGGATGCTTTTGGGATCCGGTCGTCACCGGCCTTTCAGCCAGGAGATGATGTCTTCGTTCGCGCGCGGGGATATGTCCATGGTATCCGCGTTCCTGGTCGCCATCTTAAGGCCCCTCCACTATGCCTAATGCGAGGTGGAGGACGGCGATTACGCCGACATTCAGC